>NZ_CANMKV010000031.1 GCF_947498635.1 uncultured Microbulbifer sp. | reverse complement strand
CGGAAGCGGGTAATTTTCTTGCATCAATAATATCCATTTGGATATTATATAGAACTATAGGATCGCCGGGTTAATAATTCCACTATCATGGCTCTTGGAATCACTCTTGGTGTTATCACGGCAACGGCTTGTGCATGTACTTTACATTACCCAGCGAAACAAATTGAAGAGGGACGATTTGGGTATAATGGCGCTTTGGTTGGTGTGGTCATATTCTCTCTCTATGCCCCATCTGCACTTACTGTTTTTTTAATTATTGGTGGAAGCGCTCTAACAGTCTTCATTATACGCTTTATGATGTGTCATATTTCACTTCCAGCTTATACCGCGCCATACATCCTGGTCATATGGGCGATATGGACATTGGCCCCAACACTAAATTTAGCGTCGGCCGAAACACTTACGAGTGAAAAAATTTCAACATGGGGTGTATTCGAAGGTATAGGCCAGATTATCTTTCAAAACAATCCCATTACAGGTATTTGTTTTTTGGTTGGAGTTTTCATTTCCAGCAAAGCACATGCTTTTTGGAGCATAATTGGCGGTGTGCTTGCTACATTACTGGCCATGTTCCTAGATTTATCACCAACACTTATCCTTGCTGGGGTCTTTGGTTATAATGCATCCCTGAGTGCTATTGCATTATCAAATGGAAGTAAACAGTGGTTAGCCCCACTTGCAGGAAGTGTGTTAACCGTTCCAATTGCAGTGACCCTTATGAGTGCTAATGTTATTATTTTAACTGCTCCATTTGTTCTTTCTAGCTGGATCATATGGTTCTTAAAAAGAAATTTTTCACTCACTCATTAATCCAGCTATTCAGAGGCACTTTTGCCATACCTATTTTTGACCTCATGATGAGGCGCCAACCTCTTCGATAACGACATGATCGGGGAAGAACGCGATACGTCCGTTGATTACTTTGGCAAGCTCAAAAGCGGCTTCATAGGCCCATGCAATGGTTTCGCCTTTATCATCGACAGCGAAATAGCTGGCATCGCCTTTAAGTGGACAATGGCTAGTCTTACCGTCAAGAGGAAAGAGAGGTATGAAAATATCTTCTTTGGGAAAATAAAAAACGGGATCAAGTATATCTTTTTCGAGCTCGGTAACTCTCAAAACGTTATTGCTTTCGGCAATCACTTTGCCACCATGACGTACACGCACAGTCCTTGGCACAATTTTGGCACGCATAAAGTGTCGGGGCTCCTTGGGGTTGTGGATTGTGTCGTCAGACATCGTAATTTCTGGGTGGGCCATTAATCTTTCCTTTTAACTTATTCGCCTGAGGGCAATAAGGAGTTCTTCGACTACCCAAATTATGGTAAGCGATAAGAGGTATAAACTATTCCACCTTGACGTAGCATAAGGGAATGGGCAGGGTCTATAACGCCGCCTTCAAATTCGATAGCCAGTCCTGGTACCATCTTCGATGCATAAATTGTGGACGATTGCGGTCGAATTACAAATTTCGCGTATTCCACTGAAACTATGCGACCAGTATGCCCACGACTGATTTCAGTAACATCGTCTGGCGCATGTTTATAACATCCGATACCTCTCAAAAGTACCTCCTCAGGTACAGTTTCGAAATCTGGGGTAGGGACGATGTTGGTAGATACCGCCTACTGGGAGTTTAAGAAATGATGCCCAATATCATCCAGCCCTTTGCAACTCGGAGTATCTGCCAGGGCAACAATGCCGACTTTCCGTGCTGGGTTAAAGCCCATAAATGATCGATACTGCCGTGAAATCAATGGTAGATTTCTCCATGGATAGTCGTTTTGTGCCAGTTAAGGGCCAGCAGCTGTTTTCGCAAATCCACGTCTTCCTCAAACCTGGCGAATTGCTTGGGGAACCCTCCGAGGGGGGCTTCTATGCCCGGGCCTGGCACATGGCACGTGCCGACAGCTTTGATCCCGCCGAGAACGACCCGACCAGCAACGATTTCGAAAGCGAGCCCGACACTGCTGAACTTACACCTAGTTGACCAATTGAATACCCGATACAGCTGCTTGAGAGGCTTTGTAGTCAATGTGCAGGGATAGTCATTGATCGACAATGGAGAGTTTGCATGAACTGCGCGGGCGCTGGTGTGTTAGTTGATAACCCAGCTATGTTTGATGTGCATCTCACGATTTTTGCCAATGAAGTTCAGCCGCTCCGCGACTTCCTTCAGAGCATTAATCGAGACCTGGTTAACCTTAAGACCAGGAACCCCAAACAGACGGAAAGCATCATGGGGGCATTACGTGAGATAATCGGAGAGCTCGACCAGATACAAGTTCGGCCAGAACATCGCAATCAGTCGTTCCCACAAGAGGGACAGACATGGTTATCGGAAATAGCAGCCAAGAAAAAAGCTAAGAGTTAGGCCCCATCAGGGCTCCCGCTATTTCCGATATTTGTGAATATCGGATATTTCATAATTCGGTGATTTCGCCGTATAATCAGCCAAATTCCAACAACAATACCTAGCCTTCATATGTCTGCCATCAATCAGCCACCAACGCCATTTATCGACAACCTCAGTCACTTTGAGAATCCATTTCGTTGCACCAACTTTTCCGCCAACCACTACCTCAATACGCACGTTCTCGGTGCTGATACCGATCTGGAGTTCGCACTCAAGTTTCTTTACAGCTACAACGGCAGCCAAGCTACGTTTAATAGCTATCGCCGCGAGATTGAGAGATTGCTGCAATGGGCCTGGCGCATTGAGGAGGCCTCGATCTTATCGCTGAAGCGCGAACACATTGAGGCATTCGTGCAGTTCTGTATTGAGCCCCCAATCACCTGGATCGGCACCAAAAATGTCGCTAGGTTTAAAACCCATAATGGCCAACGCATCGCAAATGCCGACTGGCGGCCATTTGTGGTGAATGTCTCCAAAGTAGAATTTCGTGCTGGTAAAACACCATCATCCAAAGACTTCAGGCCATCCCAGGCCGCAATAAAATGCACCTTTACCGCGCTGTCGTCTTTCTTCGATTTTCTCTTTCAGGAAGGCCTTGTGCCCGCCAACCCTGTGGCCCTGATCCGCCAGAAAAGCAAGTTTGTACGGCGCGATCAGCAAAGCCAAGTCGTGCGTCGAATCAGCAACCTACAGTGGGACTATGTGCTGGAAACCGCAGAAATCCTGGCAGAAATATCACCAGCTGAACACGAACGTACTCTGTTCATCATGAACGCCTTATTCGCCATGTATCTGCGTATTTCCGAGTTGGTTGCGGATGAACGTTCGGCGCCAGTGATGGGTGATTTCAAGAAAGATCGTGACGGAAACTGGTGGTTTCACGTCACCGGTAAAGGTAATAAGGGTCGTGCTATCACCGTTTGCAACCAGATGCTAAGTGCCCTCAAACGATATAGAAAACATTTGCATCTCCCTGCTCTGCCTAGTATCAATGAGCAGACGCCACTGGTACAGAAATCTCGAGGCAAAGGCCCTATTACTAGCACGCGACAGGTGAGGCTAATCGTACAGAACTGTTTCGATGCCGCTTACCAACGGATGGTTGAAGAAGGCCTTGGTGAAGATGCGGAAGACTTGAAAGCTGCCACGGTGCACTGGCTAAGACACACAGGAATCTCCGAAGATGTGAAATATCGTCCCCGCGAACATGTTCGTGATGATGCGGGCCATGCCAGTATGGCCACAACCGATCGCTATATTGATTCCGATATGCGGGAACGACATGAAAGCGGGCGAAGCAAGCGGGTTAAGGAGGCGCGGTAAAACGACCGCCCTACTCTACTGCCAAGTAAGCACTATCCAAAATTAAAGTGATTAAAGCTCGCTAATGATCTTTAAACTACAAGATATGAAATGACGGCAATAGGATTAGGCCTAGATGTTTATTTTGATCAACCTAAAATTTACATTAGGCGGGTATATTGTTAAAACACTAGAAACCTCGTCCGCCAAGATATACTTCCTAATTGATAGTGACTTTGACCAAGCAATGGAAGTTTGAGCTGAATTTTAAGCTCAGCTAAGCTGAAATATCAAGAGTAAGCTGACGCGGGATATCACCAAGTGAGGAATTTATGGCGCCGTGAATTTATCTACGCGCCATATGAATAAACTGTAGTTGCCATTTAAACTCAAGCAATATGAAAGCCAAGTCAATTTCAGCCAAAGTATTAACCGTTATCTCAATATGCATAGTTATCCCAGCCTGCTCTCAAAGAATCGCTAGCTCAATAGAAAAAGCTGAAAACTTTTCATTTGTTGACAGAATAACTACCGAGCGCATTGAGAAGTTAGATTTCAAGAAAACAGAATATTGCCCATCAGAAAAAAAGATATGTATTAGCTATTATTACGGTTCACCTTTAGTCGAAAATAATCTTAACTACTCTGTAACATTAAGTCGGGGTGACAGAGAAAATATCGTTAAGATTAACTTAAGTAGAAATTCTTTAGATCGAAGTTACTTTGGCACCGCCATCTTATTGCATGGATTTCGCACTTCAAAAGAATTCATGCTGGATTCTGCTCTTTATTTTCGCTTTCTTGGGCTTCAGGTTGTTGTTCCAGACCTTCTCGGTCATGGTGATACTGGTGGCAAAAAAAAATATGGAGTGGATGATAGCAAATATATCAACTCTCTTATTGACAACCTAATTGAAGAAGGGGTTATTAAAGATGGAAATATATATCTTGTAGGAAGCTCTATGGGCGCCTTAACGGCCTCACATATTTCTTCGTTAAGATCAGACATCAGCGGAGTCATTCTTTTAGCTCCGATGCTGCAATTTGATGAGGCCGTATACAATTATGCAAAGATTGACCACCCCATACTTAGTCGGATTATCCCTGAGAAAAATATACGCAAGGGAGCGGCTTTAGCTCTAAGAAAATCTAATGTAAAGCTAAAAGATACAAACATACAGCCTCTATTAAAATCCTCCCAGACTCCGACACTACTAATACTCTCAGATTCAGACCAAATTTCACCGTATGCAAGTTATAAGCAATTGCAGAAAGATAATATAGAAATATTCAAAGTTAATGGTAGGCATCATCCAAGCATGAATACAATAGGAGAAGGCGAGCATGAAGCCATTGTTAAATGGCTCAATACTACTCAATAGTACAACCTATAGAATTTTCGGTTACCTTCAAAATTGAAACCATGCTGGAGAAGACCTTCTGTTAAGTAAAAGGTTATCATCATAGTTCCCTACTCTATCCCTATACATCATGTAGTGATCTAGCAAACCCCGACACCAATTTAGATGCTGAAAATGACCATTTGAAATTCATATCCTTCGGGTGTTCCCACACACTGTCTGGCCGATAGCAACATAGGAATCACTATTTGATCAACGACTGCTATTATTTGAATTTGAATAAATACCTACTCACATCCTAGTCGACCCTAAATTCATAAAGGAAACGTGCATGAAGAAACATTCATTCTTATTCACAATGATTTTGATTGCCCTTGCCTTTACGGGGTTTAACACAGCAGCTGAAGAAGGCAAGCTTAAGCCTCTCCAAAATAGTGAGGGCATCATTTGCAGTAATGAATATGTCTTATGCACTTCAGCTCCTTGTATCCCGGACCCCAGAAACCCGGATTCAAATGCAATTTGTCAATGTGATGTTAACAGGGGTTTGAACTTTGGGATGTCAGAATGTAAAGCCCGGATTCCTGTGACTGACTCGACCGGTGTAAAAAAAACCTTATCGACTTTTTCTTTCGCTCAGGCACCTACTAAACCAGTACTTTCCTGTCCCGAGGGAAAACCCTGGACGGATTGCCTGGATCAACCCTGCATTGTCGACCCAATGAACCCACTCAAGGCCATTTGCACATGCAAAATAGTGCGTGATCAGCCTTTTGTAACTTTTGGAGGAGACTGTGTTTCTTTGACTTGTGATACAGGCTACTGGTCAGGCGCAACGCTAGGGTCCTATGTTGGGGCAAGTAGACAACTTATGAAGGCTTTTGGTTTAGATCAGACGCCTGCCAAATATTGTGCGGGAGCAAAGCCGGGAGTCTCAGAGTGATCTCAATTTGACTGGAAAGTCACCCCATAGAGGTCTAATCTTATGCCAAGATAATATCTACTCCTCTAGTCCTCCCCCCTTGCCATAACCTTGTGAGGCTTCGTATGAGAAAAGCAACCAGTGAAAAAGTGAGCGCAAAGGATCAAGCCAGGCTTACGGCTCCAACGGATCTGGGCGAGAACGCGAGGAGCAGCATTACTACTGCTGTCAATACACTATTGGCAGACACCTTTAGCTTATACTTGAAAACGAAGAATTTTCACTGGCATGTGAGCGGTCCACACTTCCGGGACTACCATCTACTGTTTGACGATCAGGCCAGTCAAATTTTCAAGATGACCGATGTTTTAGCAGAGCGTGTGCGTAAACTGGGGGGAACCACACTTCGCTCCATTGGTCAGATCGCCAAACTGCAACGATCTTCAGATAATGATGCGGATTATGTAGACCCACAAGATATGCTTACGGAACTTGGTGAAGACAATCAGCAAATGATTGCCAACATGCGCAAAGTCCATGAGCTCTGTGATAAGCACCGTGATATTGCAACTGCAAGTATACTGGAGGAGTATATTGATCAGGCCGAAAGGCGATCATGGTTCTTATTTGAGGCTAGCCGGAGTCCAGGATTAACGCACCACTGAGCCTCACCCCAAAAGACGCAATTCTTTTGTGTCCCCAGTTAAAGAAGGGGTTTGTTGTATTTCTAGCCGACAACAACTCCTTTCTTACATCTCTATTAAAACTGTCCTTTCATCTACAGCGTTAAATTTACAGTTCCAGCCACAATTTTCTATACAATTTATCTCCCCAGTTACGGAACAGCTGGATAACGCGGGGAATAATTTATGAGATTTTCAAGTTTGCCAAGGTGGCCGAATCACCAATCTTTTCAACAAGGAAATCAATAAACACCCTGACTTTTGACGTGAGTACATTAGATTTAGGGTAGACAAGCCAAATCGCTGCCTGGTCATCAATTCTGTAATCCGGAAGCACCCGAACCAGTGTGCCCTCTTCTAACTCAGAATGAATATTCCATAACGAACTCATACAAACCCCAACCCCGGCCTTGGCCGCTATACGCATGCTGGCGCCATCATCACAAATTACTCGAGACTTGCCTTTCGGTGGAGGAAATGATCCAGCTTGTTTATCACTTTCAGATATCAGCTTTCTGGGCTTTGAATTCATAAACACCAAAAGCTGATGCCGAATGAGATCTTCAGGCGTATTTGGGGCACCGTATTTCTTTAAGTAGCTGGGGGAAGCGCACAGGATTCTCTTGTCTTCTGCAAGTTTACGTCCAATAAGACTACTGTCTTCTACGGCATAGTTGCGTAGGGCTAAGTCAAAGCCTCCCTCGATTAGGTTAACTTGTGTATCAGATAGCTTAAGCTCCACATTCACACCGGGATATCGCTCAAGAAATTCAGGCAGTATTGGTGCTACAAAGCGCTGTACAAATGTGCTTGAAGCCGCAAATCTTAGCGTTCCGCTCACATTTGAACTGCCTTTACCCAGGGCTGCCAAGGCAGCATCTTCTTGGGCAAGGATCTCTCTAGCATAGGGAAGGAATTCGGCTCCTTCTGTCGATAAAGTGACCTTCCGAGTGGATCTATGGAATAGATCCGCCCCTAATTGAACCTCAAGCTTTGACAGGCGCGCACTGGCTACTGATGAAGCCAAACCAAGCTGGCGCCCTGCGGAACTGATATTGAGCAGCTCAGCAGCCAGCACAAAAAGCCTTATTCCGTTCGTATCCACTAATTATATCCAAAATCAGTATTCTGAATCCATTTATACATCATTTATTCGCAATAACCAATGAATTAGGCTTTGCCCAACTGTTGAGTAGTTGCCCTCAAAGGGCTTGTAGCCAAGCAATAACAGGAATTTCGTTCGCGATTAGAGGAGATCGATAGATGTAATTTTCTTTCTTCTGAACATTTATGGGATATGACCGAATGATCCCAATTGTGCAAAGGACATGGCAATGCCAACAACCATAACCCGTTGTGTCAACTATGTTGAAGGGGATGTTTAGTGACTTCTGGCCAAAGAGATAGAGATGGTTGGTTTCCCGAAATCAATACTGGCTTCAATAGCGTATTTAAGCCTGGACGACTTTCTTTAGGCATAGTCGTCCCTATTGAAAACTACTCGGCAACCTCTGTGCCAACTATGGCAGATCATATTGAGAGAGTTCAACTCGCTGAGGAGCTAGGTTTTAGCGCCGTTTGGCTAAGAGACGTGCCGTTCAATGTGCCTTCATTTGGTGATGCCGGGCAAGTGTTTGACCCTTTCGTCTATCTTGGATTACTTGCAGGTGCTACTTCAAAGATTAGCCTCGGCGTAGCGAGTCTTATTTTGCCATTACGCCACCCAGCACACGTTGCAAAAGCAGCTGCCTCGGTTGATCACCTCTCCGGAGGGCGATTTATCCTTGGCATTGCCAGCGGCGATCGCCCTGAAGAGTACCCAGCGATGAATGTTCCTTATAAGGAGAGGGGGGCGATTTTTCGTGAGAGTTACGAATACATTCGAAAAATAACAGCCCCCTACCCTCATTTTGACAATCGTCTTGGGGCAGTATCTGGCGAAGTGGACCTTTTGCCAAAGCCTTATGGCCAACAAGTGCCATTACTAATAACAGGGTCCTCCCAGCAGGCCCCAGATTGGCTAGTGAGCAATGGCGACGGATGGATTACATACCCCAGGCCCCATGCAGAGCAGAAGCATTTTATCAAACAACTAAGAAAAAACATCTGCAGAGAAGAGGTCCCGGCCAAGCCAGTTATGGAGCCACTGTATATTGATGTTATTGGCGACCCTGATTGTCCGCCACAACCAATACATTTGGGGTTTCGCATCGGCATCAATCAATTAGCTGTGTATTTGAAGTCAAGAGCGGCAATTGGCATTAATCATATTGCGCTTAATCTACGCTTTAATAAACGCGACGTACAAGAAACACTTCAACAGATTGCTACAAATATTCTTCCAGAGTTGAAAGGATAGGAATAATTAATGAAGAAGACAATTTTACTAACAGGCGCAACTGATGGTATTGGACTGGAAACGGCAAAGCTATTAGCGTCAAAAGGCCATACTTTACTGTTGCATGGCAGAAGCAAGTCTAAACTGGCACAGGTAACGAAAAGCATCTCACAAGATTACCCTGAAACCACAATAGATATTTTTCTGGCAGATCTCACTAACCTATCTGAAGTTGAGGCACTGGCAGTAAAAGTTAAAAATCATTATTCAAATATTGACGTACTAATAAACAATGCTGGTGTACTTAAAATACCTAACCCGGTTACAGACTCAGGGTACGATATTCGTTTTATCGTAAATACTATTGCACCATATATATTAACCAAGCACCTTTTACCTCTGTTCAATAGTAATGGCCGTATCATCAATCTATCCTCTGCCGCCCAAGCGCCTGTGAATCTGGAAGCGCTTAAAGGTGAGCAACTTCTTTCCGATAGTGATGCTTATGCCCAGAGTAAACTGGCTATTACGATGTGGACATTCCAATTATCCAAATCCCTTGACAATAAAGCCCCAGCATTTATTGCCATTAACCCGGCATCATTCCTGGGCAGCAAAATGGTCAAAGAGGCTTATGGCTCGCTTGGGAGAGATATCGGTATTGGGGCTAATGTATTGGTTCGAGCAGCTCTTAGTGATGAATTCTCCAGTGCTACCGGCAAGTACTTTGATAACGACCTGGGTAATTGGTCTCAGCCACACCCCGATGCTCTTGATGAGGCAAAGAGTAAATTGCTTATTTTAGAAATTGAACGCGTTGCTAATGAGTTAGGGGCTCAAATCCCCTAATCCATAACCTGTAACTTAAACAACTAATACCTTCCCCCCCTAAAAGGACATAATGATGAAGTATGAAGGCTTTACTACATTCTCAACCGCTCAAAAGGAAGGCATTTTAACGGTCACATTTGATTTTGGGCCAGTTAATGTCCAGGGGCAAGAAATGCTGGCGGACCTTAACAATTTAGCCATGCGTCTGGAACGGGATCGCAATACCAAAGTGGTAGTTTTTCAATCGGCAAACCCTGAAATTTGGGTCTGCCATTATGATACCGAGCTCTTAAAGGATATGTCTGATGAGGCAATATCCCGTGAAGAAGTCAAGTTACTCGATTTACAAGCAGTTTGTGAGCGAATTAGTAAAGTTCCACAGGCAACCATTGCCAAACTAGAAGGCTTTGCTCGAGGCGGCGGCCACGAGTTGGCATTGGCAATGGATATGCGCTTTGCCGCACGTGGCAAATTTAAGTTTATGCAAATGGAAGTTGGTATGGGAATTCTGCCCTGCGGCGGTGGTGCATCTCGGATGGCTCGCCAGACCGGCTTAGGGAGAGCGCTGGAGATCATTCTAAGTGCCCGAGACTTCGATGCGGATGAAGCAGAGGAATTTGGAACAATTAATAAAGCACTTGACCCTGGTGAAATCAACGAATATGTAGGCATTCTAGCAAAAAGAATTGCACGATTCCCTGCTGAATCTATCAATGCGTGTAAGCAGGCTGTATATGAATCAATCGACAAACCAATTGATGAGGCATTGAAAGCAGAAGCCTACTGGCTATACCAAGCAACCAGTAAAACACCCGCACTAAAACGATTCTCAATCGCGGATCAGCAAGGATTAGAGCATGACATTGAAAATCAGCGCAATTGGAATGAACTCGTAATGAAGGTGCAAAATATTAATTAAACTTACAAAGGGTGTTATTGTGTATATAAATCAATAACACCCTTTCAACTAAAAAATATGGTGATGGATTTTCGAGTCTTAGTCAAACAATCACATTAAGAGTGCTTCTTAATTTACCTGACCACCAATTAATTTCGAGAAACTGTAAATGAAAGCAATGATCATTAACGCCTTCGGCAGCCCAGATGTATTTAAAAAAGTAACCGTAAAAAAGCCGACCATCAAAAGTGGACATGTACTGATAAAAATCTCTGCAACCAGTGTCAACACTGTAGATACAATGCTAAGAGAAATGGGGGAGGAACTGCCTTTTTCTCCGCCCTTACCCGCAATTTTGGGTATGGATTTCTCTGGCACAATTGAAGAAATTGGTGATGGTGTAACCGATTATAAAATTGGCGATGAAGTTTATGGTTGTGCCGGTGGATTAGCAAATCTACCTGGGACCCTGGCTGAATATATGGTTTCAGATGCAAAATTAATAGCATTGAAACCATCCAATTTAAGTATGCGCGAGGCTGCTGCATTACCATTAGTTGGTATTACTGCCTATGAAGGCTGGCAACGCGCGGGGATACAAGCAGGTCAGAGAGTACTAGTCCATGGTGGATCAGGTGGAGTTGGTCATATTGCTTTACAGCTAGCCAAGCACTTTGGTTCCGATGTGTTTTCAACAGGTTCTGGTGAGCCACAGATGAAGATGATAGAGCAACTTGGTGCGACACCTATCAACTATAAAAAGGAATCAGTAGAGGACTATGTACAAAAATACACTAAGGGAGATGGTTTCAATATTGTGTTTGACTCCGTTGGTGGTACAAATATGTTAAATTCATTTCAAGCATCTGCGCTCAATGGCCAAGTTATCTCAACGGTTGCCATGGTTGAACTTGATCTAACAACAGCACACCTCAAAGGACTATCTTTACATGTCGTATTTATGCTTATCCCAATGTTGCATAATTTTTATCGTGAAAAGCATGGTGTCATTTTAAAAGCGTTGAAGTCTATTGTTGAAGAGGATGGCCTCAGACCAGTACTTGACGAAACATCCTATGGACTAGCTGATATTGGTAAAGCCCATGAACGGTTAGCCAGTGGGCAAGCCATGGGTAAAGTCGTAGTCACTATTGACTGATATCTTCAGCTAACGAACCTCTAAAAACCAAGCCTGACGTAAGACTATTCACGCGGTTTATGTCCAATATATGCATTATCCAAGGTTTTTCGCAACCAGATACGACATGCCTATAGCTTCCTTCAGGCTTCAAGGAAAAATCATTGGCATCGGCTTCAGAAATCAATTTTTTATCCAAAGCGGGATGACATCATCCCCTTCAAAGCCATAGGCGACTTCGAATTGAAGTGGTATAACAATCCATCAGCGCTCATATCGGACTATTGTTAGCTATATCTAATATTACAGTGGTCTTATCATAATGCTACCTCTCCAAGATAAGCGCATTCTTTCCTTCGAAACCTGGGGCGCAGGCTCTTTTCATGGCACATTATTGGCCATGTTAGGCGCCGAAGTTATTAATATTGAGGACCCTAAACAAAATGGAAACCCATTAAGAAGAATGGGCTCATTGTATCTCGATGAGAATAAGGAAGATAACGAAAGTGGAGAGTCAACGCTCCACAATAAGAAAAGCCTGGCATTGGATATTCGAACGCCAGACGGGAGAAACGTCTTCCTAAAGCTTGTCTCTAAATCGGACGCAGTCATTGATAACTTTCGCGGTTCTTTACCAGAGGAGCTTGGAGTTACATATGAAGAGTTAAAAGTTGTCAATCCTAAAATCGTTTGTACCCACCTTTCTGGATACGGCCGAGATAACAATAGAAAAAGCTGGCCCGGCTATGATTTTCTCATGCAGGCAGAGACCGGCTGGATGTCGGTCACAGGAGAGCCAGGTTCTATACCCACCAAAGTTGGGGTATCTGTCGTCGATTTACTGGGGAGCGTGTATTCGGCACTGTGTACCGTTTCTGGGTTGCTGCGCACCGAAATCACAGGTAAAGGTGGCGATTTCGATACAAACTTGTTTGATATTGCCCTCAACTGCCTTTGTTATCAGGGCCTATGGTTCCTCAATGAGGGGGTAACTTCTGGTAAGCAGCCACGCTCTGCTCACGCATCACAGGCACCTTCTCAACTGGTGAAAACCGCCGATGGATGGTTCTATGTTGCCTGCTTAACACAAAAATTTTGGGAAATCCTATGTATGGAGCTCAATGAAAATGCTCTCAAAGAGGATCCACGCTTTCAATCAAATGCGGATAGAATACAGCACAGGGAAGCGTTAACCGAGACCCTGGATCGCCTCTTCCAGAAAAAAACCACTGCAGAATGGGCTAACCAGATGGAGGGGAAAGTTCCCTGTGCTCCTGTTTATAACATCGCTCAAGCTTTAAACAACTCCTATGTCCGTAATAACGGCAAGATTGTTTCAATTCCTTATACTCGCAGCAAGTGCCGGGAATCGATCAAATACCTAAGCGCACCCTTTTCTATTGGGGATACTCCAGCAATGGAATTCCAGGAGGCTCCTCTCTACGGCGAAAACACAAGGGAAATTTTAAGCAAAGTGGGGCTTACTGGAGAAGAGATAGAAGAACTGTATAAAACTGGTGTAATCCACTACCGCTAAAATTGTCAACTCAAGGAAGGAGTGCCTAATGCATATACAAGCACCGACCGCATCGGACTCCCCACTCTGGGATCGCCTAATGGGCAACTATACTTTTGCCTGCCTTAAAGTCGCAGCACAACTTGATATTGCCGGGCTGATTAATGAAGGTTATAACACAAGTGCAGCACTAGCAGAGAAATTACAACTCAGCAATAAAGGTATGCAGCTATACCTTTTGGCACTCCATCACTTGGGCTACGTCAACATTGAAGACCAACACTTTACGAACTCTGAACTTACTGAAAATTACCTGAATAAAAGTAGCCCCTATTATTGGGGAGAAGTTCTGCTGGACCCTTTCGCAATCTATGACATCAATCACTTGGATAAAAAGATTTTAACCAGTCTTAAACGTGAATATGAACTTGAATGCAAAGGTCATTCCGTAACAGATATGTGGCAGCAAGGCGAGATGGATAGTGACTCGGCTGCAGCCTTTACCCATCTAATGCACTCACAAGGTTTCGCTTCCGCTGTAACCGCGGCCTCAAAGGGTATGTTTAGCCCAGTGAAGACTTTGCTGGATGCCGGTGCCGGTTCTGGGACGATTGCACTCGCTTTCTGCGATACCTATCCTGAACGCAGTGCCCTACTCTTTGACCTTGCCCCAGTTTGTGAGGCTGCCAAAGAGTATGTACAGAAATTCAAAAAAACCGAACAAATTACCATTGTGAAAGGGGATTTATTTAGTGCAGAGTGGCCCAAAGGCTTTGATGGGATCTGTTTTAGTAATGTGCTGCATGATTGGCTTGAGCCTGTCGGTCAGTCATTAGTTGAAAAAGCTTTCTGTTTATTACCCAGCGGGGGCTACATTTTCATTCACGATATGCTCTATGACGAGAAGCGCCTTACACCCAGCTTATTCTCCTTTCATCTATATATGAACCACGGTGCTCAATTATTTTCTGAGCCCGAACTTTATAAACTATTGGTTAATGCTGGTTTTGAGGCACCACAAACGTACCCATCACTGGGTTACTTCTCTGTAATCTCGGCCAAAAAACGTTAAAAAAGCACACAAATGGAGCAAAAGCATAAAGGCTGCTAAGTATGAGTATAGGGAATATCGAGTGGGATGAATTAATAACCCATGCCAGGGAAATATCCAAACACGGCGGTCTCAAAGTTCGGGATGGTGCCCGCTGTATAGAAGATCTACCAATCAGTGGCCCGGAGGAAATACTGCGAATCACTGGGGCTTTTGCTCGCGAGAATGGTGCCATCTTAATGTCTAGCGGCGGGACTACAGGTAACCCCAAACTGGCGTACACCCCCTTTCATCAGGCTTTAGGGAGGCTGTTATCCGAGTGGCGTCCACTCGGACCGGGCAATGTGGTTCTTAATCTATTTAATCCGGGGCGACTATGGGGTGCCCATTATTTCATTCAAGCCCTTGTGGAACAAAGCCGGGCTGTAAGCGCACCTACAGGGCCTTTTACACCAGCGGAAGTCGCTACTTGGCTGCCCATGTTCCGGAAAGTCGGCGTTAATACACTAGCCGGTGCTCCTACTGGATTGGCTGACTTCGCTAAGGGAATCTTGGATCGAGGTGATGAGCTGGCAATCAATACCATTATCTGGTTGGCCGAACCCTGGACCGAGAAAAAATATAGAACTGTGCGCAAAGCCTTCCCCAGTGCCGGCTTCTGGTGTGACTATGGTTCAGTGGAAACTCATAGTATTGCGGTCAATGGTCCCGAGTGTGACCGCGACACCTATCACCTTTTGGCGGATCAACTAATAGAGCCTCAGGAGCGCGGGGCTTTACTTACACGTATTGGCAATGGTTGGACAGTACCCCTCTTACGTTATCGATTGGGCGATAGGATTAAACCGGCCAGCTGCCGCTGTGGGCGCTCAGAGGCGCTAGTTATTGAAGGGCGTGCGGATGATTCAGTAAGCCTACTGAGTGCACTGATCAGTACTGGTAAAGTCATCGAACTCGCAGAGCAGGTTCCTGGTGTTGAGGAGGTCCAGCTGATTCTCACACGAAGCAAAAAAGAGACAGCTATCAGGGAGGCCAGTGTCTTTACCATTACTTTCACTGGCGCTGCCGAACCGAAGCAGGTAAGTAAACAAATATTAAACGGCATTCACAATTTAGCTTCAATGGTCCATCAATACCCCAACTCATTTCTGGTAAAACGGGTACAAAAACTACAGAGGGTTACACGAACCAATAAAGTTCCCGCTGTAATTTGGAGAGAAATGGAAACATAGCTCCGGCTAAAACAGCATCAACACTCGTTTCGCAGGGATGAGCGAGAACATCCATGCACTTTGCCCTTAAGTCTTTAATTATCCGACTATTCTGCCTATCGAGGCTCCAGTGAACAGCGTAAGTTTACGAACGCTGCAAACCCGGAAACAAAAACCCTTGATCACTATCAAACCTATAGTCGGGATGGTCCCAGGCGATCATCTTGCCCGGATTGAGTAGCCCCTTGGGGTCCGTCTGCCTTTTGAATGCAAGTAGCACCGGGTCGATTTGCTTCATAACCCCTTCTTCCAGGGTGTAGCGGTGCGGATTGAAAATCGTACACCCGAGCGCCTCATGCCGCTTGATAATTTCATCAAGCCGGGCTTTATCCGTGAAGCAAACAATGGGCAGACCAATGGGGACTAGGCGTCCGTTGTAGCGGATAAACTCCAGATGGTCCTGCAACTCTTCAGCAAATATGCCCTGCAACTTGCTGACTGTCTCAAGCGGGTTCACATCAGGATAACGCACCTGAAGATAAGTAATTGACGGATCAACACTTAAGCCTCGCAAGGTTGTGTGGTTCCAGGCGAATTCATAAGCCGGAGGCAAATGCGCGATATCTTCGGCGGTTGCCCTATCGGAGCGGTACAACATCCCAGCACCTGATGATCGGCTCAGGAGTCCATCCAATGCCCCCATGGCAACAACAACGGACTGCTCCTTGCGGATAAATTTTTTGTGTCGCAAAAAATAGTCATAGGGCAACGGCGCCTCAATCGCAGTGATATTTTTTGTCAAAAGGCCATCCATGTTGGCCAGCTCTTCGGAAAAACGGATCGCGTTTATAAAATCATCAAAACCGACGAGCACATCGACCCAGTCATAAGCTTCCGTCAGTGGTACTTCGATCTCGGTGATGATGCCTGTCGTACCGTAAGCGTGTAGAACCTTTTGTACATCACTGCCTGTCAGCTCCAGAACTTTCGGCTCCGGCTCCATGGTTACCATTCGTAAACGGATGACGTTGCCCAGATCCCTGAGCCCACCCCAATTCACTGAACCAACTCCCGCAGCTCCACTCGCGAGAAATCCTCCAATCGTCGCGATACGGTATGTGGAGGGATGTATGCGCAGCGCATGACCGGTCCGGGATATCGTCTGCGCATCGATATCCGCCATAACGGCTCCAGGCTCGGCAACAACAACGCCTGAATTAATGTCCATAACAGCATCCATTTCTGACAAGTCCAGGACAACGCCACCGGAAAGTGGCATGGCCTGACCATAATTGCCGGTCCCTGCCCCTCGAGCTGTCACCGGAATGTCCGCGGCATAGCACGCCTTTAGAACGCGGATGGCCTCGTCAACATTCTTCGGGCTGACCAGCAGATCACCTGTCACACCATCAAGTTGCTCTTTAAGGACTGGGGAGAACCAGAAGAAATCCCGACTCTTTTTTCTCACTATCCGTGGATCGTCCTCGACCTTGATACCGTGGAGATTCGCTTTCAAAGCGGAGATATCAGTCATGGGCGTTGCTCTCCCATGTGCATTTGCATGTGATGATCCAGTTCGCGGTAATCCGGCAAGTCCTGATCGATGCTGCGCCCCGCGCGCAGCACATGCCGCGGACCGCTTGGGCGTGATAGGAGCTCATTCCAATTGCGCGCACGAAAGAGAACCAGGTCCGCCGACTCACCAGCCCCGATCCGACCGGCAGAAATCCCCATGATATCCGCCGGCGTGGTCGTTATTGACCGAACCCAGTCTCCAACCGGATGGTCCAGGTGCAGAATACGAGTCGCCTACGGGACTTCGATCAGATCGAGGTCCCCGTAGGCGCAAAAGGGGTCCCGTGTATTATCTGAAGCAACAACAACATCTATTTCACGGGAACGCATTTCATGCAACAGCGTGACGCCCCGGCGGCGTGGAGTCCGGCCCAATACCCTGTTCTGAAGATAAAGATTGCTCACCGGCAGAGTCACGGCCGCGATCCCAGTCTTCTTCCTGGTAATATATTCTCAATTTAAGATGAAAGTAATCTCAAATATTTTTCATCGTAGATCTTAGACTACCCTCTTAAGGTCAAAAAGCTCTTTAAGTGGCCAATATTATACTCTGGATAATTTGTGTTGCTTTTAGTGCGAGTGTCATTGATTTTTTTACAAGGAAGTACGTCATGAATATTCATACTTCAAAGTTAATATTTTTAATAGTCGTTATCAGTATGGCCATGAGCGCTGCTATACCCGCGCTATCCGCTACAGATCAGGAATCAAGCGCAATCACACTGCAATTCAATGAAAACATAATAATAGATAACGTCGATCCTGTAACTATCTCGGACCCTACCCCAGGGGATTTTGCGCTGGGCACGGATTCATTTTGCGTTGCAGGAACAGGGTTTAGTACCTTTGGTATCACATTTGCAAATGCTGGTACGGACCCAAGCTTTTTCCTAATCAGTAGTAATGGTACCTCTCCTATCATGTACGATGTTCTTTTTTCCAATAGCACGGGTGGAATAGCTACACCAGTGACAGCTGGAGTGCCCAGGCAGGGGCTAATGCTTCAAGCAAGTGACTGCGCAAATAATAATGCAAGATTTGATATCGCAATTCCCTTCTCTGATTGGGGAGGCAGGGAAAGCGATGGTCCATTTACAGGTACTTTAGTGATCACAGTGGAATCTGAATGACAGCCATAACCTTGAATTATTACAGAACATCTATATAAACTACTTAATTCTGTGCCTACGGGCACAGAATTATTAACTCAGCGAACTAATAGTTCCTTTATGCTGCATATTTAATTGACTCATGCTGGAAATAGGAAGCTACGCGTGCGGGCTTCTTTTGTAGCATTCTCATATGAGAAAGTATTTTATTTTTCAACTTTTTTGGATCGTACTGGAATTCCACTATGTACACCCCCTTTAAGGTCGCAGTTCAAATATTCATCTGGATTCAGTTCGGGTGAATACGATGGCAAATAAATAATTTCTATCGCACTCTCGTGTTCTAACAGCCAAGCTTTAACCACTCGAGCATGATGCACTCTAAGGCTGTCTAGAATAAGCTAAACTTTGCGGCCTACTGCTTTGATTAATCGCTTAAGAAAACCAATCAATCTATCGGCATTTATACTCCCTTCGTAAATTTGAAAGCCCACTGCTCCTTGATTTGTAACAGCTGAAATCATATTAAGTGAAGCTCGCTTTGCATTCAGTTTTACTGAAAGATATCTGAGACTATATATTTAGCTTCCCCACCAAGCCCCGATAACAAAGCTCCGGTATAATTTGAAAGTAGTACAGCGCCTATTAAACTCAAAACTCCCAGAGTAATGAACCAACCGCCACGTAGCCAACGGAACACATAAAGCACCATAGCGACAATGGCATAAACAGTAAGTATGTCGCCCTCCCAGATATAGATTGCATGGAGCAAACCTATAAGCAACAACCAGAAATTACGACTGTAATGAATCTTGGCAGCAGATTTTTGTTGGTATAATCGTTTCTCAGCCAGTAAGACAATGCCCGCCCCGAAAAGCATGGCAAACAACCCCATGAATTTTTGGTCCGCAATTAGATGCAAAACAATAAAAACAAGATCATTGAATGGCCCATCGCTAAAATAAGCCTTTGGATTTAAGTAGGCGGCCATGGGCATTGAAAAGCTCACCACATTCATAAAAGGAATTCCCAACAGGGCAATACCTCTTAATAGATCCAACTGTGAAATCCGAGTTTGCATACAAATCCATTTCAGGAAAAAAGTCTGAGATTAGTGTTTTTTTATTGGGATACAAGCTTGGGACGATAAGTATCACCAATTTCTTATTGACATCTGTACCAAATAATCAAAATCACCAAAGGATATTTTTATTCCATATTGACGGACTAGAATCTTATATCTTTTGAGACCTCCATTGGACCAGCATCCTACAAGCCAATAGAGCATTAGATTTGTGGGACTTAAGGCGTTGGTGAGTTATTCGTGGATGGACAAACTCTTCAGCACGAACGAAGCTGAATGAAATATAAGGAACATTCAACGCATGTTTGCTTGATGGGCCCGCTTATCAATGTAGAGGGTATTTGATTTCCTTAGCCATCACCCACATCTTATAGTCTGCCGGCATTTCGGAGAGATAATTTAGGGTCCGATAGATCAGGCTCTTTTCCATTTGATCTATACCAAGAGATTTACTCCAACCTTCGGCTGCCAATCGATATCGCATTACAATCAGAAGGAATTTCTGCTCATTGGAGAGCCCACTACCATGGCCATTAATAAGAAGGTGCATTGAAACGAGATCATAATCCAGATCAAATTTGGACTCATTTACCTGGATATTTATTTGAGCGGAACGCCCTGCTACCGATGATCCACGAACAACTATCTGCATCTCATCCAGAAAAAATGAAACGTGCGCATTATCATTATCGGAGTTGTTAACGTAGCGTCCACTTAGCGCCAGCTCTCTAATCTGCCTTTTGCTAATCTCCCCTCTTAGCCAAAGGTTGGTCATTTTTCTAAGGGGGCCGTAGGATTCAGTTGCGGGAGTGGCATCCTCTGCTAGTGAAGGCAATGAAATGAGGAGCACGAAAAGACAAATACAGATCCTTCTTACAACCATTGCTACTACCACTCAAAATTATGATTGGGCCACGCAAGCGATACCAAGAAATTACTCAAGGATGGGTATACGAACATTGCTTTGGGGCGCAGCGACACTCATTCATGGCATTATCGGTCGGGGGTTTAAATTCCACATTAATTTTAGCTCTATCGGCTCGCCTTCTCTCTTTGTGTCTCTGCAATGACTCTTTCGTTGATGCATGAAATCCTCCAGAGAGAAAATACCCCATGAATATGTCAACCTTCTCATCCAGGCTAAAACTACTCTTCCCCAGACCTATCCGGGAGTTAACTTTCGACAAACTGTAAGTCAATAAAATATCTTGACCATCACGATCGAACAGGTTAAACAGGCCTATCGCCCAATCGGTTTCCAATACATGTGAGAGCGCGTAAAACTTATCCACAAATTCTAAATAGATTAAGGAAAAGTCTTCACCTCCTTGAAGAAATCTACTTACGTAAGTGGACTCCTCCTCCCGTAAAAAATCCAACGCTGCCTGGATCGTTATTTCCTGAATATCATTGGCCAGGATATAGCCAGTGAGTCTATTGACTTCAACCACCGTCATGCCAAGTTCATAAAGTTTAGCTTGGTGTTCAGGCAGTCCTCGCCAAGAGGATAACGGCATTAGCAACCGGTATGCGGTCATCCACTCAGGATGTTCTTTTAAATTCACCTCATACCAAGTCGGACTCTTTTTTTCAAGGCCGTGCTTTTGGAGGAAAGACAAGTCTTCACCGTCATAACTCGCTTGGCGAACTGCTTTCATTCGCAGCCAAGCTGTCAAATTCCGTTCCCTACTCAGTATCCAGTCGCTATCAATTTTCTTATTGAGATCATTCGCCGTAGCATGCAATATCTGTAAGGCATCTTGAGTAGAGCTAGCGACAGCCGAAGCTGTAAAGATGATGCTCATTAAAGAAATCAACAATAAGACGGCATTTGGAAGGAATGGCATTGGGGAACCTTATGTCGCTTTCGATAGCTATATGTGACTTGGCCCATTATTAAGAGGGGCACTGCTTAATTATCGCTTGGAAGCCTGCTTCGAAGAGAAAATGGATGTCGGAATTCCCACCATAGGGCTCATGGGAAATTGCTGAGTCTCGTTTAGATGTTTCATTGCCTGGAGAAACCTGAGAACACCAGTCAGTCACGTGGTGAAGACAATCTTTGTCGGACAGCCAATCTCTGGTGTATGATTTATCAGTAATGAAGCACTACTCCTCCACATTTCGCGCCAAACTAATTGTTATGGCGGCCCTGCTCCTGGTGATGTTCCAGGTGCAAACCGTACTTGCCTGCGAAATGATGGAGAGCCCGGAGCCGGCAGCGGAGTGTTGTTGTGACCACATGGTTACCAACTCGCAGCCGGATGATGTCGACTGCTGTGAATACGATGCCCGGGTCTCTCTCAAGACCTCCCTGGATGATCACGAAGTCGCCTTAAACGCTGCCTTCCTTGGCCTGGAACTTCCTCAGCTGGCACCACCACCCACTTACCAGTGGCCGCAAATTTTGGCCCCACCAGCGCCCAACGCGGTTACACCCTTCCCCCTAGCCTCCAGCTACCCAGGTAATAGAACCTGGTTGGCCACTCTGCGCCTGCGTATTTGATCACTCCCTCTCTCTGACTTACGAAATTTCCCGCAGCACCATGCGTCTTTAGACTTTTGTCATTGCTGCTGTTGGGCTTCAGAAAGATTGTTCCAGGAGTGAACCCTTTGATTTCCCTACAAGCCGTTGCTGCCCGTAGCAGCAAAGAAATGGGCAGTACCTTTGCTAGTCAACTTGGCGCCCAACTTTGCACGAAGCTCGGTACCCAAATCCTCATCCCCTCTGTCTTTGGCGGTGTGCAATGAGCCGCGCCAAAACACTGAGCTTCGTTTCTTTCGTTATTTTGCTGGTGGCGGCGGGCGCGGCCTTCTATTGGAAGAAAACGACCGGATTGGCTGTGACCGCCCATATGGAGTTTATTCCTGCCGGCCCCTTCCAGATTGCCGTAACTGTAGATCCACAGCAGCCCCGCGCTGGTAAGAACCAGATTCATATCGAAGTTAGGGACAGAGAAAACCAACCAGTCAGCGGAGCCGAAGTTCGTGCAGTAGCAGAAATGCCCGCAATGGGTGCCATGCCGGCGATGCGTGCCCAGGCCGATATCAACGAGACCAGCCCCGGCATTTTCCAGGGTGAGATCGAGCTCGCGATGGTGGGTTCTTGGCCCATGGTGATAGATGTAGCGACCGGCCACGATCGCCATGTGGACCTGGCCTTTGATATGAGCACCAATCGCAAAGGTCTGCGCTTGAAATCAGCACCTGAGGCCTCCGATACCGCTTACTACACCTGTGCTATGCACCCGTCGGTACGGGCAGCGGAGGCCGGCACCTGCCCCATCTGTGGTATGGATTTACAACCGGTTCGTCACGATGAATTGAAAAGCGGCAGCATCGTCGTTGAAAGCAGTAGACGTCAGGCTATCGGTATTAAAACCGGCACGGTTGAAAGGCGGCCCTTCACCCTACCCATTCACTTGCACGGCCAGGTAACGTACGACGAGACCCGCCTGCGGGATATCAGTTTGCGCTTCGATGGCTGGATTGGTGATTTGGATGCGGACTTTGAAGGCAAAGAGGTCAAACGCGGCGATGTGCTGTTTTCTGTATATAGCCCTGAACTACTCGCGGTGCAGGACGAATATCTTAAGGCCCGCCGCCGAGGCAACTCCCTTGAAAAAGCCGCGCGCAGACGTCTGCTCTTGTGGGGGCTCTCCGAAGAACAAATAGACTGGCTGGTCGAGCAGCAAAAGGCGCAGGACTATGTCCCGATTTTCGCCCCCGCCAGCGGTGTGATTATCGAAAAGAACATTGTCGCCGGCTCAGCATTTGAAAAGGGCGACAACCTGCTGCGTGTCGCCGACCTGAGCCATGTCTGGATTGAGGCCCACGCCTACGAAGACCAGCTGCCGTTGCTGGAAAAGGGTATGCCTGCCAAGGTGCGCTTAACCAACGTCTACCACGAGGAAATCCCGGCCACTCTTACCCAAATTGACCCCTTCCTCAATCACAGCAATCGCAGTGCACGCCTGCGCGTTGCCCTGCCCAATACCGATGGCCAACTGCGTCCCGGCCTGTTTGCCGACATTATGTTGAGCGCTGAACTGGGCAACCTATTAGTTGTGCCGCGGGATTCGGTGCTGATTTCCGGCAAGAAGCGCATTGTATTCCGCGATCTGGGTCAGGGCCGCCTGGAGCCGGTTCAGGTGCGCACCGGTTATGGTGATAGCGACCGTATCGTGATTCGGTCAGGGCTGCAGGCCGGTGATAAAATCATCACCTCCGGTGTTTTCCTGATTGCCGCGGAAAGCCGCCTGAAGTCGGGGGTGCAGCAGTGGTAAATCGCGAACCCAAGGGGCTTATCGCCCGTATTATTGGCGCCTGTGCCGGCAAACCGGGAATCACCTTGCTACTTGTGGCCATTGCCGCGCTGGCTGGATATCGCGCCCTCACCAACGTTCCCTTGGATGCAATTCCGGATTTATCCGATGCCCAGGTGATTATCATGACGGACTGGCCCGGCCGCAGTCCGGACCTGGTAGAAGACCAGATCACCTATCCCCTCTCCACTGCCATGTTGGGGCTGCCCAAAGTCAAATATGTGCGGGGGCAGAGCTTCTTTGGGCTCAGTTTTGTCTACGCCATTTTTGAGGATGGCACCGATATTTATTGGGCGCGCTCGCGGGTGCTCGAATACCTCAACCAGGTAGCCGGCCAACTCCCGGAAGATGTCCAGCCCACGCTGGGTCCAGATGCCACTGGAGTCGGCTGGGTATTCCAGTACGCTTTAGTGGACCGCAGCGGCAAGCACGATCTTCAGGAGCTGCGCGCCCTACAGGATTTTAAACTGCGCTACTGGCTGACTTCCGTAGAAGGCGTAGCGGAGGTTGCTTCCATCGGCGGCTACGAGAAGGAATACCAGGTTCAAATCGATCCCCACCGCCTGCAGATGTTTAAAGTCCCCCTGGGTAAAGTGGTCGAAGCCATTCGTCGCAGTAACAACGACACCGGGGGGCGTGTACTGGAAATCGCCGGCCATGAACATATGGTGCGCGGGCGAGGTTATATCCGCAGTGTTGATGATCTCGAAGATGTCGTTATCGGGGTAAATACGGCAAAAATTCCTGTAACTCTGGATCAGGTTGCCGATATCACCTTGGGACCGGCCATGCAGCGCGGTATCGCTGAACTGGATGGCGAGGGTCAAACCGTCGGTGGCATCGTGATAATGCGCTACGGTGAAAACGCCTTGAAGGTCATCGAAAGCGTTAAGGAGCGCATCGAACAATTCCGGGCTGGCTTACCCGAGGGGGTTGAGCTGGTAGTCACTTATGATCGCTCCCAGCTGATTAACAGCGCGATCGACAACCTGAAAAATACCCTGATTGAAGAAATACTGGTGGTCGCCGCCGTGATCGCTATTTTCCTGCTCCACGTTCGCTCCGCATTGGTAGCGGTAATTACTTTACCCATTGCCGTGTTATTAGCTTTTATCCCGCTCTCTCTACAGGGACTGACCGCCAATATCATGTCGCTAGGTGGGATAGCCGTGGCCATTGGGGCCATGGTGGATGCCGCTGTAGTAATGGTGGATAACATCCATAAAAAGTTGGCCACGGTAGGCGACAAAGCTTTATCTTCTGGCGAGCGAAGGAAGCTGATAATCCAGGCTATGCAGGAAGTCGGCCCGAGTATTTTCTTCTCCCTGATTATTATTACCGTATCGTTTATGCCGGTCTTCGCCTTGGAGGCGACTGAGGGTCGGCTGTTTAAACCCCTTGCCTATACCAAAACCTACAGTATGGCCTTCGCTGCACTGTTAGCTATCACATTGATTCCGGCCCTCGCCGTTCTGTTAATGCGCGGCAAAATACGCACCAGGGATAATCCAATTTCCCGTGTTTTGATCTCTACCCTCCAGCCGGTAATCCATTTCTGTGTGCGTCAACGCAAACTGGTGGTGGCGCTCGCGGTGTTGGCCCTGATCTCCGTGGCCTATCCCATCAGCAAGCTGGGCGGCGAATTTATGCCGCCGCTAAACGAGGGCAGTATCCTTTATATGCCCACCGCCCTACCCGGCATGTCTGTGACGGAAGCTGGTAAAGTGCTTCAACAAATGGACGCAGAACTGAAAACCTTCCCGGAAGTTGAGCGGGTATTTGGTAAAATTGGTCGCTCCAACAGCGCTACCGATCCCGCACCGCTCTCCATGGTGGAAACCGTCATCACCCTAAAACCCAAAAGCGAATGGCGGCCGGGTATGACCTGGGACGACCTTCTGGCGGAAATGGATGAAAAACTGCGCTACCCCGGCATGCCAAATATCTGGTGGATGCCAATTCAAACCCGCACCGAGATGCTCGCTACCGGTATTCGCAGCCAACTGGGTATCAAGGTATTTGGTGACAACCTTGAACAAATCGAGCAAACGGCGCTTGCTATCGAAGAAGCCTTGCGTAGCGACCATCGCACCGCGGAAGAAACCCGCAGCGTTTTTGCCGAGCGCCTTACCGGCGGCTACTTTTTAGACTTTGATATCGATCGTGCGCGGGCCTCCCGCCATGGCTTGAATGTTCAGGATATCGAAGACGTAATTTCCGCAGCGGCCGGTGGCCTGGCCGCAACCCAAACCATCGAAGGTCGCGAGCGTTACGATGTACTCGTGCGCTACGCCCGTGATTTCCGGGATACGCCTGAACAGCTGGAGCAAATCTTGGTGCCGGCTTCCGATGGCTCACAGGTACCCCTCAACCAACTGGCCGACCTGGACTTCCGCACCGGTCCTCCCATGATTCGCAATGAAGATGGACAATTGGTGGGCTTGGTTTTTGTCGATCTTAAAGGCGGTGTGGGTGTTGCGGACTATGTGAATCGGGCCAAGCAGGTTGTCGCAGACCAGGTAAACCTGATTCCAGGCCAACGGATTGCCTGGGCCGGGCAATACCAATACCTGGAGCGCGCCAAGTCCCGCCTCCAATGGCTGGTGCCGCTGACCCTACTTGCCGTCTGTTTCCTACTTTACCTCCACCGCGGCAGGCTATCCGATACCCTGTTTGTACTTGCCGCCATGCCAATGGCATTAATCGGCGCCTTCTGGCTGCTGTACCTGCTCGACTACAAGCTCAGTGTCGCCGTCTGGGTCGGCATGATCGCCATGGCCGGCCTCGCCGCAGAGATGGGGCTACTAATGCTGCACTACCTATCTGCCACTGGTGATAACAGGCTCCAGCAGAGCCCTACCGCCACCAAGGCAGTCGCCCAGGCAGCCGCCGGCCGTATCCGCCCCATGCTGATGACCAGCCTCACTTTGTTAATCTCGCTAATTCCAGTGATGGTTTCCGATGGCACCGGCGCCGATGTGATGAAACGAATTGCCGCACCCATGGTGGGGGGTACGATAACAACACTGTTCTTTGTGCTCTTAGTGATGCCCGGAGTGTTTTATCAGTGGAAGGTAGGTAACGATCCGCAAAACTAAGACACAGAAAAGCGGGGGCACTGGGTGTGTTTTATCCGGTGCCCTATCAATCTTCTTTACAAAACCCTCGATTCCCTCCTTAAGCTCCAGATCAACCGCGCCTTAACTGGAGGAGACCCCAAAGACCGTTACATGGGCTTCTCTTTCAGGATTTACCGTATGTTGGCAAGCTCAACGCCGTGGACCTGACGGCTTATGTTGCGATGAGACGAAACATAGCAGCGTAAGCACTTAAAAGATTGAGAGCGGAAAACGGAAAGGCCGCAAATTCTGCGTTCGCCGTATCCGAGGCTTAGTGACTTAATCTTTATTTTACGCAATTGAACGACCTTGTCGTAAAGTAATGTATAACCTACATTATAAAAAATAACCATCCAGTAAAATATCATTTCCAATGTGCTAAACCACACTTAAACTTATTAAATTACGCAGTGGAATTTGATATTTGGCGAGCCCCACTAAAACTTACACTGTAAAGTCCGATTCCTGTAAACGCTTCTAAAAAAACTCAAATATACATTTATCTTCTTGAGATTCTTACGCTTGGCTCTTATATAGCGCCCTAACCACTTGAACCTCTTGATTCAAACAATGTTAGAAAACTACTAGCGGAATAGTCAGGACCGGGTATAAAGATTCTATAAAACCATCAGAACTGTTGTGTTTCTCTGCACAAAAAATACAATTGAGAGCATACAATACAATCCCTATTTGTTCAGGGTATTAGTTAATACACTAATGATGAAATCTCCTTCAGAAATCAAGCAGCGCCCAGAAAGTAATTCATGGGCGCCAACAATCCTTATTTACGTTATTACTCCACCTTCTTTATAGTCACCAGCATTACACTTACGAAAATTGTGATAGCCCCACCGATCTGTATTAATGTTAACGCCTCACCTAACCAGACGACCGCAAACAAAGCACCGAATAAAGGCTCACTTCCCATTAGCAGTGAAACCTTGGTTGGAGACAGCTTTCTAACTGCATAGTTCTGAACAAAAAATGCAAACAAAGTACAAAAAAGCACCAAGTAACCAGTAATAAACCAAAATTCAGTTGCATCTGGAAGTAAACCGGTTGAGTGTATTTCAGGTTTGGCCAGCACAACAAACAATGCACCTAGTCCAACGACTAGCGATTGCAAGGCAGTTAAGCTAAGCGTTGTTATTTGCTTACCTTCTGTAAAGCGTTTTGTGGTTGTTACCATAAAAGCGCGCAATAAAGCGGCTGTTAGAATAAGTAGGTCACCGGTATTTAACGATTCAGAGAAAGACCCATCAAATGTTAACAGTGCCACCCCTACAATACTTGCGAAGGCAAACCCCAAATAACCAAGATTCATTCTCTTGTTATTAACCCACATCTCTACAAAAACTGTGAAGATAGCAGACAAACTGATAAGAATGGCTGCATTGGTTGCGGTTGTTTGTGAAACACCAAATACCTCACAACAAAAAATCAAAAGCAGTATCGCCCCTGTTGGCAGCGCGGCTCTCCAATCACTATTTCGCCCTTGCTTAAAGTCTCGTAAGGTAGGTATTAATAGAACCAAAAAGGTCAGCAAGAAGCGAACTGCCAGAAACATAAAGACGCTGGTATAAACGAGCGCACTTTTGGTCATACCGTAACTTGTTCCCCAAAATACGGCTACCAGCAATAATAGTAACTCTATCCAGGGGATACCCGCGCGAGTAGGCCAGGCGAAACCCGTCGCATTCATGGTGCGTTCCCCAATAGAGTAAATGCGATGACCAATACATCTCGGTAGCCTATATCAGCTGCATTGAGAGGTGTCACCGAGCTGACATCATGCAAGGTCTTTGCATCATCTGATAGAACAATATCGAATCGATTCTTAAGTTCAATTGTTGCCAATGGCTGACGTTTATCGTCGGTTAATCGGGTTACCCCCCCAGTCGCGTCTCTACGTTGCAGCATCATCGACGCTATGAAAGTTACCCCATCCCTATGTAACCCTTCAGGAGCAGGCTGCCCAATTTGATCAGAGGTGGTTTGAATACGGTAAGGGTGTAAACGAATGTTCCAGTCACACTTCTGCCCTAATGTTTGATCATAAAGATCCGCTAACAGCATTAACGTTCGCTCCAAAACCGGTGATTGTACAAAAGTATCTGTAAGAGGATCGAAGATCCGCTTAACATCGCCATTTAAATAATTGACTTCACTGCTTTGCACATATGGCTCGTGAGGTAACAGCTGTAGACTATTTGACTCAGAAAATTTTTGAAATTGTCCATAGCGACGAAAGCGATATGTACCGCCATCCCCCATATATTGATCGAGAGTGAGCTCGTTCCATTGCGCGGAAAATTCATTTTCTTCTGCAATAGAGCAACCTAACAATGACTGCATGTGGGGCCCTTCAATCATTGTGAAATGGTTGGATTTTAGAGCAATAACATTTTCCTCAATGCCAAAATCCGGCTTCATTTTTCCTGATACATTCACGGCTTTTCTCCTTACGCGCTAACGGCGATTTGCATACTTGGCTCATTAAGTACTAAAGAACGCTGGCTACGCTCATACGCCACCTGGATTTCCCATGCATCTCGGTCCTTAAGGTACCGGGGTTGGTCTGCATATATACCGCTCATTAGCATTTGACCTCGTGATAAAGAGAAGGCCACTGTCCCGGTAATCGTTTCTGCGGTATGGCTAATGAATGCCTGAGTGGCCTTTTGCAGCATGCTACCCCATCGACCTTCAACTGCTTCATTGGTCCAAGCAAAACTCTGCTGGGCCTTCATCCTTAACACTTCGGTTTCTAAAATAGCCGTTTCAAGGTAATGATAAGCTGCCATTAACGCGTGAGCAGCCGGAGCCTCTCGGATTTCTAACACTTTCTCACCAAAATCAAGATGATCAAAGCCGATATACCGACCTATTTGATAACTTCCAATATGTCGATTTAAAAACATCACCATGTCCAGTAGACTCATGGTTTGGTTATTTATTTTTATTGGCATCCCCCTATGAAAAGTTATGGCCAATTGATGGTTTTGTTTAGACAATTGCTTTTTGGGGTCCCAAACCGACCAATCAAATAGAGATTCGCACAACTGAAATTTTTCAGGATTATCTAAAACGCCTGATTCAAATTCACGGCACCACAAATTCGAATCGCCACTTACATTTCTGCTATTAAATTCAAATAGTCCAGATAGAGACAGTCCGGAAATTTTGTCATCGCGTGATATAGCTGAGTATTCATATGGAGAACCGTAGTAACCATTAAATTCACTTCGCTCAATTGCCCCATTTAGTCTACGTAAACTGTTTTGCGATTGATTTGCCGTGTGCACAATGGCATCGCATTGAAGCTGCTCTGCCACGGCAACAGCATGCTTTACGATAACCGGGCGTGAAAGAGAAGAGCTGACAGGGTAATCACCCAAATACAACGCTTGGGCTTGCACGGCAGAGACGATAGAGTGCTCAATAAATGTCTGGCGACCATCTTCAATGATCAGATCAATACCATAGTGATCCGCAATATGATTTAGAAGTGTGGTATCAATCCCATCCCCCAGATCAATAGCTAAGGCAGTGACCTTAACGTCCATATCTTTAAGAATTTCTAATAGGTATGTGCTGTCTAGGCCACCGCTGAATAGCGTTAAGATATGATCGACTCTCCCTGATACTGTCTTGATATCCTCAATACTTCTAATTTTTTTCACGTGCTAATTCCTTTCACCACAGATAATTACTGATGTCAAATTGACATGGGACATCATAACTTGTAATTTTATCGGCACAATGCGCCCCCGAAGCAAAGGATTGTTGCGCTATGAACAATACTGATCTCATGCCACTACTGTCGGAGATGACCGTCTTCGTCACAGTGGCGGACGAAGAAAGCTTTTCACAAGCAGGAAGAAAGCTTGGAATGGCTGCTTCATCCGTTAGTCGCTCTATAAATCGACTGGAAAAGAGCCTGCAAACAAAGCTACTTGAGCGAACCACTCGCCAAGTTAAACTGAGTACTGCTGGGGCGGATGTGTACTTGCAGTGCAAGCAAATGCTTGATTCGGCACGATCAGCCGTTCAAGCGGCTCACAGCATGTTGGACGCTGCCGCGGGGGTGATTCGTATTGCCGCGCCTAAAGCCTTTTCGAAACATGTGCTCTCGCCAATAGTCTTGGCATTTTTAGATAGCTACCCAGGGATATCCGTTAAATTTCGGGTCGCAGATCATTTTATAGATCCTGTGGGAGAAGAAGTGGATGTGATATTTAGGCTGACAAATCAACCACTGGAAGGTTTGATTTCAAAAACTTTAACAAATGCCGATTTGGTCATGTGTGCAAGTCGGGAATACTTGGAGATTCATGGAAATCCAGCGCACCCTGAAGAACTGGCTCTCCATCAATGTATTTCATTAGGCGAACAAATCGGCGATGATGAATGGCGATTCACTAACGCCCACCAGAAAATCACTGTAAAAACGCAAAGCCGATTTGCAGTAAATCATACAGAAATTCGAAAAGCGGCTGTTTTACAACATATGGGCATAAGTACGTTTCCGGATTTCACCGTTCAGTCAGAAATTGAATCCGGTGAACTTATTGAGATACTGCCAGACTGGCACGTTTCAGGAAACTACCAGGGAAAAGTTATTATGCAATATGCTCAATCGAATTTTATGCCCATTCAAATTAGAAAATTTGTTGATTTTATTCATTTGCAATTTCAGCACAGGGCGAACCTATAAGATTTAGTCGTTCAGACTTGATCTAACGGTTACCGGTTTTTCAGAAGATACTCTATCAGGTCAAGTCTGAACTACTATAGCTAAACGGTACGATTACAGCGTATTACCTGGAGACCGCATAGGCATTCTACTCGCACCCAATGTGTAAGAAGTCGTTGATTAACCGGGAGATTATTATGGATACGCCCATCGTCCTTATCCATGGCACCAACGCCGGCCCCTGGACTATGGAGAACTTCCATCGGTACTTTAATCAGAAAGGCTTCCACTGCCATAGCCCTAGCTATCGTTATCATGAAAACCTTAAATCGCAAGAATCGCAAACACTTCTTAAGGGAGTAAGCATCGCCGACTACGTCGCTGACATCGTATCATTCGTACAATCTTTAAGCCGTAAACCTATCGTGGTCGGCCATTCACTGGGAGGTGTTATTGCACAAAAAGTGGCCGCCATGGGCCTAACCGAAGCAATAGTACTGCTTAACGGAAGTGTTAATTGGGGGATACTCCCCACCACAAAGCAGGAGCGGGCTCTGGGTAAGATGTTTATGTCTGCCGGCCGCTTTTGGGAGGAAGTACTATTACCCGATTTTGAAACAATGGCAAAATTTGGACTCAACAAACTTGATATTGAAGACCAACAACGGGTCTTCAGCCGATTGGGGCCGGAGTCTGGGCGAGTGCTTTTTGAGCTTTTTTTCTGGCTATTCGATAACAACAAGACCACTAGGATTGATTACGATAAGATCCGCTGTCCCATCTTGATAGTCTCTGGCAGCGATGATCTGGCAATACCGCCCTCTACGGCACTCCAAATCGCCAAACGTCAGAGCGCGCCAACCACTTTTTATAATGCTGTAGGTTACGGCCATTATTTAATGCTTGAACCCGGGTGGGATCGGATCGCAGCGTTTTGTAGCGATTGGATTCTGAAGAATAACCACCAATAGCTTCAACTTAAGCCTTTCCTAGGTTATTTAATCTTGTAAAACTGTGGCTAAAGTTCATCAAATGGTCTCTCACCAAGTTCTTCTATAATGTGATTGATAAAACTGGTGATACGTGAAGAAAGCGCGGTATTACGATAATAAACCGCATTAATAGATTGTTTAACTTCTAAAGTTTGCTCTGGAAATAACTGCACTAGTCGTCCAGCTTGACGATCCCTTTGGGTCATAAAGTCTGACAAGCATACGATCCCAGCACCTGAGAGCGCTAAGTGCCGTAAAGTCTCGCCGCTGGATGAAGAAATCACAGGCTTAATTTGCAACATATCCCCGCTACGCTCGTGCAGGGGCCATTGATTGAGGAGTTCGGGCTTTGTGAAACCAAGGAGTGTATGTTGGGCAAGTTGCTCCATATTCACTGGAGTACCATGTTGCTCTAAGTATTCGGGACTGGCCAGTATTCGTATTCTGCTAGTGCCGATTAATCGTGCATGTAATGTTGAGTCCCGAAGTGAGCCGACTCGGAATGCCACATCAGTGCGCTTTTCGATCAGATCGGTAATCCCCTCATTACTATTGAGTTCAAGCTCTACCTGGGGGTATTGGGTACGGAAACTCTCTATCAAAGGGGTGATTACATGCAATATAAATGGTGTTGCAGCGTCTATACGCAACAGACCCGAGGGGCACTTTAGGCGAGACGCCATTTGCTCCTCCGCCTCCTCTACGGAAGTAAGGATATCTCGCGCATGCTTCAAAAAAGCCTGCCCTTCTTCGGTAAGCTCCAGCCGTCTGGTAGTCCGTCGTAACAATGTGGTTTGAAGTTTATGCTCCAAGCGGCCAAGAGCACGGCTAACCCCGGAGACTGTCTGGTTTAGCCGTTCGGCTGCCGAAGTGATCGAAGCGGTATCCACTACAGCAGTAAACACCTGCAACTCTTGAAGGGTAATTTGCATTGTTGACTCCAAGTCAATAGTCATATGCTTATAGGCGGCTTTTTCTTCAAAAGCAACTACAGCAGACTATCTGCCTCAACCGACTACCTTTGATTAAAGTTACATCAAGAACTCTACAAAGCTTCTGTAGTTCGCTGCACTCAAGCGGGGTTCATCGGTAGATGGGTAATGGCAGGCTAGCCTGTGACAGCACTAAATTTCAGGCCAGGCAGTCAAAAATTTTGATTTATAAACTCTATTGAATGGGAGTTCTACGTGAAATTAAAAAACCTCTTGCCCAGTAAACTCGGCTTTGGTACTGCACCCCTTGGCAACATGTTTCGCCAGATTCCGGATGCAGAAGCCCTAGAAACAGTAGAGGCGGCCTGGGAAAACGGCATCCGATACTTTGACACTGCGCCGTTTTATGGAGCCGGCCTTGCGGAGATTCGTATGGGAGAAGCACTTTCCAAGTTCCCTCGTGAAGACTACGTAATCAGTACAAAAGTCGGTCGCTTGATCCTGGATGAAGCGGAGGATAGGAGTACCCGGAACATTGAAGATACACGTGACATTTTCAAATACGGCCGCCCCAACAAGGTAGTTCATGACTACTCCTACGATGCGACGATGCGCTCAATTGAAGACAGCCTCAAGCGGCTGAAGACTGACCGTATAGAAATTGCATGGGTTCACGATGTTGCCCAGGATTTTTTTGGTGATGAATGGATTCGTATATTTGAAAGTGCAAGAAAAGGAGCTTTTGTTGCTCTTGATAAATTGCGTGATGAAGGTGTGCTTCAAGCCTGGGGGCTTGGGGTGAACCGAGTGGAGCCCATTGAAATACTTCTCGACCTTGAGGGACCTCGCCCCGATGGTTTCTTGCTTGCTGGCCGCTACAGTTTGCTGGATCATTCTAGAGCCCTGCAAAGAGTGATACCCCAGGTTGTGAAGCGCGGCTTAGGTATCGTGGCTGGAGGACCCTATAGTTCAGGGGCTTTGGTAGGAGGCCCAAATTTTGAGTACGCGCCAGCATCAGAGTCTATATTGCAGAAAGTTTCAAAGATTAAGGCGATTAGCGATAAATATGGGATTAGCAATAAGGCTATTGGGCTGCAATTTGTACTGGCCAATCCAGCAGTCGCCGCAGTCATACCAGGCGCGAGCAAACCCAGTAGGATAAAAGAAGATGTTGAGGCACTGGAAACCATTATTCCAGAGGCTGTATGGCAAGAGCTGCGCCAAGCGCACCTTGTCGATGACTCCGCTCCTCTGCCAACTGGGGCGTGAGGAATAATACAGTCGGGGTTTTCTGAGCGATTCTCACTCGATGTTGCGACTTCTTGGAAGGTCTAGACCTTTTCGCAAGTGCGTGCATTGATTGCGAAGCGCTCTGAAAATCAGAGGCCTCACAGAATTATTCAAAGGTCTCCTCGATGATGGAACCCAAATCTAAAAGAAACCCCAAAACCTACTCGCAATTGGCCCTAATGAACGCCCTCTATTGCGTATAATGCATAAATCAAAACTGCTAAGTGCTTTGATACCCTCCACATTTAGAATCAATGCACTGACATAGACACGATGATCTGCACAAACACACCAATAAATCTACCAATGCATATAGGGAAACATTGAGTCTCTAAACACCTAATCTCCAATTTCACGCACTACCATCAAACGCTCTTCTGTCATATCCGCAATTGCCCAGCGTACCCCTTCTCGACCCAGGCCGGAATCCTTTACGCCGCCATATGGCATGTTGTCCACTCGCCAGCTAGGTACATCACCAATCACAACGCCCCCAACTTCTAAGGTATCCCAAGCTTTTTGTGCCCGATATAAGTCTTTGGTAAAGACCCCTGCCTGTAAGCCAAAGGCACTGTTATTCACTCGTTCCAATACCTCATCATAATCATCAAATGGCTCCAATACGGCCACAGGGCCAAAGGCTTCCTGTTGAACGACAGAACACTCGTGGGGCACGTTTTCTAAGAGCGTGGGGTCAAGCATGGCGCCATCACGGCCGCCACCACACAAAAGCGTGGCTCCGTCTTTAATCGCCTCATTAACCCAACCCTGCAGTCGCTTGGCCTCTCCTTCGGAGATCATCGGGCCAATAAAAGTCCCCTCCTCCTTCGGGTCCCCTTTCTTGAGTTTCCTCGTCCTCTCTACTAAACGCTGTTTTAACTCCTCATAGAGGCTTTTATGGCCATAGATACGCTGCACCCCAATGCAGCTCTGTCCAGATTGGTAGAAGGCCCCAAAGATCAGGCGCTGTACGGCATCATCCAGGTCCGTATTCTCATCGATCACACAGGCTGCATTACCGCCCAACTCCAAAACAACCTTCTTACGCCCTGCCCTGGCTTTTAAGTCCCAGCCCACCGCAGGTGACCCAGTAAAGCTGAGCAACTTAAAGCGGTCATCCACGGTAAATAAGTCGGCACCCTCTCGGTGACAGGGAAGTACCGAAAAAGCGCCCTTGGGCAGGTCGGTTTCCGCCAGAACCTCGGCAATGATCAGTGCACCGATCGGCGTTCTACTCGCAGGCTTCAGTACAAAAGGACAACCAGAGGCAATGGCAGGAGCCACTTTGTGTGCAGCTAGATTTAATGGAAAGTTGAAAGGCGAAATAAAGGAGCAGGCGCCCACTGGCACACGTTTCACATACCCCCGGTAGCCCCTGGTATTCTTGGAAATTTCAAGGTTGATAATCTCACCATTGATACGGACAGACTCTTCAGCGGCAACCCGAAAAGTGTCGATCAGGCGTGTCACTTCACCACGAGAATCATGAATTGGCTTACCGGCTTCAATACACAACGACTCCGCCAGCTCTTCAAAGCGCTCATGAAAGCGCTTTACACAGTGATTAAGTACATCCTGGCGGCGATAAGGTGGCAGCTTTGCCATAGGTTTTTCAGCCAAAAGCGCCCAATCAATCGCACTATCAATGATTTTGGCATCCGCAATGGCCACATGAGCTGCAACTTCACCAGAGTACTTATCCGTAACCACAAGATCTTTATTGGCGAAAACCGCCTCATTTGCTAGGTAGTAGGGGTAGGCCTTTTGCAGCACGATTCTTTCCTTTTAACCGGTGGCAAGAAATTAGCAGACGCTCTGAGTTACTGGGCCGGCGATAAGCTTCCCGAGTGTATAGGTTACGGCTGACCATTAATCAACCGAGGCATATGGATCAATTAGATAGGCCAATAAGGATAAATGCGTATAGGAAAGACAAGCGAGAGAAAAGCTCGCCAGAACGGAGCGGAAAGAATCGCCACTCTTAAGCAAAGTGGCGATTCTGGAAAATAACTATTGGTGGTGTGGATTACTGCTCGGTAAGCCACATATCTTTCGGTTCATAGTTGAACTTTTTATACGTCTTCTTCTTGGTCGAAGGGTTGTCAGATTTCTTATCAATATTGTAAACGGTCCAATTCAGCTCATTGTGGTTGAATTCAATGACCGCGTAACCATATATAGCGCTGGAGAAATCTTTAATATGCGGGTTATTCACCTGCACACCACCATTGAGTAGAGAGGTGAATACAGCACCTACATCTCGGCCCCTTTCCACCGTATCGTTTAAATTCGGTGAGGAGATCGATGGGGTCATCAGCTCAATGCCCACCAGGTTATCGTAGTTCCAGTTGCTGATCTTGTTAAAGTTCACTTTCAGATAAGAGGCAATGCTGGTGTGCAGATCCCCGGTCAAAACAACAAAATTATCGGTACTGCTGTCTTTAATGCTGGAGAGTATCTTTTCACGTTCCCACTGATATCCATCCCAGGCATCGTAATTGGCAAAGACCAGTGGCTGCCCCAGAGCGGTGCCGGCCAGTTGCGCCAATAAGGTCTGATTACCCCAGACTTTCCAGCGCGCCGAAGAATTGACAATGCCATCGATCAGCCAATCGCGCTGGGTTTTACCCAACATGGTTTGGGATTTCTTTTCATAGTCGGTGCACCAGTAGTTCTCCCAGGCACTGCCATCTTTGCAGGGCTCTTTAGTGCGATAGGTACGGCTATCCGTCATGTACAGGTCTACCAGATCGCCAAACTGGAAGGCGCGATAGATCTGTAAATAGTCAAAGGCGTGACTGGCCGCCTCGTCGACTTTCACACGCGCAGGTACATATTCAATCCAGGCCTGTTGCGCGTCGCGGCGCAGCTGACGCAATTGCTCCGGGTTGTTATCTCCGGTTTGGAAGGGATGGGAAGGCACACCTAAGGTATCGCGCTCGTAGTCCCAATAGGCGTTATCTGCGGTTTCATGATCATCCCAAGTAATGATAAAGGAATGCATTTCCATGGCACGCTGCAGATTTTTATCCTTGCGGTACTCCCGGTAAATGTGACGGTAATCCTCAAGGTCCATCGCCACGTTACCGCCGGAAGGCAGGCTTAATGGGTGAACAATGGCATCTTCGAAACCTTCGTATTGCGCATACTCATAGATAAAATCACCCAGGTGCAAAACGCAGTGTACATCCTCATCCGCCAGGTGGTTATAGGCGTTGTAATAACCGGTGGTGTAATCCTGGCAGGTCACCACGGCCATCTTGATACTTTCCAGGCCGCCCGTGGGTAGAGTGTGGCAGCGGCCGGTGCGGCTGCACAAGACACCGTACTTAAAGCGGTAGTAATAACGCTGGCTGGGGGAAAGATACCCTTCCAGATCGAGGTTTACGGTGTAATCCCGGTCCGCACTGATGTCCTCGGCATTCACCTGAAGGCTTAAAACCGGCTGAGTAAACGCCTCGTCCAGGGCCACATCAACGTACAGGATTTCACCGGGCACATGGGCTGCCGGGTTGATATGGGTCCAGAGCACAACCCCGGTCTGGCTGGGGTCGCCCGAGGCAACAGACAAATCAAAGAGCAAGCCATCCTGGTCTATGTCATAACCCGATGGACTCCCACTCAGGTTAAAGCGTGCATAGGTTTCACTATTGCTGGCCGCCAGAGAGCGAACGGTAAACGGTGTTAGCAGCGCAAGCCCCATTGCCTGGACAAATGTGCGACGAGAGACAGTCATAAACCCCAACTTCCTGTTTGTTATTTAGAATTCAAATAATATGAAGTGGCGCGCATTTTATAGGAGAACGTACCAACAAAGAAGTCGGGTTATTCTACAAAAAGAGACTTTTTGATGAATTATTATCCAATAAGACCTTATAAAAGTAACAAATATCATCCTTGATCGTTTAGACAGCTACACTTTTATGCCTAAAGTAGCCCCCAAGAATTCCTCTTTTACCCCCATTTTCTTCACGTAATCTATCCACTTCAAAGAAATTCCAATAAACAATAACTGATCTACTGTATAAAAATTCGCCCTCTCTTTCAGGATCTGACTTATGCGAGATGTCGCCGTTGTCGCCTACTGTAGAACCGCCATTGCCAAGGCAAGACGCGGTGCACTCAACCAGACCCATGGTATTCCCATGGCTGCCCATGTCATTCGGGAAGTGACTGCTAGAGCAGGCCTGGACCCACAGGTAGTCGAGGATGTCGTACTCGGTTGTGGGCTCCCTGAAGGGGCCACCGGGCACAACATCGCGCGTAATGCCGCCCTGTTTTCCGGCTGCGGTACCGGTGTCCCCGGACTGACGATTAACCGCTACTGTGGCTCCGGCCTGAATGCCGCCTCAATCGTGGCAAACCGAATCGCCAACGGAGAGATGCAGGTCGGTATTGCCGGCGGTGTAGAAAGCATCAGTCTCGTGCAATTCAATTTGAACCTGAACCACTTTGTCTATGAGCCCCTTCAGCATCAGTTTCCCGGTGTTTGGTGGACCATGATCCAAACCGCGGATTACGTTGCGGATCGATACGCTATCGGGCGGGAAGCGCAAGACGCTTATGTGGTGGAATCGCAAAAGAGAGTCGCCGCAGCGATCAGCGCGGGTAAATTGGCTCAGGAGATCACCCCCTTCGAGACGGTGATGTCGGTAAAAGACAAAGAGACCGGGGAGATTTCCGAAAAGACGGTATTACTGACAGAAGATGAAGGTCCCCGCCCCGGCACCACCTTAGAGGGGCTATCCAGCTTAGAGCCAGTCAATGCGCGAGGTACCGTAACCGCGGGCAATGCCTCACAGCTTTCCGATGGTGCAGCGGCTGTCGTCATGATGGATGCTGAGCTAGCCGCACAGAAAAACCTAACTGTTCTCGGCTTATTCCGGGGGATGCAGCTGGCTGCGGTAGCCCCCAAGGAAATGAGCATTGCCGTGGCGCCAGCCATTCAGCGCCTGATGAAACATCACGGTCTTGCCATGGGCGATATTGACCTTTGGGAGTTGCACGAAGCCTTCGCGGTTACCACGCTTTTCAACCAAGCGGAACTGGACACGCCCTGGGAGATAACCAATGTCAATGGTGGGGCCATTGCTCTCGGCCACCCCTATGGTATGTCCGGAATTCGCTATCTTGGCTCCACCTTAATGGAGCTGGATAGGCGGAATAAACATAAAGCGATTATCGGCGTCTGCACGGCGGGTGGTATGGCAACTGCGGCGTACTTGGAGCGCTCATAAAAAAAGTCGAAGGTCGTTCAGGTTTCACGGATGTACGCTCCACCCTTTATGAGAAAGCTCATTATGTCTCAATGGAAATCCATCATTACCCTACTGGTCTTTTTGTTGCTACCACTGAGCGCGCAACTACAGGAGAGTATCAAAGGGGTAACATTTAAAACCCTGGTTGCCTCTACCAAGGACTGGGCTGGCGATACTCTACCCGCGCCAAAAGAAGGACAACCCGAGCTTAGCATCGTACAAGTAACAATCGCCCCCGGTGCACGCCTTCCTGTGCATAAACACCCGGTACTTAATGGGGTCTATGTCGCCAAGGGATCGCTGAAGGTTACTTTATTAGATCGAAAGGAAACCGTCACTCTGGATGAGGGGAGGGCTTATATCGAGGTTACCGATAAGTGGCATTATGGACGTAACGAGGGTGTTAACCCGGTTAGCCTTATTATCTTCTACTCGGGGATAAAGGGTGTTGCCAATACCATTTATAAAGATGAGCCGGAGAAGAATAAACAGTGACCTCAACTTATCAGAGCGGTTAACCATACTCTCATCCCAAGTTTCTAGCAAAATGAGCGTTCGCCCACACTTCAGGCACCATCTTCTTGTAAGAAGATGGTGCTAAAATCGACTAAACCTCGCTTATAGTACAAAAAATGTCTTTTCTCACTTGGGGTAACCGATGCCTTGCAACCACAACAACCAATTGTGCCCTGGTCCGACACTAAACGGGGCTTTAACAAATACGTGTACGCACTGCCTGGCAGATTTTTTAGATAGTCAAAGATCTGAAATCAAGGCAATGCTTGATAACCATAAAACCGCTTGGCAAATGATGTCCTCATGGACAAAGAAACTGGTTGCATTTATTGAGCGGTTATATGAAGACCAATTTACAACTCATGGTTGTCCTTCCGATTTTTCCTTTTGCATAACGGGCTCTGGTGCCAGGAGTGAAGCTTGCCCTCAATCAGATCTGGATGCATTTATCGTAGTGCCCAAAATCACCCAGAATCAAAAAAAACAGTGGAAAAATATCAACCTTGCCGTTAAAAAACGATTGGACGATATCAATGATAGCCGCGTCAAAACACTCCGCCCTGGCAAAGGTTTTGTTTTTTGTACCGGAGGACTAAATCCACTGGGAATGGTTACAAAGAAATGGATGGAGAGAAACAACAGGGATGGCCTAATCAAAAAAGACGGTATTATTTTTGACCTTACTAATACCACATCGGCCCTTAGCGGGCTTCTCGAGGAGTACTACCGGTATCCAAGTGACCCTAAACGAAACCTACGAAAACACATTGTGAGCGGACTTCAGGAATGTGCTCACGCTTTTGGCAATCCAAAGTTACACAGAGAGTTGGTTGATGAAGTTAAATTTGTTTTAGGTCAGCAAGCTATTGAATTTGGCTCTAACACGCTGCTTTCAAGGAAGAGAAAACAGGGACTGCAGGCTATGCAGGTTGCCATTAATGATAAAAATTTCCAGCCACCCGCGCCCTATTCAGATATTAAACGTGTAAAGCGTGAGTTTTATCGAGCCCCACAATTTATACTGAAAGGACTTGCCTGGTTCTATGATGTCGACGAAGTCAGCTCTCTAGCCCAGCTATCCATGCTAGAAGAGATGGGGAAGCTCCACCCAAGCCGAGTTGTTCATTTCCGCAAAGCAATGTCTGAAGCACTGAGAGTTAGGGTTGCTTCACACATTATTACTGGTGCGGAATTTGACAAAGTCCTATCAGCCTATGTAACACCTAATAAGAATCAAAGTGCCTGGCTAAGATTGAACTCAGAACAGTCGGCCATGCTGGAGGATGCCGCAAATAGTGTCAGACTAATCATTGGTTGGGCTAATGAGTTTGCCAGCGTGCAAGGACGGACACATGGTATTCGCGGCAACCCATTCTCGGAGCCGCTCCTGATCAAATAATGAACCATAGGTGGCGCTTATGTTGGAAATCTAGGTTCAACTACCAAGCGGGATTGGGCCTGCCTGGACAATGACCAAAGGCAGTGAGTGACGCAACAAAGCAATGGCCAATTGCCCAGCCAAACTGCCCCAGGGCGCCAGCGCTGCTTGGGCTCTATCTCTTGGCGTCTTGCTCATCTTGATCTATCGTATCAATGGGGTTAAAGCGCCCTGAAAGATGTATTAAGTCGACACTAATGACCACCAGGTTAACCTCGTAGCTGGAGGAATAACCATGCTCAGGCTCAGAGAGAGCCATTCCTACGACGACCTCTTAAGTTGCTCCCCCCATAAGCAGCCCCAAGCCCCCCTCAATGGTGAGCCGCTCTAATGTGGGAGACAATCCACGACGGCTTCACCTTTCTGTTCGCGCAGAGCCGGGGTGCTCTGTTTATCATGTTCTGGATAGTGATCTTTCTGGAACTGCCTCGGTATGTCTTCTCGTTTTTTACCGCGGTTTTCTTTTTTGCTTCCAGGATTGAGAAGGAGGTGGACTTAGAGAAAATCGGCAAAATTTCGGTCATTATTGCCGGTCACAACGAGGAGGAGTCGATTGAGAAATGTGTGCACAGCCTCTGGGCACAGAGTGTCAAACCCTATGAGATCATTGTGGTCAGCGATGGCTCCACCGATGGCACCAGAAAAATCATGTCCAGTTTATTGGCCAGGGGGCTTATCCAGGGGGCTCACGCTACGGAGCTCAGAGGCGGCAAGGCTTCCGCATTAAACCTGGGGATACGCTTTTGCACCGGCGATATCGTCATTACCGTGGACTGCGACTGCTCCTTTGAGCACCACACCATGAAGGAAGTATTGCTGCCTTTTGAAGACCCCAAAGTCGGCGTGGTTTCCGGCAATGTGTTTGTGCGCAATCCCCACGACAACCTGATTACCGCCTTCCAAACCATCGAATACATCATCAGTATCTCTCTTGGTCGGCATGCGCTGGCCATGATCCGGCAGATGTGCTGTGCATCCGGTGCCTACAGCGGCTTTAGGAAGACCGCCATTGACCAGATTGGCGGATTTGATTCTGGTGGAGGCGAAGACCTGGACATCACTTTTCGCCTGCGCAACTACGGCTGGGATATCGCCTTTGCCCCGGAGGCCATATGCTATACGGATGTACCCACAAATATTTTAACTCTGATTCGCCAGAGGCTCCGCTGGGAGCGGGATGCTGTGCGTTTGCGCTACCGCAAGTACCGCCACTTTATCAATCCTTTTCAGCGCCGCATAAAATTCGAAGAGTTCTTCCATCAATTTGAGTTTTTAATCTTCAATGTGGTCGCCGCAATAGCGCTACCCATCTATTTAATTTGGCTGTTTGTAAGCTACGGGAGTAATGCCTGGTTTATTTTAATCGGAGCCCAAATCGTACTCATTATGCTGGATTGTCTCACCTTTGCCCTCGCCTCCTACGCCACCTATAAATTCAGCACCTTCGCACTTTGGCCCTTTCTTATTGGCTACAGTATTCTCTATGTCAATCTGATGCGGGTAGTGCGGCTCTATGCCTATGTGCAGGAGTGGATCTTTAAAACGTCCTATGCTGACTCTTTCGCCCCCTCCAAAGTACACCGTGTTAGGGAGTAAACCGCAGAGGCGGTCACCCCTCCCCCGCAGACACGCTCAAATGCCCTCGCCAATACTGTCGGTCTCACCTTGCTGACCAAACAAGTCGCTTTCAGTCAGTGCCCGTGGCCAATTTATCGCTATTAGCGATATCGCTGCCCCGGAACTGCCCCCATACCATCCACTGAGCACCAGCAGCCGCCCTCTTTTCAGCCGGGAATTGGCGCTTCACACCACATGGGCTATCGTTCTACGTGAGGCAGAATTTTCCCTGCCAACCGTGCGAACGAGACCCTTTGTGGCCTTTGATGCCCCTTGTGTAGGAGAGTTGACCATATCCTTTCTCGGTGATGCCTATAACTACTTTCGCTGGCCCAGCGACTTCAATACGGTACACCCAGGCATTGAACAGTGTGATGCCCTGGTGGTTGAGGAGCCCATGACTCCGCAGTGTATTGAAAAGCTCTGGAACAGCCAGATTGGCCTGCACCTGCTGCCGGTTATTGACCTGACCGGCACACTGGGTGCCAGGGCGGATCTGGACGCCTCCAATACCGTTAAGGCAGATCCTGTAGAAATTGGCAAGCTGATCGACTCGTTTAACTTCCGCCGCTCCCAGCTTCATCCCGATTTCCAAAACCCCCAGAATGATGACGATAAAATTCTGGCTCGCATCTTTGTCTCTGGGGCCAGTTTGGCCCCGAGCTACCAACCGGATTCACGCACAACCGTATGCTTCAACACTCTCTTGGATTCCGAAAAAGTATTGAGCGAATGTGCAAAAATGATGACGGCGGAACTGCTTTCGGGCAGCTTTTTCGATCGCAGGCATATCTGCAATGGCTGTAGCGGATCTCAATTTAATGTTCGTGAAGAGTGCCCGGAATGTCGATCCCCCTACTTAACGGAATCTTTCTATCTGCATCACTTCAAGTGTGCCTATCTGGGCCCCGAGGAAGACTTTCGCCAAGGGGAATATTTGATCTGCCCCAAATGCAGAATGGAAATGAGCCATTTTGGTAGCGATTACGATAAGCCCGGCACAATACTGATTTGCAACTCCTGTGGAAAGACCAGCTCAGAGACAGAAGTTGGTTTTTTATGCCTCAACTGCGACACACATACGGATGGGGACTCGATCAAAACCGGAGATGTATTTCGATACAATTTAACCGAAAGGGCTGTCCACTACCTACACGCTGGTCATGCATTCCTGGAACTCACCCAGCAAAGCCCTATCTTCGCCGGGCTTCCCTTCGAGCTCATTGTGGTTTTAAACAAGGAATTGAAACAATGGAAAAGCAAGGAGAGCGAGTTTGCCCTGCTCTGCATTAAATACGAGAATGAATATCTTGTAGAACAGGAACACGGTAATCGTCAGTTCTTTCATAGCCGCAATCAGTTTTTCCAGAGCTTAAGCCACTCCCTCAACAAGGTTATGAAAGGGAAGTACCCGGTTACCGCCGCCAAAGGCAGACTCGAAGATTTTATCCTGGTAAGCCATATCAACCAGAAAGACCTGTACAAATACAGTGAGGAGGCCGGGCAAAGGGCAGCCAGTGCCTTGCGCCTGGATGTGGAGCCTATCCTTCAGGTCTATGGCCCAGAGGACCTAAGCTGATGTGGGAGGGCATTCAAGACGGCTACTACTACCTTATTTCCCAGAGCTATACCACGCTTTTTTTGATGCTATGGGTAGTTGTTATTTTTGAAATCCCTCGCTACCTCTTTTCATTTTTTACCGCCTTAATATTTTTCAACTCGAAACCAGAATTTGAGGTAGACACAAAGAGCTTGGGGAAAGTCTCTGTCACCATTGCCGGCCACAACGAGGAGGATGCCATAGAAAAGTGTGTGCTCAGTTTGTGGGAGCAGAGCCACCCTCCCGATGAAATCATCGTAGTCAGTGATGGTTCTACCGATAGCACCAGAGAAAAAATACGCAATTTGTTAAGGCGAAGGCTTATCCATGGTGCGCATTCAACAGAGCTGCGCGGAGGAAAATCCGCCGCCGTAAATCTAGCGCTGCGCTATTGCACCGGGGATATCATTATAAATGTGGACTGCGACTGCTCCTTCGACTACCACGCAATAAAAAACATTTTGCATCAATTTGACAATCCCCAGGTAGGTGCAGCTTCAAACAATATCTTAGTGCGCAACTGGGATGCTAATTTACTCACGATCTTTCAGGCCATTGAATATATTATTAGTATTAGCCTTGGCAAGCACGCGCTTTTTATGCTGGGGCAGATGTCTTGCGCCTCTGGGGCTTTCAGCGCTTTCCGAAGAACAGCGCTGAATGAGGCTGGCGGCTTCGATTCCGGTGGCGGCGAAGACCTGGATGTCACACTGCGTCTACGCCATTACAACTGGAAAATAGGCTATGCGGCCGACTCCATCTGCTATACCGATGTGCCCACAAATCTGGCCGCCCTGATTCGGCAGCGGTTCCGCTGGGAGCGGGATGCCATCCGCCTGCGCTTCAGAAAGTATCGCCACTTTATTAACCCTTTTGATCACCGTGTTAAATTCAGGGAGTTCTTTCACCAGTTTGAGTTTCTGTTGTTTAATGTGGTTGCGATCTTAATACTACCCGTGTATCTGGCCTGGCTATTTTACAGTTACGGCTCCAACGGCTGGTTTATTCTTATAGCGGCCCAAATGGTCCTTATCATCATGGACCTTATTACCTTTACCCTCAGCGCGATCGCCACAAATAAATTTAAGGCCGCACCATTTTGGCCCTATCTGCTGGGCTACAGTATTTTTTATGTCAACCTGATGCGTATCGTTCGGCTCTACTCTTATATACAGGAGTGGGTATTTAAAACCTCCTATTACGACACCTATTCACCTTCGAAAGTACATCGTGTGCGCGAGTAAGTACAATGAGAACCATACGAAAACACATCCGCCCGGATAACCTCGATAGTGAAATACGCCCCCATCACAGCGCTATTGGTAGAAGAATCTATATTGGCGTACTCATCCTATTTGCGCTGGGTATCATCCGCTATTTATTTGGGGATATGTTTCTGCTCAAGGGCGATGGACTGGTACTGCGCGATTATGCCGCCGTTGAAATGGGCTATATCACAAGAGTCACTGCGGTAGAAGTCGATGAGGGTCAATCCGTTAAAGAGGGAGACTTACTCCTTAAAATTGAATCCATGGAGCTGCTAGAGCGATTGGCAGATCTCTCCGCCCGTCAGGCTAACCTGATACAGATCTCCGCCGAATTCACCCTGCTGTCTGAAACGGCCAAACAACTGCTGGTCCCGGCGGAGCATCGCAAGCGCGAAGTGGAAGAGATCATCGCACGCATTAATAAGCTCGCCGATAAGGGCTTTATCAGTAAGATCAGCTACCAAGAGGTGCTTAGGGATAATTTCGATGCCGGCCAAGCGCTCGTCAAGATTCAAGTAGAAAGCACCACTTTAGATAAGAAAAGAAAAGCCGTGGAGTCGGCCATCAAAGTTTCTGCCGAAGCTTTTCAGAAATTGAAAAAGCACTATGACGATGGCCAGGTCCGCAGCCCCGTATCCGGATTGGTTGGGGCCACAGTCCCCTCTGTGGGGGATGTCTATCGCGAGGGGGAGCCCCTCATGCAGGTATTCTGGGGCGAGCCCTATGTATTGGCCTACTTGCCTCGCCGCTATCTTCTCTCAATCAAACCGGGAATGGTTGTAACGTTAAAGAGTGGCCGCTACAAAGACAAAGGGGTTATCTCTGAGTTACTGCCCCTTTCGGCACAACTCCCGGAAGAATTCCAAAATACCTTTAAACCCCAGGAACGGAACCAGCTCGCCAAAATTACCCTCACAGACCCAGAGATGTTTCCGGTTTCCGAAAAGGTCAATGTCACTCTGGAGATAAACTGGAAGGACATCATAGTAGAGAACTTTATGAACTAAGCCCTCTCTACTCGGCATAGGCGCTGAGTGCGCTCTTCAGCCACTCCGGCAGAGGGACCTTCTGCTTATTCGTGGCCGATAGAGTGACGTAGGTGATCGTTGCGGTAAAAGCCAGCACGCGAGGTTGGAGATAAGCCTCCACCTGCAAGGTAAACGAGTGCTTGCCGGTCATTAATACGGCAACCGTTATCTGTAACTCCTGATCCCAGGTAACCGGGGTCAGGAACTCCAGATTAAAGGCCCGCACCGGAGTGAGGACACCGCGCGCCTTCATGGTGGTAATGGCCGGTCCCTCCAAGAGCGCCGTCATGGCCTCATGAGTGGCCTCCAATGCGAAATGAGAAAACCTAGGCGTATAGACAATCCCTTCGGGATCACAGTCTCCAAACAGCACCTTGCGCTTCACGGTTATCATTGGATTTCTCTTTAGGCTGAAAGATCGCTGGACATTCTATTTCAGCCCCCCCCTTCCAATCCTGCCAAAACAAATAACCATTCCGACCAGCTACTATTGAACGCCTTATTTTTCCAGCGCGGACAAAGTCAGAAGGGTCACTTCCGGTGGGACAAGGAATCTTACCGGCAGGATACTGGTGCCTACCCCAGGGCTGACATATAGGTGCTTACCCTCCTCCACAATATGGCCAATCGCATAGCGCTGCCCATAGCGGGAGGGCACAATCGGCCGGCCGAGAAAAGGGAAATACACCTGTCCACCATGGGTGTGTCCGGCAACGGTCAAGGCAATCCGCTTGGGCATTTGAGGAAAGATATCCGGGTTATGGGTAAAAGCCAGGATCGGCGTATTCTCATCAATACCCGCCATTGCCTTGCCGATATTGTGTGGTCCCTCCCAGAAATCACTGATGCCCACCAAACGAAAAGCACAATTCACGTGGGCAACTTCTGTGGATGCATCTTCGAGTACCCTGATACCTCGACCGGAGAGCGCCCGCTCCACCCTTTGCGGGTCCAGCCACCAGTCATGGTTGCCCAGTACTGCAAACACGCCCATGGGCGCCTTTAGCCCGGCAAGGACTTCGGCCGCCTGCTCAGGTGTTACAAAAGAACCGCCGAGTACACCCTGGATGACAAAATCACCGGGCAGAAGCACCAGATCTGGGCGGCTGGCGTTTACCTGGCGAACCAGCTTCCGCAGGCTCTCGATTCCTTTATAGGGGGAGCCCACATGTAAGTCGGCCAACACGGCCACTCGCACCCCACTGCAGGCTTTGGGCCAAGTGTCCAAATACACTGTCTGCGCATTGACACTGAAACTCCTGGGTTCAGCGAAAAACGCCCAGATGGCAAGAAATAGACCAATAAGTAAAACAAGGGAGAATACAACGCGGTACTTTCTCAACAGGCGGACTCCAGGTTCACAGCTCAATATCCCAATTATTTTTTATGCGAGTGATACGCCGCTTTACTCTTGATGACATTCACAAGCAGAGAGTTCGCGCACAATTTCACAAGTGTCGCTGGAACCCGGCCCAGCACACTGACCGCGCAAGGCCAGTAAGCTTTTTCGCAATTGCCCAAGCGAGGCCATTTGTTCATTCACTCTACGGATATGCTTATCCACAAGCGTGTTGATTTCAGCACAATGTTCATGCGGTTGCTCCCTAAGCGTTAACAGATTACGGATATCTTCCAGTGGCATATCGAGAGAGCGACAGTGGCGAATAAAACGCAGTTGCGCCAAGTGTTCCTCACTATAGAGGCGATAGTTACTGTCGGACCGGTAAGGTTGCGGGAGCAGCCCCACCTGCTCGTAGTAGCGCACCGTTTCTACCTTGCAATCCGTCCGCTTGGCGACCTCGCCTATCCGGTACAGCATGCTGATACTCTCTTGACTCTATAGTTACTAGAGGGATTGTAATGCTGTCTCACTCGTTGAGTCATCCGAGAGTTAACCATGGATAAACCAAATTCACCCTGCGGCTGTGGTGATGCCACTGAGCCTCAACAAGCGCCCACTAATGGTGGCCGGGAAGACGGCGAAGTTTCTCTCTTTTCAATCACTAAGATGGACTGTCCCACCGAGGAAAGTCTAATTCGCGCCAAGCTAACGCCCCTCAAAGGGATTCATAGTCTCGACTTTAATCTGGTACAGCGCACTCTGCGCGTGGGACACGCCCCGGGTATGCAAGAGCAGATCCTGGACATACTCGCGCCACTGGACCTCAATGCCAAGCGCGCCTCCCCTGCGGATACTGACAGCGCACCACCTGCCGCAAAAGCCAACTGGTGGATCTTGAGCGCTGCGGGCGCGGCCGCACTGGCTGCCGAGCTGGTGTTTTGGCTTCAGGGCGGCAATAACTGGCTAGTGATGCTGCTGGCCCTGGCGGCCATTGCCGGCGGTGGCTTATCCACCTACAAGAAAGGCTGGATCGCACTTAAAAACCGCAACTTGAATATGAATGCGCTGATGTCCATCGCGGTCACAGGCGCCCTTCTGATCGGCCATTGGCCCGAGGCCGCCATGGTGATGGTGCTCTTTACCCTAGCCGAGCTGATTGAAGCCAAATCGCTGGATCGGGCCAGAAACGCCATTCGCGAGCTGATGGACCTGGCCCCGGAAACCGCCACGGTACTCGAAGAGACCGGCGAATGGCGGGAACAAGATGCAAAAACTGTTACCCTCGGTGCCACAGTCAGAGTCAGGCCCGGAGAGCGCATCGCCCTGGATGGGGAGGTTATCAAGGGGAACTCTGCGGTTAACCAAGCCCCGATTACCGGCGAGAGCCTGCCGGTGGATAAAGCGGCTGGAGACAACCTGTTTGCTGGCAGCATCAATGAATCCGGTGCGCTGGAATACAAGGTCACTGCCACGGCCAATGATGCGGTACTCGCTCGAATTATCCATGCGGTTGAGGAAGCTCAGGGCAGCCGAGCCCCCACACAGCGGTTTGTGGATCAATTTGCCCGCTGGTATACGCCCCTGGTGTTTGCGGTGGCGCTGGCTACGGCGCTGATTCCACCCCTGTTTTTCTCCGGCGCCTGGATGGAGTGGATTTACCGCGCCCTGGTATTGCTGGTAATCGCCTGCCCCTGCGCCTTGGTCATTGCCACCCCGGTCACGATCGTCAGCGGCTTGGCGGCCGCGACCCGCCACGGCACACTGATCAAAGGCGGCGCCTATCTCGAAGAGGGACGCCGCCTGCGCTGGGTAGCCCTGGACAAGACCGGCACCATCACCCACGGCGCGCCCGAGGTCACCGATTTCGAGGTTTTGACCAATGGCGGTGAAGAGCGTGTGAGAAGCCTCGCCGCCAGTCTCGCCTCGCGCTCGGATCACCCGGTCTCTAGAGCCGTGGCGAGTTTTCTCAGCCATAAAAACCTGGAAACTCAGGAAGTGGAAAATTTTGAAGCCCTTGCTGGCCGCGGAATTCGCGGAGAGATCGCCGGTGCCGGCTACTATCTGGGCAATCACCGCCTGGTAGAGGAGCTAAAGGTTTGCCGCTCGGAACTTGAGGATCAGCTCTCAAAATTGGAGTACCAGGGCAAAACCGTCGTGATGCTGGTCGGTGAAAGCGGTGTTTTGGCGCTATTCGCCGTCGCCGATACGGTGAAAGAGTCCAGCCGCAAAGCCATTGAGGAACTCCACCAGCTGGGGGTAAAAACCCTGATGCTAACCGGAGACAACCAACATACCGCCGATGCCATCGCCAAGGAGGTAGGCATTGACCGGGCTCAGGGCAATCTGCTCCCTGAAGATAAACTGCGCGAAGTTGAAGCCCTGGCCGGTCGCGGGCGAGTGGGCATGGTGGGCGATGGTATCAACGACGCCCCGGCCCTGGCTCGCGCCGATATCGGCTTCGCAATGGGTGCCACCGGTACCGATGCCGCCATAGAAACTGCCGATGTGGCTCTGATGGATGACAATCTGGGCAAAATCGCCAGCTTTATTCGCCTCTCGCGCACTACCGCCCATATTCTTTGGCAAAACATTATCCTCGCCCTGGGCATCAAAGTGATCTTCCTGGCACTTGCCTTTGCCGGTGAGGCCTCTATGTGGATGGCGGTATTTGCGGATATGGGCACCAGTCTGTTGGTGGTTTTCAATGGGCTGAGATTGATGCGGAAATAGCTGCGAGCACGAGATATCTTGCTTATGACCTAGTCGCATATTTATTATGCTTTTATAGCACCAATGTACCCTTGGTGAATCCTGAGTTATACAATGCTTAGCTAACCAAAAAAAAACCAGGAAATTTTGAAGAATTAGTAATGAAAAGGTTCGTTTTATTATTCACGATTGCTCTCTCTGGCTGCATTGAGTCCCCATTAACCAAGCGTTGCAGTTCCTATGAAGAGTGCCCACAGCTTATTGACTTCTATAGGTACAGCGCAGAGGAAAAAGCCAAAGCCAGGAAAAGAGGGAGTCCTGTACCTGTCTACAAGGCTCAACCAATATACCCAACAGAAGCACTGGTAAATCATACCGAAGGCTATGTAATCGTTGAGTACCTTGTTAACAACAATGGCGATCCGGTTAACCTGAGTATTGTTGAGAGTATTCCGACCGGCTTCTTTGAAGAAGCGGCCATCGAGGCGGCCAAGCATTTCAAATATGAAAAGAGCCCCCAAGAATACAAGAACATTAGAACAAAGGTCAGCTTTAAAATAGACAAAGACCAACCTAGTAACAAAGAAAAATTTTTAGGGAACCTCTGAATAATTCCGAGCCAATTTGGTAGTATTCAGTTATCCGTCAAGGCTACGATAGATCATGCACCAAGT
>NZ_CANMKV010000030.1 GCF_947498635.1 uncultured Microbulbifer sp. | reverse complement strand
AGGAAGGTGTTAAATTACTTGAGCCCACTGGAATTTTTGGTGGGTAAACGTGTGTCACTTATGTTGGCAATCTAGGCACTTGCACTGTTATTACTGGTTACCGTTCCGCTCGTAATATTTCCTGATGTTGGTGCCGCATGGGTGCTGACCGCCAAAAAATTTGTCACTGATCAGCTGGGCGTTTTTTATCTGTTGCTCGGGGTGGGGGCCATACTTTTTATGGTCTATATCGTATTTAGTGATATTGGCCAAATAAAGCTGGGAACAGCCGAAGAGGACCCCGAGTTTTCTACGGTGTCCTGGGCTTCTATGTTGTTTTGCTCCGGTATTGGAGCCTCCATCCTCTACTGGTCGATGGTGGAGTGGGTCTATTACTACCAAACCCCACCTTTCCAGGTTGAGGGTGGCACTCCCGAAGCTGCGCGCTGGGCGGTTGCCTACGGCATATTCCATTGGGGGCCACTGGCATGGTCTATTTATCTCATACCAGCCTTACCTATCGCCTATTTTTACTACGTGAGGAACCATAGCGTATTGAAGATTAGTGAAGCTCTGATGCCCGTGCTGGGCGAGGAGCGGGCCAAAGGAGGGATCGGAAAGTTCGTCGATGTACTCTTTATCTTTGGGATGCTTGGGGGGGGTGCTACAACACTGGGAATTGCGGCACCTCTAATTACAGAGGGGGCTCATGAGTTGTTCGGCGTACCTAGGGACCTGACGACGCAAGTTCTGGTGCTCATGCTATGCACGCTCATTTTTGGTTATAGCGCTTTTGTCGGTCTAAAAAATGGTATTAGAGCTCTTTCCAATGTCAATATGTGGCTTTCGGTCACACTACTCGCTTTTGTATTTTTAGTGGGCCCCACACTGTTCATGCTGAATACGGGCTTGGACGCCCTGGGGCGAGTGTTAGACAATATCTTTCATATGGCCTCTTGGACGGAGCCCTTTGCACAGTTTGAGCGTTTTCCAGATACCCACTTTCCGCAGGATTGGACTATTTTTTACTGGGCCTGGTGGCTGGTATTCGCACCGAGCGTGGGCCTCTTTATTGCAAGAATCTCCCGCGGTAGGACGATCAAAGCGATGGTGGTGGGCTCCATATTCTTTGGTACCTTGGGGTGCTTCCTGTTCTTCATGGTGCTAGGGAACTACGGTGTCTATCTGCAGTTTTCTGGGGAGTTGGACGTTGTTCAGATGCTCAATCAGGAGGGGGCAACCGCGGCAATATTTGCTATCTTGAAGACGTTGCCCGCCAGCAAACTCGTAATATTGGTTTACACCGTGCTCGCTTTGATCTTTACCGCAACTACCTTTGATTCGATTTCTTATATTCTTGCGGCAGTAGTACAAAAAGAGGTGGATGAAGAACCGGCACGTTGGAATCGGGTTTTCTGGGCATTTGCTTTGTCTGTTATGCCTGTCACCCTGATGTTTCTAGGCGGGCTGGATACCCTGCAAACTGCCAGCGTTATTGGAGGTGTTCCACTGTTAATTGTGGCGCTTCTGTTATCCGTCTCTATCGTCAAAGCGGCACAATATGATTTGCGTTTCCAGCCGGACTATGAAGAAAAGGAAATCTACATTGAAGATTTTCCTGAAGATGATCCCTGGAGTAAAGAGGGGGACTGGGAGTTACCCACCGAATCCTCTCACGGTGTGACACATAATGATAAACCCCATGTAGAGGGCGATCCGGGAAGCCACCCTTCACGCCTGTAGCCAGGCTGGGTAATTCACCAAATTGCCCCTTGTGACTTAACCGGAATCTACAGGGCACCTTCAGTAAAGGTGCTCTGTATACACTTACATTGGTCTGCGACCGTGAAATTCGAGTGTGATGTTCGATCAAACGGTCAGCACGACGCTTGATTTTTAGGTTGAGCTCAACCAAGGCTTTCGCCAATCCTCAAGCTCCCCTAAAAACTTTTGCGCACTCAGGGTCACGTAACCTGACGGCCAGTTGTTGCTGGTTGAAAGAGCAATATTTTCCAATCACTTTTTCTTAAATGGTTTCTTTCGGCCCTGCTGGCCTTCCAGCTCAAATTCAATCTTGCGCCGTTCCATATCGACTCGAACTACGCGAATATCGACAGCATCGCCAAGACCGTAGCTGGTCTTACTACGCTCGCCGCTGAGTCGCTGTCTGGCGGCATCAAAATTATAAAAATCGTTTTTTAGGGCGGAGATGTGGACCAGTCCTTCAACCTTGATATCTTCAAGCTCGACAAACAGGCCGAAGTGGGCGACGCTGCTGACGACACCACGAAAGCAGTCACCTACAAAATCCTGCATATATTCACATTTTAACCAGGCTTCCACCTCCCAGCTCGCCTTGTCTGCGCGCCGGGAAACGGTTGAGCAATGCTCAGCCAAATCCCGTATAGCCGTTTTGTCGTAGGGATAGCTTGTTGCGGGATTTAAAAGTTCTGCATTTTTATAGCGCTGCACGGAACCTCTGCCAGCGCCAGTGAAGAACCTCAGTGCTTGACGCAAGGGGTTTATACTGCTTGCCTGGCTAATCTCCGAACGAATCGCTCGATGTACGAGGAGGTCAGGATAGCGGCGAATCGGTGATGTAAAGTGCGCATACGCGGAATAAGCCAAGCCAAAATGGCCTTGATTGTCGGGGCTGTATTCCGCCTGACTGAGTGATCGCAGCATCATTGTGCGGATAATATCGGCATCAGGACGCTGGTCAATACTCCTCAGCAAGCGATCATAGTGGGCAGGTGAGGGCTTGTCGCCGCCTGCCAGGCTGAGTCCTTTTTCGCCGAGAAATACGCGTAGATTGGTCAGTTTTTTATCTCTGGGCCCGTCATGAACCCGATATAGCGCCGGTATTTTCAGCTTCTCTAAGAATCGTGCTGTCGCAACATTGGCGCACAGCATGAACTCTTCAATCATTCTGTGTGCGTCATGACGGATGACGGGAATTATCTGATCAATCTTGCGATCTTTATTAAATTTAAATTGTACTTCTTGCTTGTCGAAATCCATTGAGCCGCGTTTTGCCCGCGCCTTTCTCAATACGGTGTAAAGGTTATGCAGCGTGTGAATATGGGGCACTACTGCTGAATATTGGCGAGCCACGGTAAGCCCAGGACCGGAATCAGGTGAGGTTAATAATGTATTCACCTGGTTGTAAGTAAGTCTGGCGTGTGAGTGAATCACCCCTTCCGAGAACTTATAGGCTGTCATTTTGCCAGAGGCGGTGAGTGTTATTTCACAGACCATAACTAGCCGGTCAACGTGGGGATTTAATGAGCACAAGCCGTTGGAAAGTGCTTCTGGCAGCATGGGGACGACATGTCCTGGGAAGTAAACCGAAGTGCCGCGCTTTTGCGCCTCCTGATCCAATGCGCCACCGGGCATAACATAGTGGGAAACATCCGCGATGGCGACAAATAATCGCCATCCGCCGGTCCTGGTCTTTTCGCAATAGACGGCGTCGTCAAAGTCGCGCGCATCATCACCATCAATAGTCACAAAGGGCAGTGATCTAAAGTCGGTGCGATTTAGTTTATCGGTTTCTGCGACCTCGTCTCCCATGTGTTTCGCGGCCCTGGTGGTTTCCTGGGGCCAGCGATGGGGGATGTCGTGGCCCCGTATCGCCACTTCGATTTCCATGCCGGGGGCCATCGCATCACCTAGCCGCTCCGTCACCCTTCCGAAGGCATTGTAGCGGCGGCAGGGGGCCTCGATGATTTCTACAGACACATATTGGCCGGCTTTTGCCCCCATCAGTTGATCGCTATCGACATCAATCTCATGGGCGATACGGCTGTTTTCGGGCTTAAGGAAGTAGTCCTGATTTTCGACGTGCAAGCGCCCAACCACATGAGTGGTATTCCGTTCAAGTACTTTGACGATGACGCCTTGCTGTCGGCCGCGGTGGTCAACACCGGTTATGCGAACCTGGGCGCGATCACCATCAAATACCGTGGACATTTCGGTATTTGAAAGATATAGGTCATCTTCGGTGTCATCGCAGGCAAGGAAGCCAAAGCCATCTGGATGGCCAATCACGCGCCCAGTTATCAAATCTTCTGCCCTAGTTAAGCTGTAACCTTGCTGTCGATCGAAGGAGAGCTGTCCATCGCGCTCCATGGCACGCAAGCGGCGGCGTAAGGCTTCGTTCTGTTCTTTGCCGGACAAAGATAATGCTCGGGCCAGTTGCTGCCGATCCAATGCTTTATTGCTTTTTTTGAGCAAATTGATAATGAATACACGATCGGGGATGGGATTACTGTATTTTGAGGTGTCAGAGGAGGAGGGCGCCGTTACTAAGGCTGAATTCATAATTTCTCTCAGAAAACCGCCAGGAACGTTGTGCTTGATAAAGGCTTAAATGATGTGTCGGTGCAGATCAGATATAACTCGGCAAGGCAGGGTGGCGGGTATCACTCAATTGAAATTGAGGACTTAAAATAGGTGGGTATTCAAAGTGATTGGATACCCATAGTCGAGGTTGAGATACTCGAAAAGTGTATCTCAACCTGCGAAACGCAAAGCGACTCAGTAGGGTCACTCAGTCGCTAAGGTAGCTAGCCGTTAGATGCAGACGATGTTTTCTGCTTGTGGGCCTTTTTTGCCCTGAGTTACGACAAACTCAACCGCTTGACCTTCGGCCAGGGTTTTGAACCCAGGGCTTGCGATTGCGCTAAAGTGTGCGAAGACATCGGGGCCGGACTTCTGTGCAATAAAGCCAAAGCCTTTTTCTTCATTGAACCACTTAACGGTGCCGGTAGTAGTGTTAGACATAATAATATCCTGAAAACAAATAGGGGTAAGCCTTCATATGAGGCATGAATAGCGAAAAAATAGACTTAACTTTAAAAATCTACAGGACGAAGTACTACAGAGATGCGACGAAATGGAGAGTGTAAACAAAGGTAACTTACTTTTTAGCTGTTGGCAGCAGTATATGTATTTTCGCTCTCCGGTCAAGCGGTTTTTAACTTGATAGTGAGAGTCGGTGGCTCTTGCCCCACTTTTGGTCATTGTGGTTCAAATGCTGCCGTAACCTCCTCTACGCAGGACTTCCTGAGAAGGGCGGCGTCATTCCTCGCGCCACCCATCTCTAAACACTGATTAAGCTGGCTTACATAACGGCGAAACAATACTTTTGCCCCCTCTAAAGGCAAGGCCACCAGATAGTCAATAAATTGGCGAGAGCCTACCTGGAAGTGCATATAATCAATCGGCGTATTCCAATCGCCACCCCAAACAGCAAAGCCGTGTTTGGCAAATACTAGGGCCACATCTTCTGTCATCCCCACGCGAACCGGCTTTCCAACTCGATACTTTGCTCTATTTAAATATCCCTCAGTAGCATCCCTGGGTATTACTTCAGCCCTGGAGGTATTTTCAATATCCAGGTAAGGGTTCTGTAGAGGGTTAATATCAATAGCGACTCCATAGGCATGCTCTGACCACCTGGTTTCATTGGTGATGAATCGAGAGTCGAATGCCAGCGTATTATTCATATCCTCAGTTACCCTCTCTTGTTGGCTGAAATATTCGATTGGAATTGCAGATTTAATAGGAAATTTCAATCGATATAACTCGCCAAACAAATTAAGCACTTCACCGGCTACAACATCGAGGACGATCACGGCCCCTTTTGGAGGGGGCACCACGTTGTTTGCCGCTCTCTGGCGAATCCCGCTACTCGGGGGAGGTATGCTTCTGTATAAACTGTCGAGCGCAAAAGTACTCCTCATGAGTCGACTGGAAATAGGGAAGAAGTTGAAGACGACCTTTCGCAAGCGCTCGCATCCAACAGGTGAATCACTTTTAATAATCTTTCGGTATCTCATGAGTGCACATTCACTTTGAGATACTGTGTAAATGCCTACCTGTGCCTCAGGGTGAAAGTCGTCAACACTAATATCACTCAAAGAGTTCTTAGTGCAGGCGAAGATCACCAAAATCAGTAAGGCAGCGACAGTGGACTTAAGCATACCCTTTCCAGGCTTTTCCATAGCAAACAGTACTTTTTACGCCAGCTAAGGGTTTTCAGTGGTTTAATATTTAGGCATTCCAATAAGTTTAGCTGTTGTAGCAAGCCGTTTTGGGTCAATAGATTGCAGGGTATAGAAACTAGCAGATACTGCGTCAGCTTTTAGAGAAGGGGTTCAGGAGGGGGCGATTAACGGGTTGTCATTAAGGAGTTACAGAAGGTGATCTTTACTCGGCACTTGAGGCAGCAAAGATGGTGGCCCGGGAGCTTTAGCGGCCCCCGGAACCCAGACGCACTTTACAGGTTGAAAGTACGGGCAATAGAGAAGACTATGCGCTCGTCTGCGGCATCGGAATCGAGGTTGGTGTTTTCCGCGGCAATATTGAGATCGAAACCATTCAAGGAGGTCATATACTCTACGCGGTAGTGATTGTAGGATTCATCATCACCCCAAATCCACTTATCTTTATCTGTAGAAGTAGAGCGATCAACACTGAAGCGCACATTGTGGTTATCTGCCAATTCAATGGTGTGGGCCAGCATCAGAATGTGGTGGTTTCCACCAGTGCCAAAATAGTCCCAGCTGTACCAGCCATTCACTTCTGACGCACCCAAAGAAGAGCTGTAGCCTAGTTTGGCATAGGCTTCTGGGTAATTGCCTTCGTTAGAAGTGTTATCGCCATGATAGGTGTAATAGGCGATACCGGTATCCAGGCTCACTCTGTCGGTAAGTTGCATAAACTTACCCGCGTAAAAATCCCATTCCAGGTTAGTGCTGTCGTCACCTTCAAAATTCACATTGGAAGCCCAGCTGCCAACATACCAGCCACTGTCAAAACCATAATCGAGGCTGGCCTGTAGGGCGGGATTCTCTTTTGTTTGGCTTACACCATTAAAGGTGTAATCGCTGGTCAGATTTACGGTGGAGGAAAGATCAGCAAAAGATTGTTGCGAAATGGCCAGTATGGAAGCACAGGCCAGGGCTGATAGTTTCAAATTCATAATATTGTCCCCTTAAATTTTATTCGTTATCCCTGCCCAGTTTGGGCAGGGTATTACACTTCAATATTCTTAATTCACCATCTCGATCTTTCTGAAGTCGACCAGGTTCTCTTCGGGAGAGGCGTTGATAGAGGCAACTTCCCGGTAGCGTTTAACCAGGATGTAACCGAGGCAGCAGAAGAAGATGCCGATCACGAGGGCCCCGATCCATTGGATTTGCAGGAAGTCCAGCTTGAACAGCAGGGTGAGCAGGCTCAGTGCCACCAGGTTCAAAATGAAGTACTTCATTTTGCCGAGGCGGGCGACAGTCATACCCAGGTTGTCGGTATACAAGCGGATCAGAGAATCCAGTGAGTTGATTACAAAGGTGATGCCCACAACAACCATGGCCAGGTTATAAAAGCCGCTGGTGTCCAGGCCCTGACTGGAGTAGTAATACAGAACGGTAAACCAAAGCGCGATGGGAATCGACGGGAAGATCAGCATCGCCGCCAGAACCTGATAAGTGCGCAGGCCACCCACAAAGCGGGAGGTAAACTGGCCAATCATGATGCTCCAGGCAAACCACCAGAAGAGGTAGAACTCGTGGTAATCATTCAGAGGCAGTACAAACTGGTGGATATTGCCAAAATAACTGCCGAGCAGGCTGAAGGTGGAGACAAAATCGCCAACGCTACCATTTTCGCCGGTAAAGGCACCAACCCACATCAGCGCAATCAGGCCGATAAACAACCAAGTGGTGGCCAGGCTGAGAAGGCGCACATAGCGCAGACTGGTGGATGAGTACACGGCGGCAGCGATTACAGCAAATACGATCAAATAGAAGGTGCCAACAATGGTTTCACCATCGCCAACCTGAGGCAGGTACCAGGGCAGGTTGCTCAACAGCAGGTAGGCTGTAAATGCACAGGTGCCGATGATCACTACATTGTTGATCAGCTTAACCAGGCCTATCTCGAAGAACTTTACTTTCGGCTCGATTACGCAAAAGTAGAAGCAAGTGAGGAAATAAAAACCCCAAATCAAGAATGCCCAAAAGCCAAACTCAATGGCAAGTGGGTTGGTGAAGCCGTATTCGGGGCTGTTTGCCAGGTCCGCGTAACCGGCAAACTCGGTCAGTGGGAACATGATCAGGCCAACATCCAGGCCTGAAGTAAACAGAATGGCGATAAAGGTGAAGGTGTGGACAGGTGTAACCCCAACCAGCTTCACGTTACCCCAACGAATTAAGGCAAAGATTATTGCTGTAAAAGTAAACAATATCCCCGCAGAAAGCCAAAACGTCATGCTGTGTCTCCAGCTATGTTATTGGTATACCGGCGCCTCCGGAAGGCTAAACTGTGCGAGATTTGAGTATCCCCGCCGAAATGAAGGGGATAGTCAAATCTTGACAGGACGCCGGTGGTAATTAGCTCGCTGGTCGCTTGGGGCGGCCAGGTCGCTGAGTGCTGGTCGCCGCAAGGGCCACCGATGCTTCGGATGGGGCCAATACTGGGCGCCCCAAAATCAGGTCGGCAGCACGCTCTGCCACCATGATGGTGGGTGCGTTCAGGTTGCCGTTTGGAATTGTCGGGAAGATAGAAGAGTCAACGACCCTCAAACCCTGCAAGCCATGCACGCGGGTTTCCGGGTCCACCACAGCCATTGAATCGGTGCCCATCTTGCAGGAGCAGGACGGGTGGTAGGCACTTTCGACAGATTCACGTACGAAAGCATCGATCTGTTCGTCAGTCTGAATATCGGTACCGGGCTGAATCTCTTCTCCGCGGAACGTATCGAAAGCCGGCTGGTTAATGATCTCACGGGTCAGGCGTACGCAAGCGCGGAAGCCTTCGATATCCTCTTTCTCCTGAAGGTAATTGAAGAGAATAGAAGGTGATACTTTTGGATCACTGCTAACCACTTTAACTCGGCCGCGACTCTTGGGCTTGTTATGCCCGATATGTACCTGAAAGCCGTGCCCATCGAAGGCCTCTTTGCCGTCATAGCGCATTGCCGCAGGAAGGAAGTGATATTGCAAATCGGGCCACTCAACACTTTCCTTGGAGCGGATAAAGCCACAGGACTCAAAGTGGTTGGTAGCTCCAAGGCCGTCCTTCTTCAGTATCCAGCGCGCGCCTATCAGGAATTTATTCCAGGGATCGAGCTTGCCATTTAGGGAGATCGGCTGTTCGCAGCGGAACTGGAAGTAAAACTCCAAGTGGTCCTGCAAATTTTGGCCAACGCCTGGAAGCTCGTGCTGAAGCTCGATACCGGCTTCCGCCAATGTCTCAGCTTCCCCAATACCGGAGAGCTGAAGGAGGTGAGGGGAGCCAATTGGTCCTGCGCTGAGGATGACTTCCTGTCGCGCCTTAAACTCCTGGATTTTACCTTTACGTTCAAGCTTGATACCTACAGCCCGCTTACCTTCGAGTAGTACCCGGTGCACGGTAGCGTGGGTCAATACGGTGAGATTCGGGCGTTGCATTGCCGGTTTCAGGTAAGCATTGGCAGTAGACCAGCGTTTTCCATCCTTTACCGTCATATGCATGGGGCCGAAGCCCTCTTGCTGCTCACCGTTATAATCTGCGGTGTAATCGTAACCGGCTTCTTTGCCGGCCTCGATGAAGGCGCCGTAGAGGGGGTTGGCCATTTCATTGCCATTATTTACCCCCAGCGGACCCTCATCACCACGGTACTCATCACCACCGAAGGCCCAAGTCTCCGAGCGCTTGAAGTAGGGTAGGCAGTGCGCGTAATCCCAGCCTTCCGCACCGTGTTGTGCCCATTCGTCGAAATCTTTAGCGTGCCCTCGCACATACACCATGCCGTTAATGGAGGAGGAGCCTCCAAGCACCTTGCCCCTGGGGCAGTGCATACTGCGATTATCCAGGTGGGGCTCCGGCTCGGTCATAAACTGCCAAGCATACTTTTTCGTGTTCATGGGGATGGACAGCGCAGTGGGCATCTGAATAAAGAGGCTGCGGTCACTCCCACCAGTTTCCACTAATAGGACGTTCTTATCTTCCTTGGCCGACAGGCGGTTGGCCAGGACACAGCCGGCAGAGCCGGCACCGACGATGATGTAATCAAACTCACTCATGCAGGATACCGCTTAAAATGGACTTTCTAGTGGAGCCAGACCCACATACACCGCCTTGATCTGGGTGTAATGGTTCAAGGTTGCCAGTCCATTTTCGCGCCCGACACCAGATAACTTGTATCCGCCCACAGGCATTTCGGCCGGAGAGGCCCCGTAAGCGTTAATCCAGCAGATGCCCGCTTGCATCTGGTGGATTACCCGGTGGGCGCGCGTGATATCGCGAGTGAATACGCCAGCGGCAAGCCCCAGGCGGGTATCATTTGCGCGACGAATGACTTCGTCTTCCTCATCAAACACCAGCACTGACATCACCGGGCCGAAAATCTCTTCGCGGCAGATAGTCATATCATCACGACAATCGGTGAATACCGTCGGAGCGACGAAGTAGCCGTTGGGTGCATTCTCAGGGGAGAGGGTATGACCGCCGCAGAGGAGGGTGGCACCTTCCTTTTTACCTTGATTGATGTAGTCCATCACCAGCTGTTGGTGCTTGGCGGAGATCAGTGCACCGAAATTGGTATCTGGATGCATCGGATCACCGGCAATTATATTCTGCTCGGTACGCTCTTTTAAGCGTGCGAGGAACTGCTCATGGATATTGCGATGAACGAAGACGCGAGTTCCATTGGTGCAGATTTCGCCCTGGGTATAGAAGTTGCCCAGCATGGCGGCTGAGACGGCCTGTTCCAGGTCGGCATCATCAAAGATAACCAATGGGGACTTACCGCCCAGCTCCATGGTTACTTCTTTCAAATTGGAGGCCGCTGCGGCCATCACTTTCTTGCCAGTGCCTACTTCGCCAGTGAAAGACACTTTGGCGATATCCGGATGGTTGGTCAGCCAGGCGCCAACAGCACCGTCACCCTGAATTACATTGAAAACGCCAGGGGGCATGCCCGCTTCAATAAAAATTTCGGCCAGCTTCAGGGCGCCCTTGGGCGTTTCCTCGGAAGGCTTGAAGATCATGGCATTACCACAGGCCAGCGCCGGTGCCGCTTTCCAGCAGGCGATCTGCAGGGGGTAGTTCCAGGCACCAATACCGGCGCAAACACCTAAGGGCTCGCGACGGGTATAGTAGAAATCCTCACCCACCTGCTGCTGGTTGCCTTCGATGCCTGCAGCCAGGCCGGCGAAGAACTCAATGGAATCAGCGCCTGTCACGACATCGACAACGCTCGCTTCTTGCCAAGGCTTACCGGTGTCAGCAACTTCAATAGCCGCCAGCTCGTCGTTTCGCTCGCGCAACAGCGCTACGGCTTTCAATAGAATACGACTGCGTTCAATCGGCGCCATGGCTGACCATTGCGCAAAACCGCGTTTGGCGCTCTCGATGGTCTCAGCGAGTACCTTTTCATCGGCCTGCTCTACCTGGTAGCTAACCTCATTGGTTGCCGGGTTGAATACATCAAAACACTCACCGCTTTCGTTGGCCAGGTAGCGACCATCCACAAAACTTTGTTCTTTTTCCAATGACATCTGTCTCTCCATACTGCCTTAACAGAGGGTCAATAGGTTGTTTATCAAGCGATAAAGCCGAGGGTCACCCTGCTGAACAAGGAATTTGGACCCATGGTCATCACTGTATTAAATCTCTGAAGCTCGGGCCTCCCGCAGCAGAAACTCTGCCTGCAAAAGTGGGGCGAAAACCCGGGCCGCACGCCTTCAGACTAGGCTATTTGACGCGAAATATAACATGCTATTAGTTTGAACTCTAATTGTTTCCGCTGAATCCATGCTGGCAGAGGGGGAGAAAGGAGATTTATTTTTCAACAAATGCCGGGTTTTTCCGGAATATTCTTACTATAAATGCCCCATTTAAAGGTTGGGCATCTCGTTTGAACTCTATCCAAAATGCGGTCAATATTTGATCAAATCTGGAGTAAAGCGAAGGCCATCGGCAAGAATTACAAAGGACTGAAAATCATAAAAAAAGCCCCCAAGGGCGTATGCCTTGAGAGCCTTGAGAGCTTTGAGGGAAATACTATGAGCTATCAACCGCTGATTCTGGGTGTTAGCGAGTGCTCTCCAAAGAGTTCACTTCGCCCAGTTCGACGGGGCGACAAAACTGGCGGGCCAAGTAGAACACCAATAGTCCAGCGAGAATTCCGGGCAGCCCTTCGTAAACTGCGCCGTGAAATCCAAGTCCGCGCCATACAATGGCAGAGGAAAAACCAATCAGTACAGCGGTAATACTGACGAGCTGCGAAGGCTTCCAGCCGAGACACAGCACCAATATGAGTGGCCCAAACGCACTAGCGAGCCCCGACCAGGAGAAAATCACCAGGCTGAAAACACTTTGATTGTTCGTAAGCGCCAATAAGAGCGCTATAGCCGTGATAAACACCGTAGCGAGCTTCAGCAGCCAGGTTTTCTCTGTTTTGTGTGGAAGTATGTCGTGGGTAATAGCTGCGGAGCAGCTGAGCAACAGTGAGTCAGCTGTCGACATGGTAGCGGCGAAGATTCCGGCAAGAATCAAACCGACCAGCATGGGCGGGAGCAGTTCTATAGCCATAGTCGGCAGGGCTAGTTCCGCATCAAAGCTACCGACATCAGCGATATAAACCCTGGACAATAAGCCTACACCGGTCGCCATACAATAAAAAAGGATGAACCAGAGGTAATACCAGGCCCGGGCACGATGCATCTTGCTGGAGTCACTCAGGGCCATAAAACGCACCATGACATGGGGTTGGCCAATCACAGAAAAACCAGCGAAGAGCCAGCTCACCACAAAGAGAGCCACCCCACTCCAGCCGGGGAGTACCAGTGCCTGGGGGAACCAGTCCATAAACCCTTCCACGGCCCGCATTCTATCGAGGGTAACCGAAAGTCCACCTAAATCTGCCAGGGCAACGACCAGCAGGGTGCCCATTGCGCCGATCATCACAAGAGATTGCGCGGCATCAGTCCAGATGGAGGCACGAATACCTCCGGCAAAACAGTAGAGGCAAATTAGTATCGCCCCCGCTACAGCACCGGACCAAAGTGGCCAGTCCAGCAATACATGAAGGGCCTTGCTACCGGCAACCATCTGCGCGGAAGCATAGATCAGCAAAAACAACAGGGAGATAACCCCAATCATGCGCTGCAGAGTAGAGTGATTTTGCCCGTACCAATTACTGAGCACCCCAGCATAACTGACCTCTCCGCTTGAATTGGTCGCACAGCTCAGGCGCTTGTGTACATACAGGGAGGCAATAAAGTCCCCGGCAATCCAGCCCACCATTAACCAGATGGATGCCAGCCCGGTGATGTAGGTATAACCAATTACGCCAATAAACATGTAACCGCTGTTATTTGTCGCCACTGCCGACAAGCCAACCAGCCAGGGAGGAATACCCGCGCTGGCAAGGTAATAATCGGCCTTGGTACCGCGACTAAATAGCGCTGAGGAAATGCCTACCAGAGTAAACAGCGATAAAAATCCAATAAATGCGTAAATCACCTGCAGACCCTATCTCGTTATAAGTTATAGATTTGAAGATACTGTTATTTACTGACAGGTCAGAAGCAAAGAGGACCCCCTTGAAAGGGGGTACAAAATGAATACATCCCTGTGAAGGCTAAAGCGACATCCGTGCCTCAAGCCACCTCGGAAAAGTAGCGCGCCTGGGCCTCAGGCAAAGCCTGAATCAACCTTCGACACCTATGACTTTAAAGCCAACAAAAGTACAAATGCATTCAGAACCGCGAAGTCAGTAGTGCGGCACCCCTAAAGCCGGTAAGGAAATTAAGCACCCTTGTCATGATCATGGCTTTTCATGGCGATGATCTTATCGAGTTCTTTAAAAGACTCACTCTCTACCAACGGTTGTAGGGCGCTATCACTAAGAGTCTCCTCACGGTAACTCTCACTCCGGATAATGGCTTCCGCCAGATAGCGCAGCGCTTCATCAAATTGGCCCATGGTGGTATGCGCGCAGGCCAACTGATAAAACGCATGGCCATTATCGTGGTCGATACTGAGAGCCAGGTGGCAGAGATTTATAGCCCACTGCGGCTCATTGAGCTCCAAAACGGCATCGGCTTTATAGGTCAGCGCCTCAACATCCTCTCGGCGCAGCTGCAAAATTTCATCGTAGACTGCAATTTTATTGGCCACTGACGATTCCTGCTGTGCGCGGAGCCAGAGCGACTGAACCTCCTGTGTCAGCTCAATTTCCTCACGGTTTTCCTCGATGTGCTGGGTTTTCTGTTGAAGCTGACTCTCGATAACCTCAAGCCGCTTTTCATACTCTTGAACCAACCGGGAAATTTCCTCATCGGCCAGAGAGTGCACCCGCTCCTTGATATCCTGAAATGAACGCCAGCCCACCAGCACCAAAATTGAGGTGGCACCGGCAATCAGGTAAAAGAAGTAGGTGACAGTGTCGGTAGCGTAAGTGACCGCTCTATCTACAGAATTGTGCTCGCGATCTACAATTTGCTGGATCAGCTCATGTTTGGTTTGCGCCTGATCAACACGTAACTGCTTCAGCTCATCCAGTATGTACCTCTCCACAAAGGGGGTGTACATCGCCTTGCTCAAGGTTTCTACTTCTTTCTCAACATCCTTTTTATCATTCGCCTCCTGGGCAAGCAGGCCAGAGGGGGCGAATAGAACCCCAAAAAAGATCAGACTCAGGATGCGAGACATATAGCGGTTCCGTGATCGTGTATCTCTACCAGTGCTTCATGCAGGGTTCTCACCGCCGCATCATAATCGGATTCATTGACAATAAACTGCATGTCCACGTGCCTCATAGATTGATGTACAGCCAAAACACTGATGTCTTTCCTGGAAATCGACTGAACCGCTTTGGCAAGAACCCCAGGAATCTGCATGTCACTCCCTATAGCGGAAACAATAGCGACTTTGCGCTGATTCAACTCCGCTTCAGGGAATAGCTCTTCAATGGAGGCCTGGATGCGCTTTATAGTCTTCAGATTAGTGGACAGAAAATGGGTCAGCGTATTGGCATTGGTGTCTTTCGAGATGATATGCGCTTTGAATCTCTTTATCACTGACAGAACCTCTCGATCGTAATCTTGAAGGCTTCCGGCCATATCCTGATCAAACATTTCCAGAGCGTAAACACCTTTACAGCCAGCGATAATCTCTACACAGGGAGAGTCACTGATGTAGTCGCCGGTAATCAATGTGCCGGCATGCTCGGGCTCAAAAGTATTTTTAACCCGCAAAGGAATGTTCTCCTGGCGAAGCCCTTTTGCCGCCTTGGGGTGGATGGCTTCCATACCCAGGTTGGCGAGCTGGTCGGCCACATCGTAGTTGGTTCTACCAATAGGAACGGCATTATCGGCACCGACCAAGCGGGGATCGGCGCTGCTTAAGTGGAATTCCTTATGGATGACAGCTTCTTTCGCCCCGGTTAAGACGGCTAGGCGACTAAAAGTCATTTCACTATAACCCCGATCAAACGAGATCAGCAGACCCTTATCGCTGTGCGCATAGCCCGTGACAATCGGAAGCTGCTTATTCAAATCGATGTTGGCAAATGCATCGCGAATGCGCTCATCCAACGGGATATGCTTGTTTGTACGCCAGCCGGTTAAATCGACAAAGCAGGCGTTAACACCGTCCCTCTGCAGAAGTTTGGAGGTGTTCCATGCGCTGTGGGCCTCCCCCAAACTGGCAAGCATCTCCCTGACGGTACCGAGGTGGGCATCCAGGGCGAAGTGACCGTGTTGGCAAAGGCTTTGCAAATCCCGCAAACACTTTTGTGCGCCTTCAAGGCGCTCATCCAAGAACAGGTTGGCCGCCTCCAGCAGATCTCCACCCTTAAAGAGGCGCTCATTAATCTCGCACAGCTTTAAGCGCAGCTCATCAAACTTATCCAGCCAACTATCATCTTCTATACCGCTGGAAAACAGTCCATAGATTCCGGGCTGGCCACTTTTTTTATGTTCGAGCAGCAGGTCTGTAATGCCACCATAGGCAGAAACCACAAACACCCGATTGTAGAGATCGCCAGGACTCCCCTTAATAATATTGTCTCTGACGGATTCATAATCAGTCATTGAGGTGCCGCCAATCTTTTCTATCGTATGCATCGTCTCTTATAGATCCTTTTGTACTCTAGGGGTCAGCCCGCAAGTCTGGAATAAACACATCAGATCAGGCCGGGTTAGCTATCTTGACAGAGAGCAGAGGCTGCTTTCCTTGTGCAAGCGTCTTATGGTTGCAGCGGAATATTACAAATTGGGTCTCTCCCTTGCTGCTCGAGATAGCGCAGACAAAAAAGAAGTTAAAGGGTGTATTAAGTCAGAATAGTCGCCCAAACCAAGCCTTCCATTACCCCTCAAAATAATTGAACTGTTGGGTTCGCCTGCCCCCAGCCTCATTGCTTTATGCTCGCCATAGGGGTGGGAAGAGGGTGAGAAAAGCGAAGTGTTGCGACCTTTTGATAAGCGTCCACGCCAGAAGAAAACATACCCCTTTAAAGGATTGCACCTCTGAAGCCGGCGGGCATCAACTCGAATGGAGCTGAAGAAAGTGGGGGAGGGTGCCGCACAAAAGACCGCAGAGTCTCTCTGCCGCGCTTCGGTACATCGAAGGCTCGATGTTCGCGAGTGGTGCAACTTGGAAATAGTATAATATCTGCTATTTGGCAGATGGTTCATATCCCCCCCCTCGTCAGCAATTATTTATTCCTGAATAGAGTCCGCCTCCAGCTCATAGGCACCCTCAGCATTGTGGACCTCCTGGCCGTTCAAAGGGGGGTTGAAAACACAGGCCATTGTCATCTCCTCAAAGGCTCTCAGGACATGACGATCATGTTTATCTAAAACGTATATCGTGCCGGGCTCGATAGGATGTTTTTCCCCATTTTCCAGTGTTTCCACCTCACCGCGACCGGAAATACAATAAACAGCTTCCAGGTGATTTTGGTAGTGCATCTGGAAATCCGCACCGGTGTAAATAGTCGTAATATGGAAAGAAAAACCCATTCCGTCGTCTTTTAGGAGCAGACGCGTGCTCTCCCAATTGCCATCAGGAGAAACTATTCTTCGGTTTGAGTCTTTGGCTTCGGGTAATTTTCTAACGATCATTGGTGGTCCACCTTTTCTCACAAGGGCAACCCATGTTGCCCTCGCTCACAGCAATTTTAATGTGTACGACGCGGAATCTGTCTGGATAAATTTAGCCTATCCCGCTTTGAAGTAAACCCTTTCTTCCGGCATACCGTCTTCACCTGCGCAAACTTCCCTAATGGCCGACTCAATAATGTCGATACCCTTTTTAAGATTTTCATCACTGATAATCAGTGGGCATAACAATTTGACAATATGGTCATCGGCACCACTTGTTTCAATAATCAAGCCCTGCTTGAATGCGAGACGTGTAATTTTTCCTGCGATTTCACCACTGACACAGTTAATTCCCTGAAACATGCCGCGGCCTTTCCTAGTGAAGTTGCCCTCACCATATTTGCTGACAATACTATCGAGGCGATCGGCGATATATTTGCCTTTGCGCTTAATTTCCTGGGAGAACTTATCATCATTCCAGTAGTGTTCGATCGCGGCCTTCGCCGTTACAAATGCCAGGTTGTTACCACGGAACGTACCGTTGTGCTCACCGGGCTTCCACTGATCAAGCTCTGGCTTCATCAATACAACCGCGAAGGGCAGACCATAACCGCCAAGAGACTTGGATAGGGTAATAATATCCGGCTCGATACCGGCCTCCTCAAAGCTGAAATAGTCGCCCGTGCGCCCACAGCCCGCCTGGATATCATCGACGATAAATAGCAGACCGTGTTTCCTGCATACACTTTGGAGGTTGCGCAGCCATTCTGCGCTGGCAGCGTTAATACCGCCTTCCCCCTGGACAGTCTCGACAATCACTGCGGCCGGTGAATTAATACCACTACTGGAATCAGACAGAACCTTATCGAGGTATTCCGTGGTATCGATATTTTCACCCAGGTAGCCATCAAAGGGCATGCGGTGGGTGCCATTCAGGCTCACACCAGCGGCATCTCTGTGATGTGAATTTCCTGTGGCTGCCAGGGAGCCCAGGCTCACTCCATGAAAGCCGTTGGTGAAGGTAACAATATTCTGCTGACCCGTGACATTGCGAGCGATCTTCATCGCGGCTTCAACGGCATTTGTCCCCGTGGGGCCAGTAAACTGAACCACATACTCCATATTGCGGGGCTTCAGGATCTTCTCATTGAGTGCCTGCAGAAATTCACCCTTGGCCTTAGTGTGCATATCCAAGCCGTGGGTAATGCCATCCGCCTGTATGTAATCCAACAGTACGCCTTTAAATAGCGGGTTGTTGTGCCCGTAATTCAGGGTGCCAGCACCGGCGAGGAAGTCTAAATATTGATTCCCCTCCTCATCCCACATTAATTCGCCTTTAGCCCGACAGAAAACCCGCGGAAAAGAGCGGGCATAGCTTTGCACTTCAGATTCAATCTCATCAAAAATTTTCATTCTTTACTCTTATTGAAAGTTGGTTACTTGAGTGAAAGGCCCGATACGAACAAGGTGTTCAGAGTCGTGCAAGCCGTCAAAGTGGAGTTGACCGTCAATCCACACTGAGGAGTTAAGGTTGCTAGAGAGCTTTTGTGCCGCGCGTCTAAACAGCGCCCACGAAGCCTGATTGCTCTTTGTGATTGTTGTTTCGAGGTAGCTAACAAACTTGCACTGGGGGCGGCTGATGATGTGATTCAACATGCGGGAGGCGAGGCCAAAGCCCCGCGCTCGTTCAGCAACGGCAACCTGCCAAATGAAAAGAGTGTCATTGCGCTCGGGGAGGATATAGCCCGAGATAAAGCCCACTGGGTCCTTGCCGGCCTCCGCTATAACCGAGGTGTTGGCAAAGTGACTGCATTGAAGAAAGTTGCAGTAGCTGGAATTGGTATCCAGCGGTGGACAGCTCTCAATCAGGCGGTGTACCGCCAAGCCATCTTCGAGGCAAGGAGTCCTAAATGAAATATTTTCTAATCTAGACAAAAAACCATCCTAGTCGGCACAATATTATTTCACGTCTAAACATTTGTCGGGTTGAAAAATACACACAAAGAACGAAAAGCACGCTTTTTTGTGGCTTTTTCCGAAAATCTCCCATCAAAATGCTTCGAACGCTAAATATCGTACACGAATGGAAGGCAAAGTCCAGTACTATGGGAGTGAAGTAAGAGGTAGTACTTGGCCTACATGCGGGGCCGAGGTTAGGAGGGTTTACTCAAACTGGGCTCTAAAATTCTTCTTGAAACGGAACTTTACTGCGTCATGGGCGAATCAAAATCGAACCTGCAGTTCAAAATTTAAACATTTGCGGCTCGGTTGCGGCACTTCTCCCCCAAAACTGCAGCGGGAAGCCGTCTTTTCTCCCATTAACTGTAAAGCGCTTAGAGATGAACTGGTTCACCTATATAATCCCAGCATTCACTCTAACTCTGAGATTGAGAGGTAGCTTTGAACAGCATTGAACAAGTTTTGGTCGCCCTGCGAAGGGTGATAAGGGCAACGGATTTACACTCCAAGCATCTCGCTAAAACTACTGGATTGACCGCCCCACAAGTTTTACTACTGCAAGCCATACGCAATAAGGGGGAAGTCACCATTGGCGAACTCGCCAATGAAGTCAGCCTCAGCCAGGCAACCGTGACCAATATTCTGGATCGCCTTGAGAAGCGAAGCCTTGTTTACCGCCAGCGCTCCCAGGCGGACAAGCGGAAGGTGCATGCGTATCTAACCGAGCAAGCGGCAGAAACACTGCGAGATGCCCCCATCCCGCTGCAGGATCAATTTGCTCGTCAATTTGGCGATCTGAAGGAATGGGAGCAGAGCATGATCATTGCCTCACTACAGCGTGTGGCCCAAATGATGGATGCCCAGCATATTGACGCCTCACCGGTACTAGATATTGGGGTCCTAGATCGCCAGGGTGCCCCCATGGAAAAGTCCGGCGCGGCTTTGGGATACTCAGAGAACCCTGATTCGGCCGATAAGAAAGGGAAGTAAACCTACAGGTAATCTCTATTTCTCAGTCAGGCTGAGACTAACAGGCTCACTACCAAAGTGCCCTTGCACCACCACAATGCCAGTTGGTTTTTATGGGAATAGGGCAACTAAAAACCAAACTTATAATTGACAATAAATTTTGGCCGCAGGCCTTTCAAGGGTTTATCTATGCTCAGTACCGATCAGAAGTCCAGCACAAAGGACGCGATGATCAGCGAGAAAATCAAGACTTATTTTGACAAGGCTGTTGATATAGTTTTTGGTATCATTCTTGTATTTATTATTATCGGTGTAGCTATTGGAACGCTTCAGTTGTTTTTAACAACCTGGAAGTTATTTAGCTTTGAAGGTATTACCGGGCACTACATTGATATTATCACAGATGTCTTAACCCTATATGTGCTAATAGAGCTCTCCAGATCTCTTATTGAGTATTTTCACACGCACAAACTTAGACTCACATACATTGTCGATGCAGCCATAGTCTTTGTGTTGCGTGAAATACTGATATCCCTGTTTAAGCATGAAATAAAATCAGAAATGCTCTATGCATTCTCCGCATTTATATTTGTGCTTGGAGCCTTGCGTATTTCTTCTATTCTCGTCTACCAGCGTGAAAAGCTGATGTCTGAATAGAGATAAGCTTGTATAGAGTGTTGCATTTAAGAGCACTCTATACAGTACAGCTATTGGCCACTCTTGCTTCAACCTTATCACAGTGATACTGATTCACTCATCTGTCACCGTAAATGTTCTCCAGCATCTCTTTGACCTCAGTTTGATATAGTTTTAGAGCTTTCAATAGCTCCAACCTAAATAGCGGCATGTAAAAAAGATAGACTGCTATATATAACGGGTTGTTGAAGTGCATTTTGAAATAATAATACCTCTCCCAGTAACAGGCGCCATCATTTTTCTGGCAACTGAACCTGTTGTTTTTGGACGCTCGTCCATAGTGCCCTGCCCAGGCAGGTAAAATACTCGGTAAATGCGCGGTTAATCTTCTGCCTTTGCTGCCCCCTGGGGTAGAGACCCAGTCGAGCTTCTTCACTGGCCTTGGTGCCAGCCACCAGGAAGTTATTGCTAATATTGGCATCTTGCACAAAAGCCTCAAAAGCACGGGCACAAAGCTCAGCCGGTTCGCTGTAATAGTTAGATCCGTTTCGCTGATCGAATTCAACAGACGCTTCCACCATCGCGCTGGGTCTATTGGTTTGGTCGTCGAGCATAATTGCTTGGAAGCAGCCCAACAGAAGATCGTTTAGAGGGTGGGATACTGGTGTGGCGTCACACAGCCAAGCTTCCGAGGCATACCTATTTCCCGAAGCATCACGAAACACTTTTTGAGCAAGGTAGTGGTCCAATGCGTGAAACCATTCGTGGGCGATTGCGCCTGGCCCGGCATTTTTGGCCAGGGAAAACGTTTTGGCTGAGGGGTCATAGAAAGCGGAGATTCCCGGGCGCCCACCAATCCCGTATTGAAAAGAGAGCGTCCCGCGCAGGGAAATTAGTATCTCAGGCCCCTGCAGAATGACCATTAAGTCGGATAGGGCGTCAAAAAAGAGGCCAGCCGCCCGATTGCGCTCCCGCTCAGTCACCCAGCGGCCAATCGCTATAGATCTAAAACCAAAGCGTCGCCTGACATCAACAAAGGATACCTGGTCACTATCACGCTTATCTGGCCCGCGGCGATAAAATTGTCGAGCTGTTTCCATAGCAAGCTTGGAAATGAAGGATTGGGGAATTCAGGCTGGATACTAATACAGCACTTCCCTTTGCAGCAAGAATCTCGTCACGGGCTCCTACCACAACTTGTAGCGACTACACTTTGGCCAAACCCTGAGGCACCTTTTGCCAATTTTTAAACGCTCTACAGGGAACCTTACTCCTTTATTTGGTGACCCGTAGCTGTTTTCTCCAATCTGTCAAAGCAAACCATTCGCCGGGAGCCCATTCATGGCCAATTCCAAGCGCCCACTGATCTCCATCAATCCCTTCAATGGTGAAACCCTGAAAACTTTCCAAGAGATGTCTAGTGAAGACATTGAGAAGGCTATTGGCCGTGCGGATGAGGCCTTCCTGGAGTGGAGCAATCGCAGCTTCGATGAACGGTCCGCAATACTAAAACGCGCCGGCCAACTCTTTGAGGAGCGCACCGAAGCCCTTGCGCGCTTAATGGCTCAGGAGATGGGCAAGAAGATGAGCGACGGTCGTGGGGAGTTAGCACTCTGTGCAGAGATATTCCGTTACTATGCCGAGGAGGGGGAGAGAATTTTAGCCCCACAACACCTCTCCACTCGTGAAGGAGAGGGCACTTTGTTGTTCCAGCCTTTAGGGGTTGTCTATGGTATACAACCCTGGAATTTTCCCTTCTACCAGCCCACCCGCTTTACCGCATCCAACCTAATTGCCGGCAATGTGGTGCTTACCAAACACGCCTCTAATGTTCCCCAATGTGCAGAGACGTTTGCTCAACTGTTATTTGATGCTGGCGTACCGGAAGCTGTCTACACCAATCTGCCAGTTACCTCTGGTGGTGCCGCATCGATTATTGACGATGATCGAGTAAAGGGAATTTCATTTACGGGTAGCAATGCCGCAGGTGCTAGGGTGGCGGAGCAAGCGGGGCGTAATGTAAAGAAAACTATTATGGAGCTTGGTGGCGTTGATCCATTTATTGTCCTTGAAGATGCCGATTTGGACTTAACGATTGAGCGTTTTATGGAGGGAAAGCTCGGCAATTGTGGCCAGATTTGTCTCGCCGCAAAGAGAATTATTTTAACTGAGCCTATCGCGAAAGAGTTTCTCCAGCGTGCTACCAAGCTGTTTCAAGCGCTGAAACCGGGTAACCCCCTTGAAGAATCCACTGATTACGGGCCGCTTTGTACTGAGAAAGCCGCCGAACAATTGGAAGAGCAGGTTAATCAATCGGTTGCCGCTGGTGCCCGTTTACTCGTCGGTGGAAAGCGCAAGGGGGCGTTTATTGAGCCAGGTATTCTGACAGAAATACCAGAAGGCTCCCCAGCTGCGGAGGAAGAGCTATTTGGTCCGATAGCCTGTGTGTGGATAGTGCCCGATGAGGAGGCCGCAATTAAAATGGCGAACGACAGTCCGTTTGGCTTGGGCGGCTCCGTCTATACCCGGGACCATGAAAGAGGACATCGTGTGGCTGAGCAACTGGAGTGCGGCACAGCCTTTGTGAACCATGCGGCCTCCAGCTATGCGAGCATGCCTATGGGCGGCGTAAAGAAATCAGGTTATGGGAGGGAGCTGGGGGAGCTGGGGATCAAAGAGTTTGTTAATCAGAAACTTATTCGACACTTTGATTGAATATTATGGGGTTGTTAAAACATCTGGTTGGACGTGGGTCTTTTAGAGCTTCGCAGAGCCCTCTATCGCAACCGGATAAATAGCTACAAGGAAATTTCAGTGAAAATACTTGTTGCCGGCGCAAAAGGCGATATCGGCCAAATACTGATCAAAAAATTGGTCGCAAGGGGCTGCAAAGTAGCCGGTATGGTACGCAAGGAGTCTCAACTTGAGGATCTGCGTCGAGCCGGTGTGCGACCTATCCTGGCAGATCTCACCAACCAAGCTTCTCTGAATTCAGCTGTAAAGGGTCAGGATGTGGTTATCTTTGTGGCGGGATCTAAAGGCAAGGCGCTGGAGTCTGTCGACCGGGATGGCGCCATTCATCTTTGTGATGCAACGAAAGCCGCAGGCATACAGCGTTTTATATTGTTGAGCTCAATTTTTGCCGGAAGCCCGGAAAAAGGCCCGGAGAAAATACAGCCCTACCTAAAGGCCAAGCATGCGGCCGATGTTTACGTTCAAAAGAGTGGCCTCGACTACACGATTCTGCGGCCTGGCGCTCTTACCGATTCTTCGGGGACTGGTGCTATCCGAATTGATGACTCATTCGAGGGCTTCGATGCTCAAGTCAGTCGAACTGATGTGGCGGAGGTGATTGCCACATCACTGGAGGTGCCGAAAACCATCGGTGCCGTATTTGAGTTTATTGAAGGGGATACGCCGATTGCCGAAGCATTATCCCGGTTGAGATAACTTTCTAGGAGATGCCTTGGGTACACCCCATTTAGCGAGCTTGCAAGGTTTGCTTACGGTTGGAAGTGATATCTTTGGTGTCCAAATCCCGCTGTTGCCGGCGCACGATCCAGGTTTTGATTTTCTTATCCTCAACCCCCTGGGATTTTAATACAGCCGTCGCGAGATCAAGCCCTCTGGGGACACTTCGACTCACCGCCGGATACATTCCCAAAGATTCAAACCGTTGGTAGTCCTTCTTGTGGTTAACGGCTACAAAACGCTTCACATCGGGATAGCGCTCAGAGACAACCGGCTTTAGCGCCTTCGATAACTCGTAGCGAACAATGGTGATAACAATGGCAGAGCGCTCCGCATACCGGAAGGTTTCCATCATGCGAATATCAGCCAGATCCCCAAAAGCCACTGGGTAGCCATCGGCACAGGCGAGTAGAAAGCGATCGTAGTCCATTTCAATCGCATCATAGGCTATCTTTTGTGCCTCAAGGGCATCGGCAACCAAACGCCCAGTTTGGCCCATACCAAAAATGACCACAGGGGCCGTTGAGGTGACCGGCTTGGATTCATTGCTTGGTGCTTGGGAAGAAGATCGCCGCCAAAGAAACTTAGCCAAACGATTTCCCAGGCTGGACAGCGTAGGGGTCAGCGCCAAGCTGGCCGCTACCGCGGTGATCACAATACCTACGGTCTGTTCCCCTAGGGATTCCCGTGCAAGTGGCATTGCAATAATCACAAAAACAAACTCACTGCCCTGCGCCAGAAGAGAACCCAACTGCAACGAGCCCGGCAGAGACCAGCCGCAAATGCGCGCTGCCAGAGCGACTAGCAGCACCTTGATACTGACCAGAATAAGGATGAAGATCAAAATCTTCGCCCATTCCTCCAGCAGAATACGCCAATCCAGGGACATACCGACGGTAATAAAGAAAAATGCCAGCAGCAGGTTACGGAAGGGTTTGGCCTCAGTCTGAATCACATGGCGGTAGGGGGTTTCACTGATCATCATGCCTCCCAAAAACGCACCGAGTGTCAGCGATAGCCCGACAGCCCCTGTTGCTGCCGCCGTGGCAAGGACAATCAAAAGCGCCATGGCGGTGAAAATTTCTTCGTATCTTGTTTTCGACAGCAGGCCAAATAGGGGCTTGATGGCATAGCGGCCGAGAAGAGCTGAGGCCACAAATGCGATAGCCGACTTCAACACCGCAGCCCCAATTTCCGCAGTCAGGCCACCCGTACTGGAAGATGTATTTCCGCCCTCCAAAGAGCTGGCCAACACCAAGAGAAAAATTGCGCAAATATCCTGAAAAATAAGCACAGCAGTGCCCGTGCGACCAACGGGGCAGTCCTGCTGCCCCCGCTCCGCAAGGCTCTGCACCACAACGGCTGTGGAGGAGAGTGCAAGTGCGCCCCCCAAGACACCAGCATAAGCTGGAGCCACCCCCAGAGTCAGAGCGATACCGGCAAAAACCACGCCACAGAGCAGGATTTGCAGAGGCCCCAGGATAAAAATATCCCGTCGCGCATCCCAAATATTTGACAGGGAAAAATGAAGGCCGATATCAAATAAAAGAAAGACAACCCCGAGTTCCGCCAGTAAGTGTGTGGTATTACTCTCGGGAATCAGACCCAGTGCGTGGGGTCCGACCACTAAACCGGCGATCAGGTAACCGACGATGGGACTTAATCTGAGCGGGCGCATTAAAATGATCGCCACTACACCGAGGAGCAGGAGAATAATAACCGGGGTAAGCGCCTGTATATCTTCCATAAAGTTAGTTAATCAGAGCTCTCTATTTGGCCTATTGAAAGTGCTCAGTGGTAGAGGGGCAGGAGCAGGGAATCACCCCCAAATTTCCACCAAGGCTTCTTGGGTTTTAAGAGACGATACTAGCAATTTTGGTGCCTAGGGGACGCCCTGAAGTTTTTCATGGATTTGCCCTTGCAGCGAAATATAGACCTCAAGGTTGATGGTCTCAACATTTTCGGCAACCGCTTATCCACCAAATATCAGTGGTTTGATAAATCCGTACACTTCTCCCTCTTTCAAGCATATCCCGGACTCTTTTAAATGTTCGACTATATGAGGAACAAAATATTCATAGACAAACGCACTACTTTGTAAATTCTTTTTAACGTCCTCTAGAGACTCTGCCACCAGTATTTTTCGGCCTTGCGAAACACTAACGAGATGAACAAGAACTTTTTTCTTATCTTGTACAAAAAATCACTAAGAGTTGTGAGCAGTAGCAAGTGCTTATTTTTACCAGCGAGCCATTGCCAATCGGATAGGAATGCTTTTTGATCGATGTGCTCGATATTTACACTTAAATTGGGTGGGGTCATAAATATGGCGGTGAAAATAAAAACAGGAACAGTATACCGATTTTATACTTCGCCCAAATTAGTCCTTCATAATCACTCGCTTGAATGCAAGCGATATAGTTATTAATTCTGAGTAGACTCGTATAAATATTACCGACTTCAAAAGCAATCCAACTGCTGTGAAAGTTGTTGTGGAAGTTGTTCGCTATTCCTACAGGGTTGGATTTGCCAATGTTCTGGGTCTAATTTTTGGTAAAACATATCCGCAAAGTGGTAGATCACACGAATCACTATATTCTTATTCTTATTCTTATTTGATGTTATACGAGTAAGTAACAGTTTGGAGACTCGATCAACCAGGATTGCAAATAGCCATCTTGAGCCAGCTGGCCCTCTTCGCTAACGCCAAGTGTATCAACGGACCCCTTTTATATTTACAGGCACACGCTTACATCAATATCTGAGAGAAGCGAGAAATAAAAGTGTTTTACGTTATTTTATATACCGAAAAACTTTCCGATACCTAAAGATAATAAACCAAAGAAATAAGGCAAGTGGTGTAATCATCAATACGGCCATTTGATTTTTTAATACAGCCATATTCATTGTGATAATCACTGTCCCCAACTCATAAATATCGGTAGCAATGATTACAGGCAGGAAAAACGTCCAAAATCTTACAGTGCCAATTTTTTTGGCAAAAGCTAATCCAAAGAGACCTACAAAATAAGTAGTGTAAATGATTAGACTCGCTATCAGCCACCAAATTGACTGATCGTACTCATTGTAGGCAAAGGCTTCATATTGAGATGTGACTTCTATCGGGACCAGGATCAGAAACAAGATCTTCCAGAGTACACTTGGCTTATAAATTAAAGGTTCGTTACCAAGGGCACTATCTGGGGCCCGGTAGAGTTCCTGCATGAAAACATCCCTATTGTTGTCACTTCGCCAAATATAACTGCGTCAAAAGGCCTTACCCTACTGGTTCAGGTCTATTAATACTCTCTTGTGGTTAGAAGCATATTGATGCAAGGGCGCCCCAATCAACGAGAGGGCGCAGAGGATATTCCGATCCTTGGTAAAGTCAACCAATTCATCCGCCATTTTTATGACAATGCGAAATAAAACTCGAAACACGGGTTTTTAGTCGAATTCATACCGGTTGCTCACCGTTAAGTTGTAAGCAAAATTAATCAATACCTATTAGGTGGTATGAAAGCACAAAGCTATTTCTGCAGAGGGAGCGCCCTTATCGATTAGGCTCAGGCCTGCTCCAAACCCAGAACAATCCAGAAGCAATACCAGCAACGGCAAAGGATAATAAGTAAAGGTTGGCAATATGATGAACCGCCAAAGCCATAGACAACGCCATGGTTAAGGTGGCCAGCAGTTTGGTGCGCCGGCTAATATAACCACTGCGCCAGGTTCTCAATAAATGGCCAAAGAGATGGTGCTCTTCAATCCACTGGTGCAGGCGCTCAGAGCTTTTCGAGGCTGCCCATGCGCCGGCAACAATAAATACGGCTGAGGGGAGCCCTGGCAGGATTGCACCAATTACCCCGACAAGAATAAAGAGGCAGGCTAAGGCTCCCCAGATCCAGCGCAGCCACCCCTTTGCCAGCTCGGGGCCTTCCATGTCGGGAACCTCATTATTGCGTTCTTTCAACCTGGCATCTCCAGCCTGTTTAAGTAGCGTCCTTTGATTGGGAATATATCAAGAGTGGATATTGATGGCACTCGATTTTTGCTATCCGCTATCCGCTATCCGCTATCCGCCGATAGAGTTTGATACTAATTCCTTATGGTGGTTTTGAAATAAGCATACAGTGCACTTGCTTTTTTGAAAGGAATGGCTGAGTAAGCCTGTGGTTTTTATTGGATATTTGACAAATATCGAATCACTCACTAGCCAGATTATATTCAGCTCTATATTGACCAAAGCACCTGATCAATTAAACCAATATACCCCATGATTCTGCTTTCCGCATATTGGTTCGTACTGTCGATATAGGCATTAACATTCAAAGTGTGAAATAAATATATCTGCGCTTATTCAGGAGCACTCTTATTAACCGCCAAGCTCTTTGAATGTTTTTTGAATCATTCAGAGTCCATTATCCTCGGCATTCCCTGTATAGAGCATTGAGAATATCTTCTCAGAGTAAAATACAGAACTCTGTTGTCTCCAAGGCCTTTCTGGCCCTTCAGTAGTCACTCGGTAATTCAAAACAGTAATCACCGTTAGCTCCCTACGCGACTGGGGGGTACTGCCTATACTTTCAATATTGTTCAAAATGACGACGACCTCAATACGCGGTGCATTGGTCAGACTAAAGATAGTAACGATGCCCAAAAATAACTCTGCATTTTTGATAAGCACTATGGATTATTTGCTGCATGCATCCGACCTGGAAAGACTGATCCAGGCGATCTACAAAGATGGCTATCAGATCTTTGGCCCCACCATTAACGACAAGGCCATCACTTACGGAGAGATTAGCTCCAGTGCAGATTTGCCCCAGGGCTGGACCGATATCCAGGAAGGTGGGCGTTACCGGCTTAAACGCCGCACAGACAAGGCTTTCTTTGGCTATGCCGTAGGGCCGCATTCCTGGAAAAAATACCTGCAGTTACCGCATAGGCCGATCTGGAAAGCATCAAGGCAACATCAAGACATTGAAGTTATCGAAATACAGGAGACAGCTCCCAAGCTCGCTTTCCTGGGTGTGCGCAGCTGTGAACTCCATGCCATTGCCATTCAGGACCGAGTTCTTACCGAGGGAGACTATACCAATGAGAACTATCGTCAGAGGCGGGCACAACTTTTCACCGTTGCTGTGAACTGTACTTCGGCGGCAGCTACCTGCTTTTGCACCGCAATGAATACTGGTCCCGAAGTAAAGCTGCCCAGTGATCTGACCCTGACAGAGGTGATCGAGGGCGCAGCGCATTTCTTTTTGATCCGCAGCGGATCGGCGTCTGGCGCACAAATATTGAGCGAGCTTTCTTTACGCCCAGCGGGAATGCGTGAGAAGAACCTGGCGAACGGACGGGTGCAACAGCTGGATGAAGAGATGCGTAAAGGGCCACGCCATTTCGACAGCTCGGACCTCAAGGAGCTGCTCTACAGGAATCTCGACAGTCCCAGCTGGGACAAGGTGGCCGAGCGATGCCTCTCCTGTGCCAACTGCACCATGGCCTGCCCAACCTGCTTTTGTTCGACGGTTGAAGATACGACCGACCTAAGTGGCGAGCATAGTGAACGCTGGGAGCGCTGGGATTCCTGTTTTACTGCGGACCTTAGCCATCTCACTGGCGGTCCGGTTCGCTCAGACACCCGCTCCCGCTACCGCCAATGGATGACCCACAAGTTGGCTACCTGGCAGGACCAGTTTGGCAGTTCCGGCTGTGTGGGCTGTGGTCGTTGCATCACCTGGTGCCCGGTAGGTATCGATCTCACCGAGGAAGTGCGCAGCATCCGTGACCTGGAGTGCAAACAAGCTGGAAGTCAGGAGCAACCGTGAAAACCATTGCCGATTTGTTGCACGAACACCCGTTCTTTCACGGCCTGGAGGAGTGTGATCTGCAGTTTTTGGCCTCGTGCGGAGAAAATTGTGTCTACCATGATGGGGATTACCTTGCGCAAGAAAACAACCCGGCTAACCATTTTTTCCTGATTCGCAGTGGCCGCGTCACGGTTGAGACATTTGTCCCCAATCGCGGCGCCCTATGCCTGCTCACCTTGCACGGCGGTGATATCTTCGGCTGGTCTTGGCTGTTCCCTCCCTACATTTCGGCCTTTGATGCCCGCGCTCAGGGAGATGTGCGCAGCTTGCGTTTAGGCGGCGAATGTTTGCGCAACAAATGCGAAGAAGACCCAAAGTTGGGCTTCGAGCTGATGAAGCGTTTTGCCAAAATTGCCACTGAGCGCCTGCAGTCGGCACGTATCCAGCTGCTGGATATCTATGGCTCGCCTTCAGCTCAGAGCCATGCCACATGACGCCATCGATTTACCAAGTGATCCACCGACAAGAGGAGTTTGCAGGCACCTTCACTTTGCGCCTGCAGGTTCAGAGAAAGAACCGTACAAACCCACCAATGCGTTTTAACCCAGGCCAATTCAATATGCTGTATGCCTTTGGTACGGGTGAATCGGCAATTTCCTTTAGCGGATTGGCGTGCGGTCGTGAGCTAGAGGGGGAGGGCAGCATACTCATCCATACCATCCGGGCTCAAGGCAACGTGACCCGAGCCTTGGAGTGTCTGCGGGAGGGGGACACGCTGGGAGTGCGAGGTCCCTTTGGCCAGGGCTGGCCACTGCAGAAGGCAAAGGGCAAAGAGTTATTGATCATTGCCGGCGGTCTCGGCCTGGCGCCACTGCGCCCAGTGATCTATGCCGCCCTGGAAGGACGGTTGGCTGCCAACAAGGTTCGCCTCTTTTATGGCGCTAGGCACCCCAGCGAATTGCTCTACCGTGAGGAACTGGAAAGTTGGGCCAAGCAGATCGAACAAGAGATCTCTGTGGACCACGGTGATGGTACTTGGCCTGGGCACATCGGGGTGATCACCGATCCTCTGCAAGCGGCACGAATAGATGGAGCCAATACAGTGGCTTTTCTCTGTGGCCCTGAAATCATGATGCGCTTTTGCATCCAGGCCCTGTTGCGCAAAGGCGTGCCGGCGTCGGCGATTTCTCTTTCTATGGAGCGCAATATGAAGTGCGCCACCGGTCTCTGCGGACACTGTCAATGGGGTCCAAACTTTATTTGTAAGGATGGCCCTGTGTTTTGCTATGAGGACATTCGCCCATGGCTGCAGATTCGCAGCTTATAACTAAGCAGCCCCACAAGCCCAAACTGGCCGTGTGGAAATTCGCCTCCTGTGATGGCTGCCAACTCAGTTTACTGGATTGCGAAGATGAGTTGCTGCTGCTGGCACAAGAGGTAGAGATTGCCTATTTCATGGAGGCCTCCAGCGCCGTGGTGGAAGGCCCCTACGATATTTCCCTGGTGGAGGGTTCCATCACAACTCCGGCGGACTTGTTGAGAATTCAGGAAGTGCGGCGCCAGTCAAACTTCCTGGTATGTATCGGCGCCTGTGCCACCGCCGGTGGTATTCAGGCCCTGCGCAACTTTGCCGATGTCAGTGAATTTACTTCGGTGGTGTATGCCCAGCCCGCCTACATCGACACCCTAAAAGAGTCCACGCCCATTTCCACCCACGTCTCGGTGGACTTTGAACTGCAGGGCTGCCCGATCAACAAGCTTCAGCTGCTCGAGGTGATTAGCGCTTTTCTGAATCGCCGAGCCCCCCAGGTGCCCCCCCACTCGGTATGCATCGAATGCAAACTCAAAAACAATGTTTGTGTGTGGGTCGCCCACGGTACGCCCTGTATGGGCCCCGTAACCCACGCCGGGTGCGGTGCACTTTGCCCCAGTTACAACCGTGGTTGTTATGCCTGCTATGGTCCCAAGGAAAACCCCAATAGTGACTCCCTGTGTCACTGGTGGGAGCAAAAGCTGGGTGCTAACAAGTCTACAGTTATAGAAAACTTGCGTAATTTCAATGCACTAGCACCACATTTTAAAGAAGTTAGTGAGCATCGTGAGCGGGGGGATAAAGCTTGAAGGAGATACCAGCAAGCGGAAACAGTAAGACGATCAAAGTCGATTACCTAGCTCGGGTCGAGGGCGAAGGCGCACTTTTCATTCGCTACGACGACGACACGGTACACGATGTGCAGCTGAAGATATTCGAACCACCGCGTTTCTTTGAAGCCTTTCTGCGCGGCCGCGACTTTAGCGAAGCGCCGGATATTACTGCGCGTATCTGCGGTATCTGCCCGGTGGCCTATCAGATGAGTGCGTTGCATGCCATGGAGCGTGCCCTGGGCCTAGTCCCCACGGAGACCATAAGGGCCCTGCGTCGCTTGCTCTACTGTGGGGAATGGATCGAAAGCCACATGTTGCATATCAGCATGCTGCATGCACCAGACTTCCTCGGCTACCCCAGTGCCGTTGCCATGGCAGGGGATCACCCCGATATTGTGCGGCAGGCCCTGGAGATCAAAAAAGCGGGGAATGCTCTGGTGCGCCTGATCGGGGGTAGGGAGGTCCATCCGATCAATGTGCGCGTGGGCGGGTTTTATCGGCTGCCCAGCCTAGCGTCCCTGCATGGGCTTCGTCCCCAGTTGGCCGAAGCCCGCAAGCTGGCCGAGCAGATGGCCCGCTGGGCCGCTCGCCTGCCATTTCCTCACTGCGAATACGCCTACGAATATGTCGCCCTATCTAACCCCAACGAGTACCCAATGAATGAGGGGCGAATTATTTCTAACCGGGGATTAAATATTACAGCTCAGGATTATGAAAAACATTTTCGTGAGGAGCAGGTGCCGCACAGCACCGCTCTGCACAGTGTGTTGATTGAGCGCGGGGCCTATCTCGTGGGGCCCATGGCACGTTACAACCTGAATTTTCCTCAACTCTCGGAGCCGGTGCGCCGGATAGCCGGGGAACTGGGATTTAAGCCGCCCTGTAACAATCCGTTCAAAAGTATTGTGCTGCGCTGCTTCGAAGTACTTTATGCTTTCGAGGAAGCCCTGCGTTTAATCGATCAATACCAGGCCGGTGGAGAACCCTACTTGACCGCGGAACCGCGGGCATCCAGCGGCTGTGCTGTCACCGAAGCACCGCGCGGGCTGCTGTATCACCGCTATAGCATCGACCGGGATGGCAAAATTGCTTTTGCTAAAATTGTTGCGCCCACCTCACAAAACCAAAAAACCATTGAAAATGACCTGCGCTTGATGCTACCCAAATTTATGCACCTCTCCGAGGAACACCTACAGGGATTGTGTGAACGCGCCATCCGTAATTACGACCCCTGTATTTCCTGCTCAACCCATTTCCTGCAGCTACATTTGCAACATGAGCAACGAGGAAGTCCCTGAGCGCTGGTTGCTGATCAGCCTTGGCAACCGCTACCGGGGCGACGATGGCGTCGGGCCCTATTTACTGGATAGGCTCCGCAGTCGTCTCGCAGGTTTGGTGGATTTCCTGGAGAGTGGGGGCGATATGGCTCGCCTGGTGGGCGAATGGAAAGGCCGGCAGGTCTGCCTTGTGGACGCGTTTCTCTCGGATGAGTATGTCGCCGGCAATTTGGTTCGCGTCAATATCATTGGCGACAACGATCTGGCGGATTTTATCGCGCCCAGTTTATGCAGTACCTCCAGTCATGGCTTCAACCTCGGCGAGGCTATTGAACTGGGCAAAATACTGCAGTCACTGCCTCGTCGCCTGGACATTTTTGCTATTTGCGCCGAGGACCTTACTCGCAGTGATCGCCTTACCCCCAAGGTGAAAACCGGCGCCCAGCGCGCCGAACAGGCAATAATCGCATTCCTACACGCTGACAACGGAGGTCAGCCATGCACGAACAGTCCCTGATTAAGAATCTGGTTGAAAAGATACAGCAGCTCGCTGCCGATGAGGATGCCAAAGTAATTGGCGCCAAACTGCGCCTGGGCGCACTTGCCCATATTTCCGCCGATCACCTGCGGGAGCACTTTGAGCAGGCAATTCACGGCACTCCCCTCGAAGGGCTGCGTCTCGATATTGAAGTGCGGACAGATATCCACCACATCGAAGCCCAGGAAATTATCCTGGAAAACCTGCAGTTCGAGGCCCGTGATGGGTATTGAACGCCGCCGTATAGCCGTTAGGGGGCTGGTACAAGGGGTGGGATTTCGCCCATTCGTCTATCGCCTGGCACTGAATTGTTCTTTAAGTGGATGGGTCGCCAACCACAGTGGTGGTGTGCAGATAGAGATTGAAGGGAAGGTCGGTGATATCGACCAATTTCTGCAGCGCTTGCCACTGGAGAAGCCGCCCCACAGTTTGATTCTCAAACTTAAAACCGAGGTCCTTGCGCCACAGGCGAGCACCGGATTCGAAATCCATGAAAGTAAGGTCGCTGCGGAACAGTCCACGCTCATGTTGCCAGACCTGGCTCCGTGTGAGCACTGCCAAACGGAGCTGCAGGACCCACAGAATCGCCGCTACCGCTACCCCTTTATCAATTGTACCCATTGCGGACCGCGCTACAGCATTGTCGATAAACTGCCCTATGACCGCGCCAATACCGCCATGTCGTCGTTCCCTCTCTGTGCGCAATGTCAGGATGAGTACAGAAACCCCGAGGATCGACGTTTCCACGCAGAGCCCAACGCCTGCCCACAATGTGGCCCACAGCTTCAGTTCTGCGATGCGCACGGTAAAGTGCTCTGTATCCAGCAGGAAGCCCTGCACGAAACGCTCACCAGCCTTGCCAACGGGCAGATTGTGGCCATCAAAGGCGTGGGCGGATTTCAGCTACTGGTGGATGCTAACAACGTCGATGCACTGCGGGCGCTGCGCAAGCGCAAGCAGCGCCCGCACAAACCCTTTGCGCTGCTCTATGCCGCATTGACGGCGGTCCGCAGGGATTGTCAGGTCTCCGAACTTGAAGCGAGCCTGCTGACATCGAGTGAAAGACCCATCGTGCTGCTGGAGGCCAAGCCTGGCGTCAAAATAGACGACCAGGTGGCGCCGGGCTCGCCAGAACTGGGGGTGATGTTGCCCGCCTCGCCGCTACATTTACTTTTGGCAGAAAAATATCGCGCTCCGCTGGTGGCCACCAGCGGAAATCTCGCAGAGGAACCGATCTGCATCGACAACACCGAAGCCCTGGAGCGCCTGGGCAAAATCGCGGATCACTTTCTTCTGCACGACCGCCGTATTGTCCGGCCGCTGGATGACTCAGTGCTGCGTGTGGTTGAAAACCGCCCGCTGATGCTGCGTCGCGCCCGTGGCTATGCTCCCCTGCCCATTACCCAGGCAAAGCTGTCACAACAGGCTATGGCACAACCTTTCCTGGCCCTGGGCGCGGACTTGAAAAATACCGTGGCCCTGTCGCACTCCGGCTGGATCTACCCCAGCCAACATATTGGCGACCTGGGCAGCGCCAGTGCCTTTGAGCGCTTTGGCCGTACCATTGAAGACCTCACCGGCTTGCAGCAGCGCCAGCCACATACCCTGATTCACGACCAGCACCCTGGTTATAGTTCCCACCGCTGGGCCTTGAAACAACGGGCTCCGCGGCTGGAAGTGCAACACCATGTGGCCCATTTCTTCTCCTGTATGGCTGAACACGGTCACAGCGGTGCCGCACTTGGGGTCTGTTGGGACGGCACTGGCTACGACAGCAGTGGCATAGTACGGGGAGGGGAATTTCTTTACTGGGACGGTATTGCAAAGGTCGAGCATATTGCCAGCTTGCGTACTTTCCCCCTGCCAGGCGGGGAAAAAGCCATACGCGAACCCAGGCGTGCCGCAGCGGGGCTACTCTACGAGATCTCTGGCTATATCGCCCTGCAACACCGGTTGCTCAAGTGTTGCTTTACCCGTAGCGAGCGCCGAAACCTGATCACCATGCTCGAAGGGGAGGTTAACAGCCCCCTGTGCAGCAGTGTGGGCCGCTTATTTGATGCGGTAGCCGCACTACAGGGGCTTTGCAGCCAATCCAGCTATGAGGGGCAGGCGGCCATGGCGCTAGAGCATAGCGCCCGCGGCATTCAAAATGGTGACAGCTACCCGTTCGCCCTCAATGCACACGGGGACCAATGGGAATTAGACTGGGCGCCTTGCATCAACGCCTTGATTCACGATGAGGGCCGGTCTTTGCCGCAACGGGCAGCCGTTTTCCACAATACCCTGGCGCAGATGATTTTGTCCGTGGCTCGCGAAATGGGTCAGCCTCATATTTTTCTCTCCGGCGGTGTTTTTCAAAACCGACGGCTTACAGAAAGTACCTCCACCTTGCTTCGTGAGCACGGGTTCACCGTACACAGCCACAGCCAGGTACCTCCAAACGATGGCGGTATTGCTCTGGGACAGTTGCACTATGCCCACTGTATGGCCGCTGCCGGGCAAACTTCGGAGGGCTAACCCAGGATGTGTTTAGCCGTCCCAGGCCTTATCGAGGATATCCACGACAATTCCCCCTTGCAGCGCCTGGGAAAAGTACGTTTTGGCGGTATTGCGCGTGAGGTCAACTTAACACTGGTCCCCGATGCCGGCGTTGGCGACTATGTGATCGTACATGTGGGCATCGCTATCAGCCGGATACAGGAAGAAGAAGCGGGCCGGGTTTTCCGTGACCTGGAAGCACTGGACAGAGCAAGCAATCAGGGGGGATGCGGTGAAATTTGTGAGTGAATACCGCCAGAGCGATAGCATTCTGAAAGTTGCCGCACAAATCCGCAAAGTTACCACCCAACCCTGGACAATTATGGAAGTCTGCGGCGGCCAGACACACGCTATCGTTAAAAACCGACTCGATCAGTTGTTACCACCAGCAGTGGAATTGGTACACGGCCCAGGCTGCCCTGTGTGTGTCACACCTCTGGAGCAAATTGATCGAGCCATCGCCATTGCCGCCCTACCAGAGGTAATTTTCTGCTCATTCGGCGATATGTTGCGAGTACCAGGCTCGGAGAGTAGCCTGCTCGATATCAAAGCCGGTGGGGCCGATATCCGCATCGTGTACTCGCCCTTACAGGCGGTAAAGATCGCCGAGGAAAACCCCGCAAAGCAAGTGGTTTTTTTTGCTGTGGGCTTCGAAACCACCGCAACCGCCAACGCCCTGGCCGTCACTCAGGCCCACAGCCAATCGCTGCAAAACTTTTCCCTGCTTGTCTCCCAGTTTCTGGTGGCACCGGCGATTAGATCCATTTGTTCCGCCTCGGATACGCGAGTTCAGGGATTCCTTGCCGCTGGTCATGTGTGCTCGATAACCGGGTACGAAAGCTACCGGCCTCTGGCGGAACAGTATCGGGTGCCCATCGTCGTCACCGGGTTTGAGCCCCTGGATATTCTCGAAGGGCTGTTGATGTGCCTGCGCCAGTTGGAGCGAGAGGAATGTCGGGTGGAGAACCAGTACACAAGGGCGGTGGATCGAACGGGCAACCGAGAGGCACAGGCGCTGCTGAACCGGGTGTTTAGGGTTTCTTCCCAACACTGGCGGGGGCTGGGAGAAATGCCTGCCAGTGGTTTAAAGCTACATCAAGCGTTTATTGGCTTAGATGCTGCGCAAAGATTTGCTCTGCCCGATATCAATCCGGTGGAGCAAAACCACTGTATCAGCGGCGACATTATGCTCGGCCACAAAAAACCACACGATTGCCCACATTTCGGCCAGGAGTGCCGCCCCGAGCGCCCCCTGGGTGCCCCCATGGTTTCCTCCGAGGGAGCCTGCTCCGCGTATTACCGCCACAGCCAACAGGTGAAAGCCAGTGAACATCCAATGTCCACTCCCAACAATCCATAGGGAAACTATTCGACTCGGACACGGCAGCGGTGGGGAGATGACGCAGCAGCTGTTGAGCACATATATCCAACCCCTATTTAACAACGCCTGGATCGATCAGGCCCACGACAGCGCAACCTTACCTTGGGGCGCCGATCGCCTGGTATTTACCACAGATTCTTTTGTAATTACCCCACTGTTTTTCCCCGGTGGGGATATCGGCAAACTTGCCATATACGGCACCGTAAACGATCTGGCCATGGGCGCCGCCGAGGCAAAATTCTTGAGCTGCAGCCTGATATTGGAAGAAGGACTGCCACTGGAAACCCTCAAAAAAGTGCTGCAATCCATGGCCGTCGCGGCGGAGGAGACTGGGGTAAAACTGGTGACCGGCGATACCAAAGTCGTAGAGAGAGGCAAGGGCGATGGTATTTATATCAATACCAGCGGTGTGGGCACACTAATGGGCGGTCAACCAATCGCCCCCAGCCGCATCCGCTCCGGCGACCAAATTCTGTTATCTGGCGATATCGGCCGCCACGGTATTGCCATTATGGCAAGCCGGGAGGGCCTGGATTTCGAAAGCGCACTGAACAGTGATTGCGCCCCGCTCAATAGCGCTGTTTCAGCATTGATACGAGGGGGAGTGACTCTGCATTGCTTGCGGGATCTCACTCGCGGTGGCCTGGCCACGGCACTGGTTGAACTCGCCGAAACCAGTGGCAGGGCAATTGAAGTGGAGGAAAGCCAAATACCCGTCGGCGAATCGGTGCAAGGGGCCTGCGAAATGCTTGGGCTGGACCCTCTCTATGTTGCCAATGAAGGCCGTTTTGTCGCATTTGTGCCAGAGGAATCCGTAGATTTGGCCAGCTCGATTCTGCGTGAAACTCAGGTTGGATCCTCCTGTGCGAAGATTGGGCGGGTCACCGACAAGACCGATGCTCAGGTAACCCTGAGAAACAACCTGGGATGTGACCGGCTGTTACAGCGCTTGCCAGGGGAACAGTTGCCAAGAATTTGCTGAGTCCGGCTGAATTCTGCGCTGTTCTCGCCCTGCGCCTGATATACCTACTTGGGGTATCTACTACTGGGGTACCTACTGGCTGAAGCCCTGGGCGGGCACTCTTTGATCATTAAACACCCTCATTATCTGGATATCGCGCCGCTGGCGGCGCTTTACTGCGTTACTGGGTGAAGATCTTTTCACAGCCGGGACCCATGTACTTTTCTGACCATTGCTATTCTCTGGCAAATACCAGGAAAGGTAATCGAGTAAAGGTGATCCGTGCCTCAGACGAAGCCCGAAAAGAATTGGCACGCACTACCACAAAAGGCCGTGCTCTCCGCGCTGGGTACATCAATGCTCGGGCTCAGCGAGCCCGAGGCGACAGCGCGGCTAGAAACCCATGGCCCCAACTGCCTGCCGGCACCTCCTCGCAAAAGATTACTGCGACGCTTCTTCTCACACTTCAACAATATTCTGATCTATGTGCTGTTGGCTGCGGCACTAATCACCGGTGTACTGCAACACTGGGTAGACACCGCGGTAATCCTTGCCGTGGTTATCGTCAATGCAGCGATCGGTTTCGCCCAGGAGGGAAAAGCCGAGAAAGCAATGGATGCTATCCGCCATATGCTGGCACCGCGGGCCGCCGTGATACGGGATAAGCAAAGGCAAACCGTGCCCGGCCGAAACCTGGTCCCCGGCGATCTTGTGTTCATTGAAGCCGGGGACAAGGTACCTGCCGATTTGCGCCTACTAACCGCCCACGGTTTGCAGATTCAGGAAGCCATTCTGACCGGAGAATCCCTCGCCGTGGAAAAACGCACCGACCCGGTAAGCATCGACGCAGCACTGGGGGACCGCTCTTGTCTGGCCTATAGCGGTACCAATGTCACTACTGGCCAGGGCCTGGGAGTGGTGTTCGCCACTGGCGAAGAGACCGAGATCGGCCACATCAGCGGTATGCTCGCCAATGTCCAACGCCTAACCACTCCACTGATTGAACAGATGGGCAACTTTGCCAAGTGGCTTGCCATTTTTATTCTGGCCGTTGCCGCCTTGATCTTGGCCTTCGGATTGTTTGTTTTACGGCACGATTTTGCCGAGCTGTTTATGGCCATTGTGGGTCTTTCCGTAGCGGCTATCCCAGAAGGTCTGCCCGCGGTACTGACGATTACTTTGGCCGTAGGAGTGCAGGCTATGGCGCGACGCAACGCCATTGTTCGTCGCCTTCCTGCCATCGAAACTCTGGGATCGGTCTCGGTGATTTGCACCGACAAGACCGGCACCCTTACACGCAACGAAATGAGTGTTGCATCAGTGATCACTGGCGATGGCCAGCACTACACGATTAGCGGGAATGGTTATGAACCGCTAGGAGAGATAAAGCCGGCAGATAATCCCCAGTCTACTCCCAACCGCCTGCCACTGTCTGAACTCGCCCATATCGCAGTCCTGTGCAATGACGCAGAGCTCAGGAAAAAGGGAAATACCTGGACAGTCGAAGGCGATCCTATGGAGGGCGCGCTGTTAACTTTTGCCGCAAAGGCGGGAATGGATGCTGCGCAGACACGGAAGTATTGGGCCCGCACCGATATCATCCCCTTTGATTCGGGGCATAAATTTATGGCCACTCTGAATCACGATCATGAAAACCATGCTCTTATCGCCGTTAAGGGAGCACCCGAACAGATTCTGACAATGTGCGAAACCTGTCGCATAACGGTAGGGCGCGATTCAGAACTGAAAGAAAACGATTGGCGAAGGTTGGCGGAAGCGCTCGCTGCACAGGGCCAACGTGTACTTGCCCTCGCCATCAAGACAGTGACGCCGGAACACACGGTTCTGGAACACTCGGACGTGCAGGGAACATTGACGCTTTTGGGTCTCGTCGGTTTGATCGACCCACCTCGCCAGGAAGCCATTGCGGCGGTGGCAGAGTGTCGAAAAGCCGGCATCCGGGTAAAAATGATCACCGGCGATCATATTGCAACCGCCAAAGCCATCGGGCAGCAGATCGGCTTGCTCTGCCCCAACAGGGCGATGACCGGTGCAGACATCGATAACCTGGATGACAAAACCCTGGGCGAGGAAGTACTGAAGACAGATATTTTCGCTCGCACCCGACCCGAGCACAAACTGCGACTGGTGGCTGCGTTACAGGCACACAGCTTAACCGTGGCAATGACCGGCGATGGCGTTAACGATGCACCAGCACTTAAGCGTGCCGATGTCGGCATCGCAATGGGTCAAAAGGGCAGTGAAGCCGCCAAGGAAGCCTCCGAGCTGGTCCTGGCGGATGATGATTTCGCCTCTATCGGCGCCGCAGTGCGAGAGGGGCGCACGGTTTATGACAATATAAAGAAGGTCATCAGCTGGACCCTGCCGACGAACGCCGGTGAGGCCTCAACCATTATCGTGGCCTTAGTTTTTGGCATGGTGCTGCCAATAACCCCCATTCAGATATTATGGGTGAACCTGATTACCGCCGTTACGCTCGGTATCGCACTTGCTTTTGAGCCCACCGAAGAAAACACCATGCGCCGCCCACCCCGACTTCGCAGCGAACCACTGCTAACGAATGTACTGGTATGGCATATCGCATTGGTAAGCATTTTGTTTCTGTGCGGTGTATTTGGGGTCTACACCTACGCCACCGAGCGGCAGTATTCTTTGGATATGGCGCGGACCATGGCGATGAACACTTTAGTGGTGATGGAAATATTCCACCTGTTCTTTATTCGCAACATGTATGGCACGTCGCTGACCTGGAAGGCCGTACGTGGCACCACTGTAGTATGGCTTGCCGTGCTAGTGGTGTGTGCGGGCCAATTTGCCATGACCTACCTCCCACCAATGCAGAAAATATTCGCCACAGAGGCGGTATCATTTGCGGATGGAATACTGATCGTGGGTATAGGGGTAGTGCTTTTTGCGATCGTCGAGACCGAGAAACAGATACGCTTACGCCTTTTCAAGCACGCAGCGTTCAGCGGTTCACGCCTGGAGCCCGATTAAATACTCGGGATAAACCTTAAGGGATGGGATTACGCCAGTGAACTTTCCCCGGGTTCTAGGAGGAACCTGTACCTATCTTTACCAGACCTCCTCACCTTGAAACGGTTTTCCCCACAGCTACGTATTATTCTCATCGGCATTTAAATACCAGGCTGTCGACCCCCCAGGACGTACACCCGCCAGTGATATCACCAGAATCATTTCGAAACTGGCGTCGCGAATCAGCGACAGCCTTCATTTTCAGTTATGTGGTACCCAGATTCTCAGGTTGACACTAGAAACAACACCGTGCCCGGCAAGTTGAAATACCCTTGACCTTAGCCAGACTGAGCTGCGATCGCGATGCAAATTTCGCTTAAAAACCGGGAAAAATCGCAAAGCCAAAACCATCTGTCGCCAATTTCTTTGAGATTCATCGAATATCCATTGCCGGCCCCCGGCTGGGAGTACTGACATGCCGTTTAAACACATTTTACTTCCTCTTGACGGCTCCTCCATTGCCGAGGAAGCCATCGCCCATGCGGTGATGCTCGCACGCAACAGCGGTGCGAAAATCCATCTCCTGCATGTACAAATGTCTGACGAACAGAGTATCGATCCAGTGGATTGGCGCCTGCGCCGGGTGGAATTACGTAGCTACCTGAACCGCCTTGCCGAGCGTATCTCCGAAAAGGAAATTGCCGTAACCCAATCTGTAGTGGAGGGCCGCCCAGCCGAACAGATTGTCGAGTACTGCGATGAAATGGATATCGACCTGATTGTTTTTACCGCCTATGGCAAGGGAGGGGTTAGCCGCTTCGACTTTGGAAGCACCGCCCAAAAGTTGTTCAGTGGTTCGGGGCGCTCGTTCATCATAGTGCGTCCTGGTTTGAGACCACCGAATCAGGAAAACATGTCCTATCGCCGTATTTTGGTATCGATGGATGGCTCTTCACATTCCGAGTGGGTAGCCTGCCAGGCAGCTTCCATGATGCGTGGACAAGAGATGGAAATGATCCTGCTGCAGGTCATTGCTGTACCCGAAATGCCTCGGCGTATGCCCATCACGCGCGAGGAACACGCCACTCGAGAAAAGTTTGTCGAGTGTAATCGCCGCGCAGGAGAGGCCTATCTGGAGGAAATAGCTCGACAGTTGGAAAACGGCATCAAAGTACGCCCACTATTACTTGTTGCCCAAAATGTCGCCGAAACCATTTATACCACCGCGGCTGATGAGGGGGTCAATCTGATCGCCATGAGCGCGCACGATTGGCAGACTGGTGAGCAACAGGTAACAGGCACAATTTGCCACACCGTGATGTCACACAGTGATCTTCCGGTGCTCGTATTCCAGGACCTACAAGAATCCCAGTTGCAAGCCCTTCGCGCCGGCACTGACGCCAGCCAAATTCGCCATCCGACTCTCCCGGTTAGAAATGAAGCACATCGATGAAATTGCGGTTTTGGAAAAGGAAGGATTCCGGCCAGGGGGACAAATTCTTTGTGCACCCCAAACCTCAGAAAATCACGCCCAAAACGGAGGCTGCCGCACAGTTAGAGAGCGACAACCCAAGCAGGGATAACGAACAGCAGCGCCTTGAAGATATAGCCGCACTGGCCAAGCGTCATCGCCAGCCCGCTCGCGCGGGTGGAGGTTATCGTTTGAGAGCCCATTTGCGGCAGCTGGAAAAACACTTCGAGAAAATATACCAACACCTGGCCGAACGAGTCGAAGCGGGCGAAAAGAGTACCCGCAGCGAGGAGTGGCTGCTGGATAATCGCCACGTGGTTCAGGAGGCTCTGCAGCTGGTGTGCGAGTCGTTGCCGGGGAACTACATAAAGCAGCTCCCCCAGGTTACCGCGCGCAATAAAAGCTCGGATTTACGAATCCATGCCCTGGCCAATGCCCTGATTATCGACTTCTCACAGCCGCTGGATATCCAATCCATTCACCAGTTAGTCGACTACTACCAGGAAGACGCGGTTTTAACGACTGGTGAACTCTGGGCACTGCCCGCACTGCTGCGACTTTGTCTGCTGGAACACCTGGCACAACGCGCCGAGGATGCGCTGGCGGGAAACGAAGAATTGGAGGAAGGACTCAGTGTCAGCATCGCCAGTGGCATTATCAGTTTACGGGAGCTGCGCAGTTGTAACTGGCGGGATTTTGTCGAATCCCTGAGTCGCGTAGAGCGAATTCTGTGTACAGATCCATCAACCGCCTATAGCGGTATGGACTTTGAAACACGTGACCGTTACCGGGATGTAGTTGAGAAGCTGGCCCGTGGCAGTGACAAAACCGAGCTTCAGGTTGCACAGTGTCTAGTGGATCTGTGCGCTGAGCAAGCGCCCGGTATGCGCACACGGCATGTGGGTTACTACCTGATAGACGAAGGGCGGCCTGAACTGGAAGCCGCGCTGGGATACCAACCGGGTTTCCTCGCACGCCTGCATTGGCAGTTATTACACCGGGCGCCCACGGTGTTTTTTTCCGGGCTGGCGCTTTTCTCCATTCCACCGCTTCTCGCTCTGGCTATTTACTTGCTTTTCGGTGGGACCTCTAGCGCTTTAACCCTGCTGGTTGTAGCTATTGCTGTCGTACCTGTGGTCGGTATGGCCCTGGCACTGGTCAATGGCCTGATCACCCACTGCCTGCCGCCACGCCTGCTCGCTAAAATGGATTTCGCAAAGGGGATACCGGGAGAGTGCCGCACAGTGGTCGTTATGCCGGTACTGTTTGCTGATGCGGAGGATATGCAGAGAATTCTTGAGTGCCTGGAGATTAATTACCTCAACAATGGCGATGAGAATCTTGTATATGCCGTCCTCAGCGACTTCGCAGATGCCCATGCACAAAATGCCCAAGGCGATGATGAGCTACTGCAAAACGCGAAAGCCTCCATTGAGGCTTTGAATCAGCGCCATACCAATAGCGAGGGGAGGGCGCCCTTTCTCATGTTGCACCGCGAGCGGCGCTGGAATTCAGTGGAAAAGTGCTGGATGGGTTGGGAGCGCAAGCGCGGCAAGCTTATCGAATTCAACCATCTGCTGTCGGGTCAGGAAGAGCACAGTTTCACCGTTTGCTTTGGCGACCGCGAACTGCTGCAGGATACCTGCTATGTGATTACGCTGGACGCCGACAGCCAGATGCCGCCGGAGACTGCGCGGCGACTTGTCGGGGCCATGGCACATCCGCTCAATCGTGCCGTCATCGACGATAGCTGCCGGCGGGTAGTCGCTGGCTACGGATTTCTCCAGCCGCGAGTGGAAACCGATCCGGCCAGTTCCGATGGAACCGTATTCAGCCAGATTTTCTCCGGTGATCGCACAGTGGATATTTATACCCATGCGGTATCCGATGCCTACCAGGACCTGTTCGGTGAGGCCATATTCACCGGTAAGGGTATCTACGACCCCAGGGTTTTTTCCCAGACTCTGGCCGGGCAACTCCCGGAAAACGCCATTCTCAGTCACGATCTCCTCGAGGGTGCCATCGGCAGTGTCGGGCTCCTTTCGGATGCCATTTTCTACGAGCAGTACCCGTCCAATATTTTCTCCATGCTGCGCCGCTCGCACCGCTGGATAAGAGGCGATTGGCAATTGCTGTCCTGGCTGCGCAAGCGTGTCTCTATCGATACGGGTGAAAACGTCAGTAACCCTCTACCGCCTATTCAGCGCTGGCAGATCGTCGACAATCTGCGCCGCAGCCTGGATGCGCCCTGCCTTCTCGCACTTTTCCTATTAGCCTGGAGCGGTTGGTTACCGGGCCACCCCTGGGCCTGGACCCTGGGGCTGTTGTTTTTGTCATCCGCGCCGGTGTGGCAGGAATTGCTCTCGATGATATGGCGCAGCATCGCCGACCCCAGCCGCGCCCACCTGCACCTGCGGGGAGGTCCGGCAGCCTTACAGCAGCGCTTTTTACACTGGTTACTATCCCTGGTCCTTTTACCAGTACTGGCAGTCAATGCACTGGACGCGATAGTTCGTACACTGTACCGACTGGGTGTCTCTCACCGTCACCTACTGCAGTGGACCTCGGCAGCGCATGTGAATCGCTCGGTCAGTAGATCCCTAAGCGCCAGCGGCAGCTGGCGGGAACTGTGGGTATCCCCGGCAATTGCATTGCTGACAATCGCCGGTCTTCTTTTTGGCGCGCCCGCCAATTTACTACCAGCGGCGCCTCTGATACTGGCCTGGCTGTTCGCCCCGCAGCTGGTGCAGCATATTAATCAGCCGCGTCCATTGGAGACCTCCTTCCTTACAGAAGAGGACAAACGCGAACTGCGCTTGTTAAGCCGCCGCACCTGGTTTTTCTTCGAACATTTCATGGGCCCAGACGACCACTGGCTGCCGCCGGATAACTACCAGGAAGAGCCGCTCGCAGTGCTGGCCCGGCGGACCTCGCCCACCAATATTGGCCTCGGCTTACTCTCCATCCTCAGTGCCTACGATTTCGGTTACCTGGATCTCAGCCTGCTATTGGCAAGGCTGAATAACAGCTTTGACAGAATGCGCGGGCTGGAGCGCTATCGCGGACATTTTCTCAACTGGTACGAGACGCGCGAATTGCGCCCGCTCAATCCGCGTTATGTCTCCACCGTGGACAGTGGAAATCTGGCCGGCAGTTTAATGACCCTGGCCAGTGGTCTGCAGGTGCTGCAAACTGAGCCTTTAAGCGGCCGCCAGTTGGTGTTGGGTATCACCGATACTCTCGATGCAATGGCGGAAACCCTACAGCCCGTCGATCCGGATTCCGCTTCCGATGACGTCCACGAGATCAACGCGCAAATTGCGCAGTTCCGCAAACGCCTGCAAGCTGGAGCGGAACACAATCGTTGGTGGCAAACCATCGATGATATCTACGAACGGGATGTGCCCTGGCTGCAGGAGCAGATGCTGAAACTGATTGAGGGTGATGAAAAGAATTTCAGCGCTGAGGCCCTGGGGCGCCTGCGCCAATGGCTCGATGAGTTGCACCGCCACGCCGTCGCAGCACGCCGCTATCAGGAAGAGCTTGAACCCTGGCTGCGGCTGATGCAGTCACCCCCGAAAGCCTGCCGGGACGGCGGTGAACGGGTGACCGAAAGCTTCACCACCCTTAAAACCCTGTTGAGTAGGCCCGTCTCACTCGCGACAATGACGGACGTCTGCGCAGAGGCGAGGGCCCAATTGCAGCAGCTCCAGGCGCTCCTCATCGGCGGCGCTGAGCAACGGCAGGATGAAGTCATTGCCTGGTGCGACAAGCTGCACCTCGCACTGGTTAGGGCGCGGGAAAACGCTGACAACTACCTCCTCGACATCTCGGATTTGGCCACGCGCGCGCGCGCGTGGGTTGAGGAAATGGACTTCGGCTTCCTGTATGACCGCGAACTACACCTTTTCCATATCGGCTACAACGTCACCGATGCCGCTTTGGACCCCAATCACTACGACCTGCTGGCCTCAGAGTCGCGCCTGACCGGCTTCCTGGCGATTGCCAAGGGCGATATCCCCGCGCGTCACTGGCGTCACCTGGAGCGTCCATTCCGGCATCTGCACCGGCGAGTGGTGCTGATGTCCTGGAGCGCAACCCTGTTCGAGTACTTGATGCCGCGGCTGTTGATGGAAACCCCAGACCACAGTTTGATGGGGCGGGCCTGTCGCAATGCAATTGAGATACACCGCAAATTCACCGCTAATTTTGCCTTGCCCTGGGGTATCGCCGAGTCCGGATATTACGAGCTGGACAGCCAACTGCATTACCAATACCGCGCGTTTGGGGTGCCGGGCATTGGTTTTCGCCGCGACCTCGGCGAGCGTCTCGTCATTACACCTTACGCCTCCATGATGGCGCTGCCCTTCGACGCCGCCGCAGTAATGGAAAACCTGCGCCATCTGCGTGCCGAGGGCGGCTATGGCCAGTTCGGCCTCTATGAAGCGATCGACTACGGCCGTACCGCCAAGCCAATACCGCGCCGTGCGCGCACTGTGCGTTCTTATATGAGCCACCATCAGGGAATGATCCTGCTGGCGATCAACAACTACCTGCACGACGACATCATGCAGGCGCGCTTCCACAGCGATGTGCGTATCGCCGGTCTGACACCGCTGTTGCACGAACGCGTGCCCACCGCGCGGCCCGCATTGAGGCCCTGGCAACAGCCCGGATTGCAACGCAGTTTCCACGCCGAAGGGGCATTGCGAAGCTGGTCGGCTCTGCCTGGGCGGCCCTATCCACAGTACAACTTGCTGTCCAATGGGCACCACAGCCTGCTGTTAGGGGCGGACGGTGCGGGGGGAAGCTACTGGCACAACATCGCTCTGACACGCTGGCAGGCGGATCCGACCAAGCACCAGTGGGGCCACTGGAATTATGTCCGCGACCTCGACAGCGGCGAACTCTTCTCCGTGGGCCTAGCGCCCTGTGGTGGCGATGCCGGCCACTGCATGACCAACTTCTCCCCGCAGAGCGCAGAGTTTCAACGCCGGGAATCGGATCTCTTCTGCCGCCTGCATATCGCCCTCAGCTCTCAGCATGATGTCGAAGCCCGTCGACTGGTCATCAAAAACGAGAGCGATCGTGAGCGCCACCTGCTATTGGCAGATTACGCAGAAGTGGTACTCGCACCAGAGCGCGAAGATCAACGCCATCCCGCCTTTGCCAAACTGTTTGTAGAGAGCCAGTACCTGCCCGAGGAACAGGTGATGCTCTATCGTCGTCGACCTCGCAGCAGTGATGAAAAGCCCATCTACATGGCCCACTGTGCATTGGTTTCCAATGCGGTGCATCACCGCCTGGGGTGGGAGACCGACCGAATGCGCTTTTTGGGGCGCGGTGGCTCACCCGCTCGCCCTCTGGCACTGGAGCATGGGATGGCCGGTTTCACCGGCACCACCGGACCGGTGCTCGACCCGGTAATCGCCTCGGCTCAAGAGGTAACCATACCGCCACAATCTGAAATCGAAGTGATCTATCTGACCGGGGCGAGCAAATCCCGGCGAGAGCTTCTTTCGGTGCTTCGCTCCTATCGATCGCGCCCTAAAGCGCGCTGGGTGTTCGACCTTGCACGTATGCAGTCGGAACAGGAGCTGCACAACCTGCACATTTCTCCTGTCGACGTACACTGGATGATGGATTTACTGTCGGCGGTACTGGCCCCCTCGGGGGGGCTCCGCCCGCCCTCCAGGGTCTTGGCTCACAGCCATCATATTCAGCGCTGCCTTTGGAGCCGGGGTATTTCTGGGGATAATCCGATACTACTGGTCGAAGTCCGCAGTGAGCCGGGAATCGATTTTGCCGAGTTGGTATTGCAGGCGCACACCCTCTGGAGTGGCCGCGGCCTGGCGATTGACCTGGTGATAATCGACGAGGATTCCGCCGGCTATTCTCAGCAGACTCGCGACCGACTGCAGGAGATGATCGCCGATATCCGTGGGCGCACTCTGCGTAAACTGGATGGCTCAGTGGTAATGGTACCGGGACAGGAACTGCCTGAATCTGACCGCATGGGCCTGCTGGCCGCGGCCCGCGTACTGCTCGATTCCACTGCGGGTTCTGTCGCCGCACAGCTTGAGAACAGCGCCTCAGCACTGCAGGCACAGCTACAGCCGCTACCGCCTTTCGTTCCAGTGCAGCCTGCCGACTATACGTCACTACCCACCCCCGTACTGGAGCGACCAAAGGACCTCTTGTTCGACAATGGTCTCGGCGGCTTCACGGCCGATGGCCGCGAGTACGTCCTGCATCTACAGGCCGGCAAAGCTGGGGAGCCGGGCCAGCGGCCTCCAGCCCCCTGGGTGAATGTTATCGCCAATCCCGATTTCGGCTGCCTGGTGTCCGAGGGTGGCTCCTGTTGCACTTGGAGCGGCAACAGCGGGGAGCATCGGCTGACGGCCTGGAATAACGATCCGGTGCGCGATCCCAGCGGCGAAGTTCTCTACCTGCGCGACGAAGAGAGCGCTGAGGTCTGGAGTCCCACCCCAGCACCGCGCCCCGCCAACGCCGATTACCAAGTGCGCCATGGCGCAGGCTACACCGAATACCGCCATAACAGCCACGGCCTGGAACAGTCCTGGCATATCACCGTCGATCGTGTTGCCCCAGTCAAAATTGGGCGTCTCACCCTGAAAAATTGCTGGAACAAACCTCGGCGCCTGACAGCTACTTACTATGTGGAGTGGGTGCAGGGATTGACCCGAAGCGGCAGCTGGGCGCACTTGGTCAACGAATTCGTCTCCGAAAGCAATGCGCTGTTGGCCCGCAACGCCTTCGTCCCAGACGCCAAGCCCGGCGTGGCCTTTCTCACCGCCAGCCTACCACCCCACGGCCTAACCACAGACCGCCACGAATTTATTGGCAGCGCCGGAAGTTCGCAGGCACCGGAGGCTCTGTTTCGCATCGGCCTCACCGGCCGAGTGCAGAGTGGTGGCGACCCTTGCGCCGCCTATCAGGTTCATATCGACTTAGCGGCCGGCGCGACACAACAGGTGTTTTTCGCGATGGGGGAGGGTGTGGATCGCGCTCAGGCGCTGGCCTTGGCCGATGAGTTTCAGGACCCGAACAGAGCCGCAGATTCGCAGCTTCAGTTCGAGCAATTTTGGGAAAACTATCTGAGTTCCGTGCAGGTACAAGTACCGGATAAGGCCACCGAACTGATGGTAAACCGCTGGCTACCGTATCAGACCCTGGCCTGCCGCCTGTGGGGACGCAGCGGCTTCTATCAGTCCAGCGGCGCCTTTGGTTTTCGCGATCAACTACAGGATGTCCAGGCGCTCTTGTGGACAGAGCCTGAATGGACCCGCCAACATATTTTGCGCACGGCCTCACGACAGTTCCAAGATGGCGATGTACTGCACTGGTGGCACGAAAATCCTTTACGTGGTGTGCGCACCCGCTGCTCCGATGACTTACTGTGGTTGCCCTTTGTCACAGCGCAGTACATCCGCACCACCGGCGACTACGCCATTTTGAATGAGCCAGTCACCTACCTCTCTGGGGCACCTCTTGGGAAGGACGAGCACGAGCGCTACGCGGAGTTCGATAACAGTGACGAATCGGGGTCCCTCTACGAACACTGCTGTCGCGCCATTGAGCGCGCCGGAGCAGTGGGCCCCCACGGCCTGCCAGTGATCGGCAACGGCGACTGGAACGACGGCTTCAGCCGCATTAGCACCACCGGCCGCGGCGAAAGCGTGTGGATGGGCTGGTTTCTCCTACGGGTTTGCCGCGATATGGCGCCTCTGTGCGACTATATTGGGGACTCCGCCCTGGCGGAATACTATCGCCTGCTGGGTGAGAATTTTCGCCAGCAGGTGGAGGAAAGTGGCTGGGATGGGGCCTGGTACCGACGCGCCTATTACGACGACGGCACTCCGATTGGCGCCAAGGAAAGTGATGAATGCCGAATCGACCTGATCGCGCAGACCTGGTCCGTACTCTCCCAGCAGGAACCAACCGAACGCGCACGCACCGCAATGGAATCCGCCGACAGGCATTTGGTCAACGAGGTCGCGCGACAGATACTGCTCCTCAAACCAGCGTTTAACCGCACTAAGAAAGACCCCGGCTACATCAAAGGTTATCCTCCAGGTATCCGCGAAAATGGTGGCCAATATACACATGCGGCCACCTGGGCGGTCTGGGCCGCCGCCGGACTAGGCCAGAGTGAACGTGCCTGGCACTACTTTAATTTGTTAAATCCGATTACCCATACGAACACACCTGCAGCCGTAGAGCGCTACCGCACCGAACCTTATGTGCTGGCTGGTGATGTCTACGGTGTAGAGCCTCACGTTGGGCGCGGCGGCTGGACTTGGTATTCCGGTGCTTCTGGGTGGCTTTATCGGAGCGCACTGGAGGCTTTATTGGGGGTAAAAATCCTCGACGGCGATCACCTTGTCATCGAGCCCTGTCTGCCTGAGTCCTGGGATAACTACCACCTGTCTCTGCGTTTTGGCGGCAGCCGCTATGCCATTGAAGTACAGCACTGCGGCGGGTGTCCGCGGGACATTGCCAAACTGACACTGGATAACGAAGAAATTTCCACCAATAAGATCCCGCTAATCGACGATGGCCAAGAACACAAAGTGGTTATGACATTCAAACCAACATTGCGATAGACAAAGATAGTCAATTCGGAACGCAGGGTGAGAGTTGTAGCCAGGAGTCGGGCGGCGAGAGCTACGTCTGAGGCTCGTACCCGGACTTGTATAGCACCAAACCTAAACTTCCATTAATCCTTATCGCTGGGAATACCAACATCGAAACCATTTAGGAGTGCAGAAATCTGATGATATCCGGCAACCAGGAAAATGAGCTCTGCAGCACCGCCTTCACCAAAAGCTTCTACCGCCATTTGCCATGTGGCCTCAGGTAAACGTCCACCCGCAGCAAGGGATACCGCAACACAGTACGCAGTACTTTCTGCACAAGTCAGGTCAACCGGGCGCTCCCCAGCTGCAATAGTGGCAATCTTATCGGATGCTAAATGGATCTGTTCACCAATAGCGGAGTGAGCGTACAGTTCATAACCCGCTTTAAAATGTGCACCTGTAGCCAAGATCGCAACCTCACGTACAGATTTTGGCAACGAGGGATTATCCGAAATCGCTTTTACGTAATCCCACCAGGGTTTGCCAAATTTGGGATAGCGAAGTGCCGGGGCCCAGGGGCCGAGCAAAGCCCCATCTTTGCGCTTTTTGATGAAACCAGAGAAATAGCCTTTCATCTCAGTGGCCATATCTTCATAGAGTGGTTTTTGTTCCTCGTTAAGATCACCAGGCGGGGTGGCTGGTATGCGCATTACGTATCTCCGTGGGTCACAGGTAGTTTACCGGATTACATCTGCTGTCATAAAAATTGAAGATAGCCCACTGTGTTCGTACTTGAATGAAAATCGTTATACTGGGGTTAGGGCCGTGAGGCCCAAACGAGGCCAAATAGTCTTCGACGAGTACCGTTTTCTTTACTTTAGTTGGCACACAGTTGTCGGAGTAGAAACCATCAGATAACAGTAGCCACAATCCTCAAGCTTTATTAAATTTACAACCGAATGTATTTAAAAGCTTCTACTATCATCCTTCCCCACAGTCATCAGTCTCTTCTCTCTATTCACTTGAAAATAAAAGGCAAGGGAATTGAGTCCATGAGGGAAGAACTTTTCCCTCCCGTAAGAGTCATATCTGCTGCCTCACAATCAGCATTTGGTTTTTATTAAAGGACATTGACCAACCCCATTAAGGAAATGGTCATCAATACCGATGGATCTGAGTAATAGAGTTGATTTGCAAAATAAAAGTAAAAAAGCAGAAACTTGGCGTCTAATAATTTCTTTGACACTTTCTCTTGGTGCACATGCCGTACTGATCTGCATCCCAATAGCATTAGCTCCACGAGCCCTAGAAACCAGGGAAGCCAGCAGGACCCCGATTGAAATTATACTGATTCGCAGGGATATAAAAAAAGTTCCACCAGTTGCAAATTCCAAGATTGATTATTTAACGGTAGAGCCTAACTCTACGCATTCAATAAGCCCTCAAAAACCGGAGAATAATACAAAAGAAAGATCCAGCGAAGTTGAGCCGAGAAGAAAATCTACAATTCGGGAAAATTACAAGGTGCAGGTGAAGACCAAGTTAAGACCAGAAAAACATCCAGTACCCACTGTAATCAACCCGCAGTTGAGCGTCCCTACAGATCCTCGAGCCGGAAGTCAATCCACTGTATTTGACCCAAAACTCGAAGAAAAGCTAATTCGTGACCGCAATAAAGTGCGTAAGTTTTTACCTAAAGATGCAAGATATAAGACCTCAACAGGTAGATTTGTTCAAATCGGGGATCGCTGCTGGGATGTTAAAGACGTACCTGTTAGTAACAAAAACTCTGATCTCAATCCATGGTTCAGAGCGAAATGCCCAAATAATTCCCGAGCTCAATCAGATATTGACCGCTTGGCAGAAAAGTATGGAATCCCCTGAGCCTAAGTAGAGAGGGTAGGGGGCAAAGCCCGGCCCATTTGGCCGGGCTTTGCCAGTGGATTTGCTAAGCGTGGGCAGTCTTACGGATGAATAAACTGGAGTCGAACTTTCTGCAGCCTCAAAAGAGTGGTTGCTGTATCAAACCGTACACGAGCAAGATAGTAACAACCTTGCGTATTAATGGGGCGGCTTGGTATGTTAATCGCCGTTGATCCATTTGCCGCATCAGTGCTCGTGCTATTAGTGACCAGTGTGTATGTTATAGCGCCGGCGCCAAAGGCAGGTTGACAAACCTCAAAAAGAAACGTTGCCATCGCCGCATTCGGGTCATTATCAGACCACCACCACCTAAAAAATTCCAAAGTGCCACCGTTTGGTAGGTCCCAAAACTGAGCGTCTGCAAATTGCTCAGTACCTAGACGGCTCAGTTCAACACCATTTCCTGCAGAATATAACCATTGCGATCCAGTGGTATCCTGCCGACCAATAAATGCCTTCGGTGTAATGGGTGAATAATCTGTACTCCCTGATGGGAATATCCCCTCTTGAGTATCAAGGTCGCCAGAGGAATACAAGGAAGAATCAAAGGGCCTTTCCGGGTCAGCGCCTTCAACGACATATACGTTATCCGCCTCTTTTTCAAAGCCCATAGCTTCCAGCGTAGCCGGATTGGTAATAAGGGTGTCTTTATCCCCAGCCAGAGCTGCCTGAGATATAGCTGAAAAACTAACAATTGCGGCAAGCCCGCAACTAAGCCACCGATAAGGATTCTGCATGTGTATTCTCCAAATTTGATAGCGGAATTTTTATTGAAATTCCGACCAGTTCTAAAGGCCGAATGGAACGGGCAAAAACAGATTTGCCCTCCGCCTTAGACAAGGGCAAGATATTTAATTAGTCGAGAAATTTGTTTCTGCAAGAATTGCTAAATTAAAGGCGGGGAAATCTTGGCGAGACCGGGTTTCTCACATTGATTTGAGACTTCGGGGTAATGACCTATATAAATTTAATCGATATTGAAAATATCGGGATAGCCATATGGCCCCTGGGTTATTTATTTAAAATCCAACAAGGACACGTCCAGTATGCCCATTATCTTCTAGTATTTTATAAAGCGCTCCGCCAACCATACACGTATTAAAGGTGCTTATTTTATAGTAATTATTAAAAATATGTTCCGGCATCAAAAGATATTCATTGTGGGCGAAAGCTATAATTACGTGAATTATTATTTATTCTGTGCAAACACAGATTTTTCCATTCAAACAAATGGGAAAGTGAGCGAGCAGGGTCCATATCAGTTTCATCCAATTCGATAATCAGTCATGGCACCTCTCCGATGAATAAAGAGACGACCTGAGTAGACTCGGTCTGTTGGGCTTTTAATATCTGGAGGCTAACATTATCCGCTTCTTCACCACCCGCAACCTATACAAGGACGACAACTTTGGCTTTTCACCTTGGTTTAATCCTATAAATAGGTAGGAAGAGCATTATCACCCCAGACTATCGTTTGATAACATGAAACGTGAGGTCGATACCGGATCTTTAGGACTGTAATCGTTAATAAAAAAGCCGAGAAGAGTAAGGAGATCTTTGGGGCTCGATCATGAACCACTAAACGATGACTGATAGCTATTTAAGTTACACGAAGAATCGCTATGCAAAAAGATTATGGCAAAGCCAACACCTATAAAAGTCAGATATTTCCTTATCAGTCTCTTCAGAGGCATTAGCCAAGTCATTCTTCAAAAAAATGCTTTGAGTGGCGTTTTATTCTTATTCGGAGTAGCAGTTATTAACCCGGCGGACAAATAGTTCTGTTATGCTGCATATTTAATCGATTCATGCCGGAAGTAGGATGCTACACGCG
>NZ_CANMKV010000029.1 GCF_947498635.1 uncultured Microbulbifer sp. | reverse complement strand
GGTAAATCCGTATCCGGTAAATCCGTATCCGGTAAATCCGTATCCGGTAAATCCGTATCCGGTAAATCCGTATCCGGGTTTTCAGGAAGTGGATCAGCATCTCGTGAGGTATCAGAGATTTCATAGTCTGTACCGACTATTTTTCCCCGCTCACCACGCCGAGTCATTCGCTTGCAATATCCAGCATTAATCAACTCACCTAACAGCTTGTAGATCTTATCCCTGCCCTCCTGAGCCTCTTTAGCCAATGCCGAAGGGGAAACTTCCCAATGATCAGGCTTTGACAACAAGTGCAGCAGCAAGCCGCCAGCCGCGAAAGAAATACGGCGATCACACACAACCGAATTAGCAACCACCAAGTAATTTGATGATGGCCGAGCACTTCGACGAATCATGCCGCAGCCCCCTTGGAACAAAGTAATTTGAACATAGTTTTTTTACCTATCCTTGATTTCACTCGTCGTGCATAGTGAATTCCACGATCAGAAGCACCCAAGACGCAGAGAATTGTTATCGTTTTTCCCCGGTCGTCAGCTGGTTCTCCGACCCTGTATGAATCCCCATATACCGCAATGCATTCATCCCAACCCTCATTCACCGCAGAATGGCAGGGCTACAAAATGGGGATTTGAAAATGATCGTTATTCTGGTTTCACCCACAAACCCGCACCGCCTTAACTTGCCTCCCGAACTTCTGCTGGCTCTTCGTAGCGCTCGGGATACAAAGATTCAAGTTCGGATATCTGCCCATGCGAGGCCCTACAAAGCCGCTCAGCCAAACCTCGGCCAACGGACCCACGAGCAATAGCAATTTGCTTAAAGTTGGCGAAAGTGGTGCCCGCATCCCTGGCAACTTGTTCCACCCTCTCTTTGGGATATGCGTAGTAGAACTGTCGTGGTGTCATAGTTAATCCCCTCCTTGACGAAACAATAGGGAATTACTATTCCTCGGTCAATAGGGTTTTCCTAATAACGGGTAGTGTTTTACTAATGGCATAATTGACCGATGGAAATCAAAGACATCCGCAAAGACAATCTCAACCTGTTGGCCGACAAGCACGGCAGGACCGCTATTTCTGAAAAGCTGGGTTATCCAGACAATAACTACATCAATCAGCTTTGTGGCGGGCACACCAACATTGGCTCACGCACCGCCAGAAAAATAGAAGCCGCGCTAGATTTGAAAGCGGGCTGGATGGACTGGCCCCAGTCCCCTGATTCCAACACAGCCACCTCTGAAAATGTGTCAAAAGGGCCAGAGATTAAGGGGCGCATTCCGCTCATCAGCTGGGTGCAAGCAGGGCAATTCTGTGAGGCTATGGACATATTCCAGCCAGGCGATGCTGAAGAATGGCTTCCCTGCCCCGCGCCTCACTCTGACCTCGCTTACGCATTGCGCGTAAAGGGTGACAGCATGGCAAGCCCCTACCCAGGGCAAAGAAGCTACCCAGAAGGCATCATTATCTTTGTCGATCCAGAAAAACGTGTGATCAACGGCAGTCGAGTGATCGCCCGCCTAAACGGCGAAGCCACATTTAAGACTTTTGCGGAAGATATGGGACGCTTATTTCTACGCCCCATCAATCCTAGCTACCCCACAATGGATATCACGAGTTTGGACGTGACTTTTTGTGGCGTGATTATCGGCTCATACTACCCGGAGTAAGTCACTCCGGGTCCACTCCGCTAGCCAACGCCATAAAATCACCTTCTGTGACTATGCGAATGTGGTGCCCGGTGGAAATCAGCTGTTCAGCTTTTAAGTGTTTACTACTCTTCTCTTTACCCGCCAACTGAGACACATCCTGGTCGCCTACAACCAGCATTGTCACTTTCTTCGACACGCCTCCACGCACCTCACACCCTAACTCAGCTGCAAAAGATTGCGCATCGCGTCTGGGGATCGTGAGACTACCGGTAAATACAACGACTTCCCCCCAAAGTGGGCCTTGCGGATTAGCTTCCAGCGACTCCGGACGAACCCTTTTCACCGCTTCAGGACGCAAGAGCCTTTCGATAGCTGCAAGCCCTGCACCTAATTCAGAAGCTGCGGCTAACACTATTTGCGCAACCACCTTGGCATCTTCAAGCGCATCATGGTGCTGAAACTGGACCCCTAGGTGAGCAGCCAAATTTGAAAGACCATAACCAGAAAGCGCAAACTGCTCCCAAGTCCGGCGAGCCAACATCATAGAGTCCAGCCACCGAACCTCACCTAGATCATCTCCGTGAGATTCAAAAGCCTTCAGCAAAGCACGGCGATCAAAGCCCGAATGGCTTGCGATCACCCGCCCCCCAAACAACCTTTTAAGTTGATCTATGACATCTGAAAACTTTGGAGCCTCAGCTACATCTGCAGCATTAATCCCATGAATAGCAATGTTCGCAAAGTAAAAATCCACTTCAGGATTAATTAGCGTTTTCCACTCTTTGGTAACTTTCCCATTTTCGACAACAACCACTCCTAGCTGGCAAATACTCGCCGCATCAGGGTTTGCCGTCTCCACATCTACCGCCACAAAACTCAATTCATCCATAAATCATGCTCCGCGTGTTGAGCATCTGAGCTTATCAGTGGCAACAAATACGACAAAATAGTAAAACCCTATTGACGGAAAAATAGGATTTTACTATTGTCGACATGTCAACTAAGGACAGGGCACCCAAATGGACACCGCCACTCACCTCAGACCACTGGCCCCACGCCAAGCCGAAGCGCTGACGCATCGAGCGCGTGGACTCTCCAATCGCGAGACCGCCCAGGCGATGCAGTGCTCCGTCACCAACGTTACCAACCTGCTTGCCGAGTGCTTTTACAAGCTGCACGCCCGCAACAGCACAGACGCGGTGGCCAAAGCGGTTAAACACGGATTAATTCAGCTCGCCTTAATCGCCTCGATCATTAGCGGTATTGGTTCCGATGCACAGGATCAACTGCGCACCCGCATCCAACGCCGCCCCTCTGCTCGAACTATCCGCATCCGCAACAACCGGGAGGGAATCGCATGACCGCCACCGTATTTGTACACCCAACGGCTATGAGTAAAAGCAATATTGAACGCCTTAAACGCCGTATTGCATTGATCGACTGCGGCAGCCACAAATCGCAACGTATCCACTTAGTGCAGCCAAAGCCCGCCGCTGCACAGCCTGCTCACAACGACTGGCTACCGTTTGGAGGTGATGCCGCATGAATACTTTCAGTCCCACCCAGAGCGTAGAAACCCTACTCCACGTAGCCAATGGAAACTCCGGCGCGAGTGAAGTCGCCGCACAGGTTTTGCTTTCGGCCTGGAATAGCAGGGATTTCGCCGTCCCCGTTGCCAGCCTCTCCCTGCTGGATGGCGACAACTATGAACACGCAATCAACGTAATGAATCTGCGCTACCACGGCAGAGCACCGCAAAGCGTAATTGCAGACGGCGAGAAAAAACTAAACGCCCTCTACCGCGAATGGAACCACCTGGAAATACAGAGGAAGGAAGCCGCGTGAGCCAAACCCAGCCGCTCCCGCAAATGCCTTGCCGCCAATGCGGGAACCCCGCAGAACCCGTATTTAACGGGCAATTGCAATTACGCAGCTGGAACTGTCAGCCCTGCCGATACTGGGAGCAGGCCATCGGCAGAGAAAGGACGTTCAAAAAAAACGGGGTTAAGCCATGAGTCAATTTAGCCGGATTTTAGAACTTTACGAAGAGCTAGCACGCACAGTACAGCTACAACAAATCCAAATAAATCAACTGCGCAAACTCGCAGCTCAACAAGCCCAAACCCCACAAATAAAACCCAAAAAACAGGAGGCAGTGTGAAAAAGGTAAAAACCTTCACCATCACCCAAGCCGCCAGAGAGGTAAAACTGGGTAGAAATACCCTACTGAAATTAATGCGGGAAAACGGCTTGCTGTATAACCGCGAACCCATGCGCAACACGCCAACAAAACAGGCTGTTTCGCAGCAACTGCTCATTGCAGAGATCTCCGAATATAACCGTGGTCCGGTAAAGGTGCAGTACATCACCACCAAGGTAACCGCTAAAGGCATGGTCTGGATCCGCGACTTTGTTGAAGACAAGCCAATACCCAAAGCCAGCTAAAAATTTAACCGCGCCCAGGCGCATCAGTCAGCTGTAACCGTTAGGGCTGCCGGTATGGAGCCCATTTTAAAAATGGGAGAAACCAATGAAACGATACGCTCTATTTAGCGGCGCCTACAACCTAATGATGGGTGGCGTGAAAGATTTTAAGCAGTCATACCACACAGAAAAAGAAGCCTTTGAAGTGGCAACACAAATTGCTAAAAACGATATTTTCGCCAGCTGGGTACAAATATTCGACAAGAAAACAGACACCGCAAAAATTTACAGCGTAGTGGATGGAAAGCTAAAGGAACGGAAAGAAAAGACCTGCCCAGCAGGGTTTTTCGAAAGCACCCAGCCCCAGGCCTGCTGAACACTAAATTCCGATCCAAGCCCGCCCAGTGCGGGCTTTGTGGGTAGAAGAGATTGAGTAATAGAGAATGGCCAAGTGTAAACCCCGCAAACCCATGAGCAGACAGGCTCAACATGCCCGCTTGGTTAACCGCTGGCTACCCGGTTTAATCCTCACCGCGCGTAGCAGTACCGGCCTGGATACAGAGGGCGATCCCATTTTAAAAATCACCCATCGACGCCAACGCGGTGCTGTGGGTGATATCGCCCGCGCCAAGCTCCAGCACGAAATCCTCAATTGGCAACACCACTGGCTGGTAACGGTATTTGTTGAGTGTAAAACCCCAGAAGGTGAAACCTACACTGATTCAACCGAATTCGAAGCCTACGGTGTCCGCCTTAATGACCTTGCCGAATTAGTGCGCCCAGAATTAGACACCATCCAAAACCAAGCCAACCCCAACCACTACAAAGACCACGGCTGGCAGGCGGAGATTCTGCCAAGTCGCAAACAGGAAAAAGGGAGAGCCGCGTGAAGCTCTGGCAATCCCTCACCGGCATCGCCGCGTTGATCTTCTGCGGCACCAGTCTCGTGTTTACCGTGCAGCTGTGGGTATCCATGCCCGCAGGCTTGGGCGGGCAGCTGGTGGCCGGTGCCACGGCGGTGGCCCTGGAGCTGTGCAAGTTCAGCTTCGCCCCGCTCGGGCTTTGGTTGCGCAACCAGGGCCAGGTGAGTGGTTATGCCCTACTCAGCCTTTGGCCCCTGCTGGTACTGATCAGCATTGTCGCTACCGTTGGATTCCTCGCCACCCACAGCGAAGAGCAGCAACAACGCAGTGCCCGCAACAGCCAGGAATACCGAGCGTTGCAACAGCAGCTCAACAGCCTGCAACAGCAGATCAACACCTTAAACGGCCTGATCAATACCGATGCCAACAACGGCTACCGCCAACGCGCCCTTCATACCGCTGCGCAGTTATCCACATTGGAGACTGAGCGCACCCAGCTGATAGAAAAGCTATCCACCATCGAGCAAACACCCAGCACGCACAGCGCCTTTAGCAGCTTGGCGGGCACCCTCAAGGCAGACCCGGCAAAGGTTCAGCATATTGGCTTCCTCGTCCTGGCCATCATCACAGACATAGTGGGACTGGTCGCATTGCTCGCATTTAACGCCGCTGCAACAGTTGCAAAACGCGCCACTAAACCGTTGCAACAGCCTGAAACGCTGGAAACACAACCGTTACACACCGCTCACCTTAATGAAGAACAACAGCAACTGGCCCAGCGAATCAGTGTTGGGGAGTTCGGCCCGAAGCCAGTGATGCGCAACATCATTAAAGATCTACGCCTTCGCTACGAAACCGTTAATCCTGTTTTCAAAGCACTGCAACAAGCAGGAACACTCAATAAAAATGGCCGGGGATACTTCCTGGCGAGTCAGGGAGGGCTGCCCAATGGGTAAGCTGGTTAAAGGGATCACCTGGGCCAAAGAGCAATTCGAAAAAGGCTCCCGCCCAGGCAAAGAGAAAATCTTGGAGTGGATAGAGGCCGAGCATATCCCCGGCCAGATCATCGCCGGGGAGCCCTATGTGGATGCCGACCGATTCGCCATACGCGACCATACCGGCAAAACCCCAGCCCAGAACACTTCTGCCAACGATGGCCAGCCCAGAAGCGGGCTAGACCTGTTGGCAGGCTGAGAACAGATTAAGCAGTAGGCGAGCAAGGAAATGGCCAGACCTAAAAAACCCCGTATGGTGGGTGACACTTTATTACCCGATAACCTATATCCAGATTCACGCGGGCGGGAAAACTATTGGCGCTATCGTCGCCCCGATCTTACGGATAAAGTTTTCTCTGCATCGCTTGAAGAAGCTATTCGCATGGCTGAGCAAGCTAATGCTCAACGAGGTATAAAGGTAGAACGCAAGCCGGCGAAAGCGCCTGATAGAGCTAGCTTTGCCTACCACGCTGCACGCTATATAGATTGGCGCATTGAAAATGACCCACGCCTATCCAACAAGTCCAGCTGGCGCAATCGTTGTAACGCCCTGAAAAGGTTTGGCGAAGACTTCGAAGCCATCTCTATACATAAAGCCAAATTGGCTGACTTGCGCAAATGGTGGGAATCCCTTACCTATCACCAGCAACATGCGCGCCGCGCGGAGTTTAATAAATTCTTTAATTTCCTAATGGCCGAGGGATTATGCAAGCTCGAAAGCAACCCCTTCACCACAGCCGATGACCGACCGCGCCTGCTGGAAAAAGGAAAGCCCATTAAAAAGCGCCAACGCTTAACCCTGGAAGCTTACTGGAGCATCTATGAAAAGGCCGGGGAGTTAGGCTATGAAGCGCTACAGGTTGCCATGGGTGTCAGCATGCTAACTACAATGCGCCGGGCTGATATTTGCGAGCTGAACTTTGAGAAACACCTGCAAGGTGACCATCTGCGCAAGACAATTAATAAATCTGAAGCACAAAGGGATAGCCTCGCCGCCAGCCATTTAAGTTTTAATTTAAAAACCCACCAACAACTCGGCAAACTTATTAGCCGTGCAAGAGAACTCAGTCTAAGAAATTACCGCTGCCCCTACATACTGAGCCACACACCCAAGCAACGGCGGACAGGAAAAATTAAAGAGCATGTTTGCCAGGTAATCCCCGACCGACTGAGCGATATGTTTACCGAAGTTCGCAACGCTACTGGACTTTATATCGGCTTGCCCAAAGACCAAACCCCACCCAGTTTCCATGAAGTGCGCAGTCTCGCCTCAGACCGGTTTAAGCGAATGGGGTACGACGTAAAATCAGTACAGCAATTGATGGCGCATACTGATGAGCGGGTAACCCAATCGTATCAAGCAGGACACGGTATTGATTATGAGGAGATCAGCATCTATTTGGATGAGCAGGCAATTGGGAGAGAATTCTAAATGAGTGGAATACACATTTATAAATCACGTTTTCACCCGACACTTTAAACGCAACTATAGCTAAAATTTATTTTCTAACCCCTCCCGGCTAGAACTAATCACCCAACGCTTAGCATTACCCATAAGCAGGCTATTTACCTCTTCGACATGCTTTTTCTTCATATAAAGATAATCAATATCCCTCTTTTTAGGCGACAAAGCCAAACACAATTGCCGAGAAAGAGGAACTAAAGCCAGGAAACCATCATTTTTATTAAACAGTCCACCAATCTCGATCGGTTCATTTTTCATAATGAATGGATTGTCACAAAGCAAAAGATCTTCCTCAAGTGAATACATGAATAGCCATCTCATAGAATCATGGATATATTCAGCATTATTCTTTGCATTTTCAACCATCTTTAACAGCGAAATATTCCGCGACTCTGAAAATGACAAGTCCACAAATTGACTATCATCACTCAGATCCAACCCCATCTCCTCAGCCATAACCCAGCTCCGCTCGTCTTGTCTCACGCGCTCTAGTGCGTGACGTATAATCGCTTCATCAAAATCACTTTGGTAATTTTTAATGGTTACGGGGTGTCTCGCCGATAAGAACCCCAAAAAACTCGCTAGAGCGTAGAGACAAACATCACTTTTATCTGTATTACTTGATATTAACTTCTTTACCTCGTCAGAGAAACGTCCATCAATGGTAGACAATATTGGATTTTCAATTGTGGTTGTTGAATCAGCAGTTTTTGCTGCCTCCCCTGTCAGAGAATAAAGATACCCTTCGACACAAAAACTCTTAGGCCCAGCAGGGCCTATAGGTCTAGATTTGGGATTTTCCTTATCAAAATAGAAAAGATTTTTATCATCTAAAGAAAACAGAAGTTGATACGACTTAGGTATGTAGTGATGCTTCTTAGGATTATTCATAATTAAATTTAACCAAGCGTATATATACAAAAAATATAATTTAGCACCTTTCTTTATGCGTAGGTATTTGCAATGAAATTGCAGCTTAATTTCACTTATGGGTCAAGAAAGCAGAGCACATAGCTATCCAAGTTACCTAAAAATCAATTACACACTAAGTCGCTATCTAGCCCAATTCGTAAATAACAACATTAGGAAGGAGGGTAAGGAGAAATTCCAGACGAAAAAAAAGGGCCAGAAAGGCCCTTTTTTGTAACCCGTAAGTTTATGTACGGGTTTGTGTGCAGTTTATGTACACCTTGCAGAAGTCGATTTCTCTTCCTCCGCAACCCCTTGATAGACAAGGGAAATTTGGTGGAGCTAAGCGGGATCGAACCGCTGACCTCAACACTGCCAGTGTTGCGCTCTCCCAGCTGAGCTATAGCCCCAAATCCTTTTTGCTTTGCTTAACGTTTCCGTTGAAAGCGAGGCGCATTTTAGCAAGGTTTAGGCGCCTGTCAACAGAAAAAATAACTTTTTAATCAGTTAGTTAGCGTCAAACCCGGAACAGCCCCCTGCCGGGGGCTGTGAGTACTTACGGGAGTAAGGCGTACTCCTTTTCCCAGCGCTTGAGCACTTTCTTCCCGGCGCCACCCAGGGCGTCGATGGCCTGGCGCAGGCGGGCGCGGCTGAGGTCGGGGCCCAGCAATACCATAGCGTCCATTACTGAGAAAGAGGCGGTGGTGCCGCTGATGGCGACAAACAGGGGCGCGTTGAAGTCCTTGAGCTTGATCTCCATGGCCGTGGCCAGAGCCTTCACGGCCTGGAAGATGCTGTCGCGGTCCCAGGCGCGTAGGGCTTCCAAGCGCCACAGGGCGAATTGCAGCAACTTCTTCTGCTCATCCAACTCCAGCTTGTTCCCCTTGAAGCTCTCTTCACTGAGTGGCAGCTGGCCCGCGGCAAGGAAACTCACCAGTGGTGCGAAGTCGCCAAACGTCTCCATGCGCTCCCTGGCGTGGGGCAGTACCTTGAGCAGGTTTTCGCGGTTAAACATCCAGTCGATCAAACGGTCGGCGAGCTGTTCGTTCTCCAACTCACGAATCCACAGACCATTCAGCCAGGACAGTTTTTCCACGTCGAATACCGGGCCACCCAGAGAGACGCGGTGAATATCGAAGTCTTCCAACATTTCTTCCAGTGAAAACTTCTCGCGCTCATCGGGCATGGACCAACCCATGCGGCCCAAGTAGTTGAGCAGGGCTTCGGGCATAAAGCCGGCGCGCTGGTAATAAAGAATAGAAGTAGGATTCTTGCGCTTGGACAGCTTGGTTTTGTCCGGATTACGCAACAGCGGCAGGTGGCAGAGCACCGGCATATCCCAGCCGAAATATTCGTACAGCAATTTGTGCTTGGGTGCCGAGTTAATCCACTCTTCCCCGCGCAGGACGTGGGTGATCTCCATCAGGTGATCATCTACCACGTTGGCCAGATGATAAGTGGGCATACCATCGGACTTAAGCAGAATCTGCGCATCCACTTGAGCCCAGTCGATCTCGATAGAGCCGCGCAGCAGATCTTCCACCACGCAAGTACCGCTCTCCGGTACATTCATGCGCACGACGAAAGGGGCACCGGCGGCACGACGTTTTTCCACCTCTTCTTCCGGCAATGCCAAATCGCTGGGTTTCAGTGAGGTGCGCCCGGCTTCACGCAAACCTTCGCGCAACTGTTCCAGTTCTTCTGACGTGCGATAGCAGTGGAAGGCGTGGCCCTTTTCTACCAGCTCATCGCAGTGGGTTTTGTAAATATCGCCGCGCTCGCTCTGGCGGTATGGGCCGTGCGGGCCACCTACATCGGGTCCTTCCTGCCAGTCCAGCCCCAACCAACGCAGGCTGTCGAGAATCGCCTGCTCAGATTCCGGAGTGCTGCGCTGCTGATCGGTGTCTTCGATACGCAACACAAACTGGCCACCCTGGGCACGGGCAAAACACTGATTAAACAGAGCGATATAGGCGGTACCAACATGGGGATCACCGGTTGGAGACGGTGCTATTCGGGTTCTTACGGTCATGACAAACCTGACTGAGGGTGAATGAAGGACTCTAAAGGCGCGAGATTATAGCGCTGGCCGGGCGTTCGGCACAGGCGCGGAGCTTTTAACAGAAAGATCTTTTTGACGCCATAAATCAAAAATCACCCACAAATGGCGTGACTTAGATCACAAAAAAAGTATTATCCCCGCCACAAAGATGGAATAGCTTGACTAACGCAGTACCCCTGACCCGTGCAGGATCTTCGCGAGCAGCTTTTCACAGAACGATAAATCAACGGCTCAGGAAGATACGCCATGCACAAAAATGTAGTTCGTTCACTGGTCTCTGCGCTCACAGCAGGCATCTTTTTCAGCACCTCGGCAGCCACCATGGCAGCCACGGCTGACTCAAGCAGCATAATTAAACTAGAGTTCACCCCAACTATTGAAATTGCTGCAGTTGGTGATATTTCAATTACCGATCCCGCGCTGGGTTCCAATGCGGTTGCCAGCGAAGATTTTTGTATTGGCGGTTTTGGCTTCCCTACCTTCAGCATCACCTTCGAAAGTAATGACGGTATTAACGATAACGCATTCAGCCTTTCCGGCAACGGTCTCGATGTACCCTACAGCGTAGGCTTCGATAACAGCACCAGCGGAACCTTTACCCAAGTCAACGAAGGTCAGGCAGTCACCGGGCAAACCCGCAATGCCGCTTCCTGCAGTGGTTCAGACAACGCCAGATTCCAGATCACTATTGCCAATGGCGATTGGCAGACCAGCGATGTCCTCAATGGCACCAGCTATACCGATACCCTGCTGATCACCGTAGCCTCTGAATAATTTTGCGGTGTGACCGGGTAGGGTCTCGAGCCAAACCGGTCACCGTCTATGGCAGGATGTCTCAATAAATGGCATGCGCTGGTTTTTTGCCTGGCGCAGGCCATTCACACCGATACCTTCGCAGCCACAGCAGCGACTTTCCTGCTGGAAACCTCTGCGCCGGAAGGGTTTGATACACTAATCGAACCACAGCAGTTGCTGGCGGATCTCTACTATGGCGGCCGTTATATCGGCGCAGCGCAGATTACCGCTGACCCCACCCATATTCATTTCGACCAGCCCGAATTATTACTCCCGCATCTGCCAGAATTACTGGATAGAGCGGCGGTGCTGACGGCAATCAGCAAGCCTTTGCTCAAAAACTCGCAGTATTTATGTCGCACTACCCGGCAAAAGCACTGTGGCTACCTACTACCCGAACAGGTGGCCGTGATTTACGACGAGAGTCGCTATCGGCTCGACCTGTTTTTTTCCGCAGACCTATTGCCACAAGAAGCGGCTATTACCGATCCTTATCTCCCTGCATCTACCAGTGCGTTTTCGATTGTTCAAAACCTCAACGGCACCTGGAGTGGAGTGGAAAGTGATCGCGGAGGCAACAGCCACAGCGCAACTTTGAATGGTAATACTATCGTCAGTTTCGGCGAGGGCGCCCTACACGCCCGTTGGTCCGCCGCCACAGAGCAGCACAACCAAATTGGCGCACTGCATTGGTACAGGGATTACCGCGGAAAAGCCTACTCAGTTGGTTTATTACAACCCCAGGGAGGCTGGCACTATTTCGGCAGCCAAAACACACTGTATGGACTGGAGTTGCGCAGCTCACAGCTCAGTCGCACAGACACCAAACACCGGCAGGGTGCACCGCTTGAAATCAATATGCCGGTGCGCGGGCGCGTGGAAATTTATCGGGATAAGCGGCTGATTCACACGGAAATGCTGGAGGCCGGTAACCGCCTGCTTAATACCAGTACCCTGCCCCACGGCGCCTACGAAATAGAAGTGCGCACCTTTGATGAGATGGGCCGGGCATTGCACCGTCACATTGAATTTTTTACCAAGGATTCCCTGCTGCCCGCCCCTGGGGAGTGGTCCTGGAATTTTCACGCGGGGCAGCCTGCGCAGTCCTTTAGTAATACGCAAATGCTGCCCAAGCGCTACGATGATTTGTTAGTGCAAGGATCTATTTCCCGCCGGCTCACCAGCAATCTGGGGCTCTTTGCTGCGGCGAGCTCTACGCGGGAGCAACAACTCTATGAACTCGGCACCCGCTGGGTAGGGCATTACTTTGAGATTTCGCCGAGCCTAGTGACCAGCGACGATGGACGCAGTGGCCACAGGATTCAAGCACTGCTGAAAACGCCTTTCGCCACACTGAGTGCCATTGATACCAGGCTGGATAACGCCACCATTTTTAATGAGCCGAATAGCCTACAGTTACTGCCCAGTGGTTATTCACAGCGCAGCCTGGCTGTGCAGAGTGGTCTATTTGGGGGGCAACTGGCTTTGCGTTTGCGCGAGCGGGATAGTTCCTACCATTTACTACCCGGAGAACAGGCCGATAGGCTGGAAAGTGCACGCAAACTCACCACGCTCTCTTTTAAGCGCAATATTTTCAAAAGCGCAAAGTGGCTCGGCAGCGCAACCCTCTCCTATAGTGAGGCCGACGAACATGAGTACACCGGCCTGGAAGTAGAATTCCGGCGGCGCTCCAAACACTGGCAGCACAGCGCAAATCTACATAGTGAACGCAGCAACCACAGTGGCCGTGAACAGCGGTTGGCCCTGCAAACCCGCTGGCACGATAGAGACTTATGGGCTGCGGAATTTGAGCAACAGCTTTCCGCGGAGAAAAGCACACAGACTCGCTACTTAGAAAGTCGCAGTTATCTCGCCGGCCATTTCGGTTATTTAAACAGCACCTTGGGTTTTAATAGCGATAACACCGGCAAAGCTTTCAATTACCTGGGCGGTTTCAGCACCAATTTGATTGCAACGGGGAATACCCTCGCCTGGGGCGGCGAGCGCACATTGGAAAGCGCAGTCATTATTGAAATTGATGGGAGTGATCAGCAGTATTTTGAAGTGTTAGTGGACGGCACCCGACGCGGTTATGCCAAGGGCGGTAAAAAATCTGTCATCAACTTACCCGCTTTTAAAAGTTATGACCTCTCTCTGCGTCCATTGGATAACGGTTTCTTCGATTACCGCGAGCAGAGTGAAACCTTTACCCTGTATCCCGGCAATGTGAACGCCACGACCTATCAAATAGAGCAACAGCGGCTCATTTTGGGGCGCCTTACCGATATGGGAGAGGGATTGCCAAACACCCGTCTTTCCATCGGCGGACACAGTACCACAACCGATCAGTACGGCGTATTCCAGCTGGAAATCAATACAAACCAGAAAAGCCTCCTCTCCCAGGAATTAACCTGGGATTTGTGCCGTGCCCCCATAAATATTCAGTCTGCCGGAGAGAATTGGTTGAATATCGGTACCATTGAACAATCCGAGGCAAGCTGCCAAGTTGAATACACCGCGGAGGTAATCGGTGCGCAACGTTAAAGACCTTCTCGGCAAACTCCTGTGGCTGAGTTTGCTTTTTCTGTCTTGCTATACACCGGCCCAGGCACAAAGTTGCTCCAGTAATGACAGCTTACGCACCTGCAACCTTGGTGGCACACACAGTCTGAATTACCAACCCAATACCAAGGAGATAGCCTTTACTTTGCGCAGCCGAAGCGCATTCAGTGGCCGCGCCTTCTCCTACTATGCAGAGCTTGCGCCTTTGAGTGGGAATAGCTTTACACTGACTGCCGACAATGGCGATATCCTGGATATATCCTTTACCCTAGACCCCAGCAATAGCGATGCCCAGTCGCTCACGCTCAACACTCTCGCAGGCCCTTTTAACGGTAGCCGCAACGATACCAACGCCTCTCTTTTAGTAGAAATTGACAACGCCAAAACCCCCTCCTCCAATCAATACACGGGAAGCTTCCAGTTAACCCTGGAGCAATACTTCCTTGTCTTCGTGACCGATAGCGAAACAGTAGACTTTGATATCATTTTGGAGGTGGAGCCAAACATTACCATTCGCCATCTGGGGGATGTTGACCTGAGTAATTCGGGTATCTCGTTTGGTCAGGCGATTGAGGGGCATGAAGATTTTTGTATAGGTGGTATTGGCTTTGATCGCTACAAGGTCAACCTATCTAGTGGTAATGGCAGTACGGGAGGGACTGGTACTCACCCCTTTGCTCTGCGCGGGGCCAGTGAGAGCATTCCGTATTCAATCAGTTTCTCTGATAATTTAAATAGCAATAACTCAAGTTTCCCAGGCAGCCAGGGTGACATTGCCGGCTCTTTTATCCGGCGTACCGATGAATCCTGTATCAATGAAAATGCCAGGGTCTATATCACCGTAGCCCCTTCCGACTGGGAGCAGGCCGGGGAGCCTATTTATACGGACGTACTAACTATTACGGTCAGTAGTCAATAGTTAACGGCTACCTCATTCGTTACACATTTTAAATAAACCCCGCCTGTTTAGCTTAAAATAAAGACACTTTTAAAACAGCTTAAAATCAGCAATCTAAACCTTCGCCACCAAAACGCCAACAACCTGAATACCGTATAAATACTCATTTAATAAAAATTACATCAAGTCATTGAGCACCTCAGCAATAAAATTGACATACCAAAAAAACTGCCTGCATCCCCAGCTAATTTAATTCTTGCATATCCCCACTTATAAACAACCAAGCAACCGTCACCCCTACCCACAAAGATAAAATAATCAATAAAAATGTCGCATAAAACCTTACAAGACACTCAATGCAACCAATTACAGAGCAAACCTAGAATAAATTACTATCCTTGCGGGGCCGCATAATGAATCGGCAAGAGTGCAACTCGGAACAAACAATAAAACTGGCAATAATAATTAGGATGCCAACTTTCCCTTAAAAGGATAAAAATATGAAAATAAATAATTTTAATCACGCCTTACTCGGCGGAACAATAGTCTGTCTAACTCTTGCAGTATCGCCAGGGTCTTTTGCCGTAGATGATACGGCGCTATCGGATATCTCTTTACAATTCACTGATGCTATTGATATCGCTGCTGTAGAAAATGTACAGATTGTTGACCCTGCAACTGGTACAGATGCTACAGCAATCGAAGATTTTTGTATTGCGGGTATGGGTTTTAGTACCTTTCAAATTCTTTTCGAGAGCGACAATGGCACCGGTGTATTCGAGCTTGTCGGTGGCGGAAATAAGGTTCCCTACCTTGTCGGCTATGACAATAGTACCGCTGGCACATTTACACCTATCGTTGAGGGTACACCCCTTATTGGGCAAGCACTCAATGATATAGCCACCAGCTGTATTGGCGTTGCGGACAATTCCCGCTTTGAAATCACCATTTTGAATGCAAGCTGGGAAAACGGCACTATTCTAAGTGGCGGCCCCTATACCGATGCACTAACAATAACGGTAACCTCTGAGTAATTGGTTCGGCGGCTGCATCCTAGATTCAGCCGCCAACAAGATACCCTAGAAGCCCTATGACAATAAAATTTATCAAGTTATTTACTTACTCCTTCTGCATTCTCTTTGTTGTATCTAAAAGCGCGCTCGCAGAGATAGCAACCAAGCCACCGATTGAAACAAGTATCCCAAGTGGATTTGAGGACCTGAGTGGCCCACAAATTACAGGGGCTGACATTTACTACGGCGGCCAGTTAATCGGCGTATCGGAAATCACCGTATTCCCAAAATATATAGAATTTAATGACCCCACAGCTGTGTTTAATTTGCTTCCAGTCACGTTAGATTCCGAACGACTTAAAGAGCTCCTGCAACAGCCACAGAATAAAAATACACATCGAATATGCCACAATTTATCACAACCTGACTGCGGATATTTAACGCCTGAAGATTTCGCAGTAATTTATGACAATGACAATTACCGCCTCGATGTGTATTTCTCCCCCGACTTATTGCCGCATCAAGAAGCAATCAGCGATCCTTACTTGCCAGCCTCGAGCAGCAAATTCTCCCTGGTGCAAAACCTAGGGGCAACTTGGTCAGGGACAAAGTCCGAAGGCATCGATAACAGCTATAGAGCAACCTTTAACGGCACCACCATTGCCGGGTATGGCGAGGGGGCTCTACGCAGTGATTGGCACTTCTCGGACGAGCAGGGCACTCAGATTAGCAGCTTGCATTGGGCCAAGGATTTTCGCGGAAAAATCTACTCCGCGGGATTATTTCAACCACAGGGAAACTTCGGGTACTTTACGCCTTCACAAACCATTTTTGGCGTAGAATTTCGTAATTCAGACCACACCCGGACAGATATTTCGCATCAGCAAGGTGCTCTTATTGAAGTCAACATGCCTGTGCGCGGGCGAGTGGAAATCTACCGGGAAAACCGCCTGATTCACAGTGAGTTGCTTAGCGCAGGCAATAAATTGCTCGATACATCAAACTTGCCTAGTGGCGCTTATGATATTGAGATTCGGACCTTTGATGAATCTGGCCGCCCCCTCACAAGCTTCTCAGAATTCTTTGCCAAAGATTTTTATCTGCCGGCCCCAGGAGAGTGGCACTGGAGCTTATTGGCGGGGATGCCCACAAAATCGAACAGCTATAGCGACCTGCCAAATTACTACAATGAAGGACTTCTACAAGCCTATTTAGGCCGCAGAGTCTCAGAAAATATCGCTTTATTCAGCGCAATTTCCGCCACTGAAAACCAACAACTCCTGGAACTGGGAACCCGTTGGATAGGTGCACAACTCGAACTCTCACCGAATGTTTTAATAGGCTCAAAAGGACAGTATGGCTACAGGCTTGACGCGCGTCTCAGAACGCCACTCTTTACATTAAATGCCTCAACGGCGGACACCAACAAAGAAGACTCCTATGACTTCTCTAAATACGCATTGCTTCGCAATGGCTTGTCCTACAGAAGCGTAGGTATTCAAAGTCAATTTTATGGTGGGAGTCTTGCCTTTAGATACAGCAAAAGAAACCGTACAAATATTTTCTATGCCGACACCTCATCACTAGAGAATATCACCCGCAGCAATCGCAAACTTGCCACCCTTTCTTACCAGCGCACAATTTTGAAAAAAAATAATTGGTTCGGAGATATTACTTTTTCGTACAACGAAGCAGACAATGAAAAATATTCAAGTATTGATTTTCAACTTCGACATCAAACTAACCAGTGGCAACACCTCGCCAACGTTCGCAGAGAATTTGGCGACAACCCGAGTAATGATCCCCGTAGATTCAGCCTTGACAGCAAATGGAATGATCGTGAACTTTGGGCCGCCGAAGTAGAGCAAGCCTTGGGAGTAGAATCCACAAAAAATGGCTACTATCTAGAAAGCCGTAGCCGCCTGTCAGGCCACCAGGGTTTTATTCACTCATCAATCAGCCTGAGCGATGAAAACAACAACCGTACAACCAATTATCTCGGCAGTTTCAGCACAAACCTTATTGCCGCAGGAAAGCAGTTTGCCTGGGGAGGGGAGAGATCTCTGGAAAGTGCCATTATCGTTGATATCGATGGCAGTAAAGATAAGGATTTTGAAGTTCTCGTGAATAACTCACGCCGTGGTTATGCCAAAGGCGGTAAAAAATCCGTAATTAATCTCCAGCCTTTTCGCAGTTACGATATCACTTTACGGCCTCTTGACGATGGTTTTTATGAATACAAGGAAAAAAGTCAGTTTGTCACACTATATCCAGGAAATGTGACCGAGGCCAATTATATCATCCAACCACTGTACGTAATAATGGGAAGGTTAACGTCTTTTGGCAACGGCATTCCAGACACATTAGTTACCATCGACAGCCACCGAGTAACAACTGACAGATTCGGCGTGTTTCAATTAGAAATCCCCATTGACATTAACGGGTATTCCAACCTAGAGGTTAAGTGGCTTAACTGCAGCATTGATGTTCAGGTAGAAGAATCTGGGGAAAACTGGATCAATCTTGGCACACTGCAACAATCCGATGCCTATTGCCTGCCCCCCTTCAAAGTAAGCAAAAAATAATGAAAAATATTAAAAAACGGTATCAAAGAATTTCCCAAATTTGGATACATACCTTCGCAGGCGTGATATTAATGCAGCCCTTTGAAGCCCTGGCCGTTTGCACGGGAAATACCCAACTACGAACCTGCAATCTACAGGGCAGCCATACGATCAACTATGAAGCTAGCAGGAAAGATGTGGATTTTACCTTACGCAGCAATAGTGGTGGTCATGCGCAACCTTTCGCTATTAAGGTTGAACATGCCAGCGGAGGCAACTTTCGTTTGCTTTCTGACAGCGGTGAAGAGCTGGAAGTAAATCTCACTTTTTCTTACAGGAGTAGATCCTCCACTCCATTATACCCGGGCCAATTTAGCCAACAATTTCCAGGCAATCTCAACGACATAAATAGTCTACTGAGTGTTAACGTTGATCCGTCCTCCTCCATAACTTCCAGTTATTACCACGGAACCTTTCAAATGGAGGTTATGCAGTATTTGAACACCTCCTCAGAGATTTCTCAAACCGTGAATTTTGATATTGAACTAGAGGTTAAGCCAAGCATTAAAATTCGAAATCTCGGCAATATTTATATTAATGGTTCTCACTTCCATCCCGGCCAAGATATTATGGGCTATGAAGATTTCTGTGTGGATGGTAAAGGTTTTAGTAGTTACCTGGTGAGCTTGTCCAGTAGAAATGGGATTTCCTCAGATTTCAAAGGAACAACCATGTTTCAACTCAGCAACCCCATGGACAGCCTCCCATACGCTGCATCTTTTACCGATGATATGAATCAAACTAAAAGTACCCGAACACTCAATTCAGGGCATACTCGGGCCACCCTTACGAATAACCACCGGCCAGGCGCCTGCCTAACAGACAACGCTAGACTCATTGTCTCTATTCCAGCCGGCAGCTGGGAACAGGCACGTGGCTCCTACTATACTGATGTTTTAACCGTGACAGTGACCAGCCAGTAACGCTAAATAGTAAAAAGAAAAACTGTTAAGGCCTGCACTATTCATGGGAAGGTTAAGCATTTTTAGCTAACACTGGCTATAAAACCTAAAAACCTAAAAACCTAAAAAAGAGCATCCAGCCTTCCAGAATCCATAAATCCAAACATACCCCAAAATGGCCATAGCAACCTGTGAAGGCAAGTGGGTATTTACCTAGCTGTCACAGACATAACCTGTCACCGTAGAGAAAGCAATTACTCCCTTAGGGGCATCGCTATAAGGTTTCGCCTTGATATCCGTTAGCGCCAATTTAGGAGAGTTTCAGAGCAATAAAACTGAGGGGAATTAATATGAGAACTGCCTTTAAAGGATACTAAAAGGGCCATGGATGTGACGGTACCGCAAGACAGAATTGCAATGCCTTGCGGTATATCCCCATACTCACCCCTCTAGAGGGAAGCGGATTCTTTCACTTTTTTGTCCACGCAGTAATACTTCAAGCTCACCTTTGGCCGGCACATCGGCCACCTCGATACTGGTACCAGCATACAGTCGGCCTGAAGTTTCTATTTTTTCGCATTCTGTTTCAGAAAAACAATGGCGCACCTCAACAACTTCGACATTAATATTGCCCTTATTGGTGAGATGATAAGTACCGCCGTCCTCTAACAATCCAACCTTGTAAGCTCCGTCCTCTGGCTGGACAAATACCAGCGCCTGATAGGCTACAAGAATTTTCAATGCGGTTTGCTCGGCTTTAATTTCACCGACTACTGGTCTAAAGGTTACCCGATAGACCTTTTCCTCATCCAGGTTGCGATCGAGGGCCATAAAACGGAAGCGCTTTCGCTCACCAGGGCTTAACACAGCCTTTGCGGGGCTCACCAGCAGCTTGAATTCATCGGGGTTTACGACCCTGATTCTCTCTTCATTCTCCCGACCGGGATTGTCTACACGGAAAATTTCCGTTTTTACATAAAGCGGCTCTTCATCCGGATTACTGACGACGATATCATCCCTTGAACTGGGACCATCTTCCAAATAGAGAACAATTTTATCCACCGACATAGCGGCCATTGCTGGCTGGACAACCAGCAATATAAAGACAATAAATAGCTTTTTCATAAGTAACCGAGTAATTTTAGAGGTTCTTATTCGAAATACGTTATTACGCTTAGACGAAAATGGCGACTGTTTAAACTTGCATAGGAATTCATGTGCAAGATAGTTATTCTGCGCTAATTATCAACTCTGAAACTCCTTTGGTATCCAGTTCAGATAAGCACCCCTGTGCACCCAAATCGAAAGCTTGCGCACTGTTACTGAGTTTCTGCTTCAAAATCGACACACTGATGTGCTGGGTCGGTACATTTTGTAGACAGAAGTCATGTTGATTGCCAGCCTCAGCCTGCCTCCAAGTTGTTTTCGACGGAAAAATTAACATAATTTGTGCCGTAGCTGTGGCTGAACTATTAGCGGCAGCTGTATTCCCTGCAAAAATACAAGTGAAACACCCAACAAGGAAAATCACTATCAATCGAATACTGGCCATAGGCGCCTCACACCTCTTTACAATACGGAAAACTACATCCGTACAGACTACAAATGGGCGATCCACTCTAATTTTAGCAATGGAAGTGCACGCTGCCACTTGGGCAGCCAGAAAGAACCGCTAAATAGGCCTGGGTAGCCCTGCGGGCATTTCAAGCAGATCTCTATCGGGCACTGTGGATCGCACAAAACCTCCGCCCTTTACGAGAGCTACCGCACAGTGACTTCAGCCCGCAGGCCTCATCCGGCGAGGACTCTAAAGATTTCACTCATCTAAGGGGAAGCTTCATTCGCCTCCAACTTTCACCCCCACTCCACTTGCAACAGCCCCGCCAAGGTCTATTTTTCCTGTAAGCCCCGGTTCCACCCCGGGCCGATTGAGCCTTGGGTTACTGAGCGCCAAGCGCCCATATCCAGCCAACAATAACGCCTGCTTTCCGGATTTTATTCACATGCTAATCGCACACCGAGGCGACAAAACCCGCCACCCGGAGAATACGATCGCCGCCTTCGAGGCTGCCCACAACCTAGGCGCCTGTGCCATCCAGTGCGATGTTCGCTTTAGCCTTGACGGCACCCCCTGGTGCTTTCACAGCGATACCCTGTCTCTGCCCAGCGATAAGCGCCAACACTTTTTCCACGAGCTGAGGGATTCGCAACTCAATCGCCAACCGATTGATTCTTTTTTGCAGCTCGTGGATTGGGCCAGCTGTCACCGGCACCTGGATTGGTTTGTGGGTATTTCCGCAGCCAATATCGCTAACATCGGCTTTACCAAAGCGGTGCAGAAGCTCTTGGAACAAATGCGCAATGAGCGCGAGTCCTTTGCCCTGCTCACACAGGATTGCCGCAGTCTCCGCGCCGCCCGCAATATGGGCTGGGATCGCGTGGCACTGCAAATCAGTAACGTGCCCCGCTGCCTATCGGCCGATATCGTCACGCTTGCCCCGGAGTACCTCCTGATTCGCGACAGTTTTGTCGACTGCGAGGAACTACCGCCCGGCCCCTGGCAGTGGGTTATCTACGAAATAAACGCCACCGAGGAGGCCGTACTTTGGCGCCGCCGCGGTGCTCACCATATTCTCACCGGTAATCTGCCTTTGCTGATGCGCTCTCGGGAAGCCAGTGATGTCTACGGATTTTGATGTTCTGGTAGTTGGCGCGGGAATTCTCGGCGCCGGTACCGCCGAGGCCCTGGCCAAGGCCCGTCACTCGGTCGTCATACTGGAACAACAGGGTATCGCCGCAGCGACTTCCTCACGCTCCTCCAAACTTATCCACGGCGGCTTGCGCTACCTGGAAAGTGGGCAGTTTAGTCTCGTCTACGAATGCCTGCGCGAGCGCAGCTGGCTACTGGAAAACAAACCCCAGCTGGTGCGCATGGTGCCTTTTTATATACCCGTCTACCGCCACAGCAAGCGGCCGCCGTGGATGGTCAGGCTGGGGCTCAGCCTTTACGCCCTGCTCTCTGGTATTGGCAGTGAGGCCTCGCGCTTTCGCGCTTTGTCCAAATCCGAGTGGGATACATTGCCAGGCCTGAAAAGGGAGGACCTACTCGCGGTATTTCGCTACTTCGATGCACAAACAGATGACGCCGCCTTAACCCGCGACGTCGTTGCATCCGCCATCGCTCACGGCGCACAAATTATCTGTCCGGGCAGCCTGGTGGGTGCGGAACTCACCGAAGAGGGAGTACGGGTTGACTACGTAGCCGACGGTAAGCTGAACACCCTGCACACCCGCGCTCTGGTCAACTGCAGCGGTCCCTGGGTGGCCACCACCAATGCGCGCTGCTCACCCCCAGTGTCCCTGCCCCCCATCGATCTCGTAGCCGGCACGCACATACTGCTGCCACTGTCTCTGGGCAATAAGATTTTCTATGTTGAGGCGGAAGACAATCGTGCAGTTTTCGTGATGCCCTGGCAGGATAAGACCCTAGTAGGTACGACCGAGCGCCCCTTCTGCGGCGATCCTCGGGAGGTCGCTCCCACAGTCGAAGAGGAAGCTTACCTACTGCGCACCGTACAGCAGCACTTTACCCAAACCCGCGGCCTGCGGGCCGAGGATATTTGCGAAAGTTATGCCGGGCTGCGCGTCCTGCCAGAAGCGGAGAAGAGTCCATTTGCCCGCTCGCGGGAATCTATGATTTGCTGCGACAATGAACGACGGCCGCGTATCCTCGCCGTTGCCGGCGGCAAGCTCACCAGCTACCGTGCCACCGCGCGCAAACTGGCGAAAAAACTACAGGCTACCTTGCGAGAAAAAGGCCCTTCGCGCAAAAATCCTCCACCGAGCAGTAGCCCTACCAGCGCCTCGGAAAGAGAGCGCAACCTGTAACATTCCCCGCAGCCCCCTCGAATTTCACGACACTGATATATATCTTCCTTAGGGTCTGGGTTTTACATCCCATATAATGCCCGGCTACTCTGATTTTATGACTTATTTTTACACGTAGTTTATGTCCCAATACAGCCCCCACCGCTTTTGTACTGCCCCTCTGCTCGATTGGAGTGACCGCCACTGTCGGTATCTGTGGCGCCTAATGAGCAAGCGTGCGCACCTGTACACGGAGATGGTGACCACTGGGGCGATATTGCACGGGGATCGCGAGCGCCACCTGCAGTTCGATGCCGCCGAGCTGCCCGTTGCATTGCAACTTGGCGGTAGCGATCCGCGCGAACTGGCGGAATGTGCCCGTATCGCCGAGGAGTGGGGCTACGCAGAAATCAACCTGAATTGCGGCTGTCCCAGCGACCGCGTGCAATCCGGCCGTTTTGGCGCCTGCTTAATGGCGGAGCCCGAAATCGTGGCCGCGGGCCTGAGTGCTATGCGCGATGCCGCCTCGATTCCAGTCACCGTCAAACACCGTATCGGTATTGACGATATGGAGGACTATCCCGGCCTGACCCGTTTTATCGAGGCCCAGGAAGCCATTGGAACTGAAACGTTTATCGTACATGCGCGCAAGGCTTGGCTGCAGGGCCTCAGCCCAAAGGAAAACCGCGAAATCCCACCACTCAATTACGACATGGTTTACCAATTGAAAAGGGATTACCCGCAGTTACAAATTGTTATTAACGGCGGCATCCAATCGCTAGAGGAGTGCCGGCAACATTTGCAACAGGTGGACGGTGTTATGCTGGGGCGCGCGGCCTACCAGACCCCGGCGATTCTGTCACAAGTCGATCGCGAATTATTTGGGGAGAATGAGGGGCCGGATGCCGCGGAAGTGGTCGCGCAAATGCTGCCCTACATCGAGCGGGAACTGAGTCGTGGCCAGCGCCTCAATCATATTACCCGGCATATGCTCGGGCTCTTTCAGGGGCTGCCTGGAGCGCGTAGATTCCGACGTCATCTCAGTGAGAATGCACACAAGAAAGACGCGGGGCCAGAAGTTGTGGAACAAGCTTTATCACTGGTCACTCAGGCAGCTTAGGCAAGGCCCAGAGTTTCAGCTGAAAGGAAGCCAACAATTACCGAGGGATTCGCTATGAATAAACTGGAACAACTCAAACAACGCAGCCAAGTGGTGGCCGACACAGGTGATATTGATGCCATTCGCCGCTACCGCCCACAGGATGCCACCACTAATCCCTCCCTACTTTATAAGGCCGCCCAACTCCCCCAGTACAAAGGCCTGATCCGAGAATCCCTGGATTGGGCTGCGCACCACCAAGGCAGCGCCAGCCCTACCGAAACGGCCCGCCTGGCCACGATCAAACTGGCCGTTGCTATCGGCAGCGAGATATTGCAGTTAATTCCAGGTGTGGTCTCCACGGAAGTGGATGCACGCCTTTCTTTTGATACACGCGCCACTATTGACTATGCCCGACACCTTATCGCGCTCTATGAGCATGCGGGCATAGCGCGCGAGCGGGTACTGATCAAGATTGCCGCCACCTGGGAAGGCATCGCCGCCGCTGAGATCCTGGAACGGGAGGGGATTCACTGTAATCTGACGCTGTTGTTCAGCCTGAGCCAGGCTATCGCCTGCGCCGAAGCCGGGGTCACCCTAATATCCCCATTTGTCGGCCGTATTCTCGATTGGCATCTGGCCAATGGAGACCGCAAGGCTTTCAGCGGTGAAGAGGACCCCGGCGTACTCTCCGTGCGCAATATTTACCACTATTACAAATCACGCGGCTACAACACGGTTGTGATGGGAGCCAGTTTTCGCAATACCGCAGAAATCGAAGCGCTGGCAGGATGTGATCGACTGACGATCAGCCCACAACTGCTTCAATCCCTGGAAGAGAGCGAGGGCTTACTGGTCGGCGGGCTTCCCACGGTCAACGAGCCGCTACCACGCCCGGAAGGACGACTTGGCGAGGCGACATTCCGCTATCTGCAGAACAGCGATGCCATGGCCACCGAAAAGCTCGCCGAGGGCATTCGCAATTTTGTCAAAGATCAAGAGCGGCTCGAAATGCTTCTGCAGAGCCAAGTAATGGGACACCGGGAAACTGATGCTGCAACAAATCCGTAAGCTGTTTGAACAGATTGGCAACAGTGCCGATGTTGAAATGCACGATGAAAAAGACGTGCGTATGATCAGTGCTGCCCTACTGGTTGAGGTGGCAACGGTGGATCAAAAGCTCGACCAACGCGAGCGCGATACCCTGATTGAATTGCTGCGCCAGCACTACGCACTGGAAAACCAAGATGCCACAGAGATCATCGATGAGGCTATTGGGCAGCGCGAACGCGCCACTTCCCTGTTTGAATTCACCCAAGCGGTCAACGACCAGTTCAATGAGCGGGACAAATATCTGCTGGTGCGGCAAATGTGGCAGGTGGCCTTTTCCGATGATGTTATCGAGGCTTTCGAAGAACACCTTATTCGCCGAGTCTCCGAATTAATCTACCTACCCCACGGGCTGTTTACACGCGCGCGGGCCGAAGCTCGGGATATGCGCGGTAACTGAAACACTGAATCGGTACAATATTAAAGTGGCGTGGTGGGAGTCTTTCTTAGACGCGCGGGTTTTAGTGTAGGCGCGCAGAGGGTTTGCCGTGGGGCTCGCATTCCCGCTCCAGGGTATGGACCAAATCACGAAAGGTTTCCGCATTCTGCTCGTTCATGCTCATCAACACCCGGTGAGCTTCCAGCACTTTTTCCCGCGCGGCGCATTCGTCGGGTGTTTGGCAAACCAGTGGCTGTGTCTCCACAGAAAATTTGCACTGTTCGTCGCTGATCTCCATCAGGGTGTCGAACCCCATCGCATCCAGCAAGTGCCAAATACCTTTATTGGCAAGGAAAACCAGAGGTTTTTGGCAACCGCGTTCCTGTGCGCGAATAGCTATCTTAGCCATCAATCCGAGAGTCGTGCTGTCGACACCCTCCGCTGTGTGGAGGTCGAAAGCCACGCCGGCGAAGTCACTTCGCGCAAACATATTGTCGATAAAACTATCGAACGAAGTGCATAGGTTGAGCCTGACATCACCCATCAACTTGATGATATAAACGCCTTCGTGGGCGCCAACCATAATTTGCCCGGACTGCATAACAACCCCTGGCTCACCCGCACACACTTAGAGGATGGAAGTGCGCTTAGATGGCTAAAGTTCACTGGTAGGGCACAAACGCTTTTGGCGGTTTTACCGCCTCGGCACTTTTGTGCATAAAGTGGGCGGAGCTTACTCCTGACTGCATGGACTGACAAGGGCGCTAGGGCATGAAATTCGACTACCTGGTCGACAAAGAATAGGCCCTATCCACGGGTGAGGGTGAGAATCGTAATATCGTCGGGCAGCGCGCCAAAAGTATCTACTTTCAGGCTTTCACACAGCATATCCAGTTCACCATCCGCAGCGGCAATCAACTGTAATAGCCGATCCTCTTTCTCCAATAAATCCCCTTCGAGCAGCTCCAGAACACCATCGGAACAGGCTACCAGTCGCCAACTGGCGGGAAGCTCCGCGCGCATTACCTGCCAGTCACCTCGCTCAAAAATCCCCAGAGGCCGCCCCTTGCCCGGCAGCCAGTCAGCCCCCGCGGCACTGGCGAGCGCCGGCATGGGAATCTGCCCTGCAACCGCGTAGTGCAGCTGGCTCGCGGCGGTATCCACCACACCGACAAACATACTGGCATGTTTGCCCATGCCGGTGGATAAAAGCTCGCGGTTTATCAGCTCCAGTACCTCCAAAAGGTCTGTGCCGAGCGACTCCAGCTGGGAAAACAGCGGGCGCTCGCGCAAGCGGTGCATGATGGTATTTTTGATTAGTGCAGTGACTAACGCGGAGGACACACCATGGCCGGAGACATCCACCAGGTAAAAAGCCACAAAGCGCTCGCCAAACAGGCCGTAGTCAACGAAGTCACCACTGAGGTACAGAGAGGGGACCAGGCGATAGGCAACAGCGATGCCGCCGGGGTAAACATAGGGGCTGCGGGGCAACAGGTGCTGTTGCAACAAGCGGCCGGCCTCTTGGTCCCGCCGCAACAGCTCAATATGGTCGCGCAGCTCGCTGTTGCGCTCCTCCAAGGCCTTGCGGTATTGAATATTCTGCTGGGCGAGGTTTTCCTCTCCGGTGATACGGCAGATCACACTGTCGATCAGTGCGGCCTGCTGAATAGGCTTTATCAGAAAGTCACAGGCGCCCAGGCGCATGGCCTGTAGCACTTGATGTAACTCGCCGCTATCGGCGATCATTAAAACCGCAGTGCCCGGAGAGAGATGCTTGATTTTGCGCAGTACTTCCAGCCCGTCCATATCGGGCAGAAGCAGATCTACGACCACCAGCTGGAAAAGTTCGGGGGAGAATTGCTCGATGCCCTGCTGGCCGCTGTCGGCTACAGCGACCGACAGCCCCTGACGCGAAAGCGCTCCGCGCAAGAAGTTGCGGGAGCACTCATCATCGGTCAGTAGCAGGCTACTGGGGCCGGCCACGGCAGGCCCTTATAGGAGAGGGTTTAACTCGTTGATGCTCAGTAGTCACTAGACTCTTCGACTTCACCCTGATCGATGGCCTCAGCGGCTTCGGTCTCGGTGTCCACATCCACTTCACCATTCACGATGAGGAAGTCGCGACGCTGTAGATAAGCATCGCGCAGCAATACATAGCGATCCCCCTGCAGCAGAGATTCCGCCTTTAACAGGCTGGCGCGGCTTTGGATAATGTCGGTTGCTTTAAGGGTATAGCGGGTGGCATCGTGATCCACATAACTCAAGGGATTGGTGTAGTAATCCACAACTCTGGCCGGGGTATCCCGCACAGTAGAGGGGCCCAGTAATGGCAACACCAGATAGGGACCCGAAGGTACCCCCCAAACCGCGAGGGTTTGCCCAAAGTCTTCGCCGTCTCCCCTCTCCAACCCCATATGCTTGGCGACATCGAAAAGGCCGGCGATACCAATAGTGGTATTAATCAGCAAGCGGCCCGCATCGTTCCCAGCCTGACCCAAGTTGCCTTGCAACACACCGTTAAAAGTATTGGACACTTCACCCAGGTTACTGAAAAAGTTACTGACACCCTGCTGCATAAAGATCGGGGTAATCTGCCGATAACTCACCGCAGCCGGCTTCAGGACATAGCGATCCGCACCATCATTAAAGCTGAATATTGCACGGTTGAAGCCTTCCCAGGGATCGCGCAGGGCAAAGTTTGCCCCTTCTTCGCCACCAAATTCATCCGCGGGATCAAAACCGTATTCATCCTCCAGTGACCCACTTTCATCACCGGTGGCCGTATTCTGCTCAACAGGCTCAGACTGGATTGAAACTGCGGGGGTGGCCGCCGCTCCAAATGGATCTTGTTGCGCCAAAGCGCCCAACGGGGAAGCGGCCAGTATCGTGGCCATCAACCAGGGCGATAAATCTCTGCGTCCTAGCAAAACCCTGCTCCTCTTTTAACAAAAATTAAGGCCAAGGATTCTAACGCCCTCGCAAACTGTAAACCACCCTCGGCAGCATAGCATCTGGGATTCGTCAAAGATGAGGCAGTTTCAGGCAAGCACACGCCGTCACCAAAAAGCAAATTGCGCCAAAAAATGGAATGCCGAGGACGTTTACCCGATACTCTGGTGCCGCAGCCCGGCAATCACACCTTTATCCAAAAGCTTTTTCAGTAACTCTCCCCCAAACCCATAGAGGGTTTCTCGGTCGACTTGAGGCAGCTCCGTGGCAATCTGTCCCAGCAGTTGCTCCCCTGTACTCTCCCCTTCAGAGGCCAACTGTAACAGGCGCGCAGTCACCGCATTGATCTCCATAAAGTTGACCTCTTCGTCGAGGCCGCGGTAGACCAGCAAAAAGGTGGGCGATTCTGCCGGCTCCTGTGGTTGAAAGTCGGGGCCGATACGATGCACCGAGTAGCTGTAGCTGAGACTCCACACCAGCGGTGAGACCACCGGCACAGAAGTCAGCAGATCGCCCTGTCGATCCAAGCCAGTAGGTATTTCCTCAGTACTTACGTCCAGGGCCAACTCCACCCACTCGTAGTGGGCCAACTCCAATAAAAATGGTGGATCACCTTTCCGGTGGCCCCGCTCATGTTGCAGATAGGTGAGAAATTCCTCACTAATCTGCAGGAAGTAAGGGCTCTTTGCGCTATGGCTCTGGACAAAATCCCGTACCATTGCGTGCCAGTATTCATCGCTGTAGAGACTGCGCAATACAGGAAAACCACTGGCAATAAATGATTCGATATTGTTGTAAATCAAGTCCCGGTATATAGCCACGCGCCGGTCTTCAATGTCCCTAGGTGCTGCGATGTGTTCGGGGGCCCGTAAGTGGGCGACAAAGTCCCGTTGCAGTCCCTGGAATCTGGCAGTTTTATCGGCGACTGAGGACATAGGGTTCTTCTACTTGGTAGCTGGCCTGGGTACGCTTGATCTGCTGAACCTCTTCGAGCAGTTGTGGCATGGGCGGAATATTAAAGTCACGCTCCAGCAGTGTGGGCATAACACCGTGAATTTCGTAGGCCTTATCCAAAAGCTGCCACACTGGATCAATCACCGCGGCACCATGCGTATCCACTTTCAGGTCATCCGCTTCATCGTAATGCCCCGCCACATGCACATAACGCATTCGCTCAGAGGGGAGCGAACAAAGAAATTCGAGGGGATCATAGCGGTGGTTGATTGAGTTCACATAAATATTGTTGACGTCCAATAAAAGATCGCAGTCCGCCTCCTGCAACACGGCTTGCAAAAATGCCAACTCACTCATTTCCTGACCTGGAGCGGCATAATAAGAAACATTCTCCATGGCAATGCGCTGTTCCAGGGTGTCCTGTACCATACGAATCCGCTCGGCGACATACATCACCGCTTCCTCCGTAAAGGGGATCGGCAATAAATCGTAAAGATGTCCCTGGTCCGAGCAGTAACTCAAATGTTCACTGTAAAGACGAATATCGTGCTCGCGAATAAATTGCTTAATAGAAGCGAGCAGTTCCATATCCAGCGGATCTGACGAGCCGATGGAGAGAGACAAACCGTGCAAAATAAATGGATGCCGCTCGCTCAGCTGGCGAAACCAGCGGCCATAGCGACCACCAACACCGATCCAGTTTTCCGGTGCCACCTCGAAAAAATCCACCGCATTCGATGACAGATCCTCTCCCATCATAGAGCGACGCAGTCCGAGACCGGCCCCCTCCACTGAATAATTGCGCACCTCGATTTGCCTCTGTTACTTATGGAAAGAGCTAGGGCGGTACTTTATGCCGTACCGCCCAAGTCGTGCGGGACGGAATATTAATTACCGCATTTACCTTCGCCGCACTTACCTTCTTTCTTCTTACCTTCGCCGCATTTCCCTTCGCCGCACTTACCTTCTTTCTTTTTGCCTTCGCCGCACTTACCCTCTTTCTTCTTGCCTTCGCCGCACTTACCTTCTTTATCCTTATCCTTGTGATCGTGATCGGCCAATGCCAGGTTGTAGCCAGAGTTCAGCTCTTCAGCGGCAAACGGGTTGGCGTCGCTATTGGCTGCAGACACATTCATAGCCGCAGTGGCAATAAAAGCCGCACCAACAGCAGCCGCAACCGGGGAAAGATGTTTCTTGTTCATAAAAAATCTCCTAACTAATACCCTGTGTAATAAAAACCTTTAAGACTTTTTCTAGATCCGGCGACAGTATAATGAAACCGGGTGAGAAACCGTCATTTAGTGAACCCAGCCCATAGCACACGCACTAACGCTCTGCGCCTTTCGCCGACTCTACATTGATCTGTCGGGCCAGAGAGAGGAATCTTACACAAGGCGCCCTACTTTTTTTGTGATCTGCGCCCACTGGTCCATCAACCCAGCCGCACCTTGCCATCAACCTCGGTCCACAGCTTGTGTAGGCGCTTGGCTGAGACTGGCATTAGCGTCTTGAGTGTTTGCGCAAATAAGCTCACACGGAATTCTTCCAACATCCAGCGGTACTCCGCCAGGGCCGGCTCTGAAGCCAGTTCCCTATTTGAGAACTTCTCTGCTTGATCGCTGTAGGGTTCGGCCGCCTTGTGGTACTCCACTTGCAGTTTGCGGTCCCGATTGGGATCGAGAGCGGCCTTTTCAAGGCGCAGTGCGATCGCCTTCAAATAGCGGCTATACTGACGCAGCCACTCCAGCGGCGTATCGAATAAGAATCCCCGGTAGAAGAGCCCGGTTAGCTGCTGCTGGATATCCCCCACAGCCATGGCGACCGCCAGATTTTTTTGTTGCTTAATCTGTTTGCGCAGAGGGACTAACTGCCCCAAGGCTTTGACCAACAAGTTTCCCATCTCCTGGGCCGCACCCACCAACTCGCCATCGTTCTGAAGCGCAGAGAGGAATTCAGTCTCGGTACGCGGCCAGTTTTCATCCGGCCAGAAGACTTCGCGCACGGCGGCCATCAGAATATCGTCTGCCACCTCCTCACGCCGGCCCAGGTCTGCAGCCGATAAACCCAACTCTTTACCGCGCAATAGCTCTTTGCGCAGGTATTTCACTTTTTCCGGTAAGTGCAGTAGGGCCAGACGGCAAATACCGGCACGGCTCACCCTGCGCGCCTCGGCGGGGTTATCCAGCAACTTCAGGGAGACACTATCCTTGCCCTCCACCAGCGCCGGATAAGCCCGCACTTTAAGACCGCCCTGGTCGAGGGTATGGGTTTCCGGTAGCTCGCCAAAATCCCAATGGATAATACCGTCGCGCTCAAAACTGTCGCCAGCATCGGCCAGGCCCTGCTGTACCCGATCGCGATAGCGCGCCTGCAACAGGGCAAGATCGCGATCCTGGTCGAGCAGCTTGCCCGCCTCATCCATTACCTGAATATTGACGCGATAGAAATCTTCCAGGGACTGCTCGGCGGACTCCCAAACGCTATCGGGTAACTGCTGGGCGGTCTGGCGCTGCAGTTCCAGGGCCAGGGATTGCCACAAGGGCGTATTGTCCGTACGCAGCTTGGGCAGAGCCCTGTCGACTGCCGCCGGAACTGGAACAAAATATTTGCGCCACTGCTTCGGCAGGGCTTTTAACAGGGCGATGCATTTATCGCGCAATATACCCGGCACCAGCCAGGACAAGCGCGCGGCGGGCACCTGGTGCAAAGCGCCCACAGGCACCTGAATACTCACACCGTCATCCACACTACCCGGCTCAAAATGGTAGCTGAGAGGATAAACAACCCCTCCCGCCTGTAACTCATCGGGAAATTGGGCCTCGCCCACATGGTCCGCACTCTGCTGCATGAGCAACTCACGGGGCATAAACAGCAACTGGGGATCGCTGGACTCCACGTCCTTACGCCAGTGTTCAAAACCTGCCAAATTCACAATATCTGCGGGCAAGCGCTCATCGAAAAAGCGATAGATCACTTCGTCATCCACCAGAATATCCCGGCGGCGGGACTTGGCTTCCAGCTCTTCCAGTGACTGCAGAAGATCGGTGTAATGCTTGTAGAAACGGCCTTTTCCACGATAGCGCTGCTCTACCAACGCCTGGCGAATAAATACTTCACGTGCAACTTTTGGGTCCAGTTTGCCGTAGGGAATACGGCGTTTTTCCACCAGGACCAAGCCGTAAAGTGAGACCTTCTCGAAAGCCATCACCTGACCGGAGCGGGCATCGTAGTGGGGTTCGAAATAATTGCGTTTGACCAAATGCTGCGCTGCGGCCAGCACCCATTCCGGCTCTATTTTGGCAACGGTGTGGGCAAACAGGCGGCTGGTTTCCAGTAGCTGGGCGGAAACCACCCATCGCGGCGGCTTCTTAAACTGGCCGGAACCCGGAAAAATATGGAAGCGGCGATTGCGACAACCGTTAAATTCTTTATTTTCATCGCGCACGCCAATATTGCCGAGCATGCCCATAACAATGCCCCGGTGCACGGCCTCATACTCCGCCGGTTCTTTATTTTCCTTCACATCCAGATCGCGACAGGCCACCCGCAACTGGTGATGAATATCCCTCCACTCGCGCATACGCAGCCAGGATAGATAGTTTTTCTGGCACCACTTGCGCAGCTGATTTTGGCTCAGTTCCTGGCGCTGAGTTTCAAAGGCATCCCACAGCTGAACATAAGACAGAAAATCCGATTGCTCGTGTTGCCATTGACGATGTTTTTCATCGGCGGCCTGACGTTTTTCCGCCGGCCGTTCCCGTGGATCCTGCACAGCCAGGGCGGCGACAATAATTAACAACTCGCGCGCACTGCCTTTATCGGCCCCGGCCAGCAACATCCGGCTCAAACGCGGGTCCAGTGGCAATCGCGACAGAGCCCGCCCAAGCTTAGTCACCCTGCCCTGAGCATCCACCGCCAGCAATTCCTCCAATAGCTTGTAGCCGTCATTAATCAGGCGTGGATCGGGTGGGTCGACAAAGGGGAAGTCGCGAATATCGCCGATACGCAGTTGCAACATTTGCAGGATTACTGCGGCCAGGTTGGTACGCAGGATTTCCGCATCGGTAAATTCCGGGCGCTGCTCATAATCGCGCTCTTCATAAAGGCGGATACACACACCCGCGCTGACACGACCGCAGCGGCCGGCACGCTGATTGGCGCTGGCCTGAGAAATCGGCTCTATCGGCAACCGCTGAATTTTGCTGCGATAGCTGTAACGGCTGATGCGCGCAGTGCCCGGATCAATCACATAGCGAATGCCGGGCACAGTAATCGAGGTCTCCGCCACATTCGTGGCCAGTACAATACGGCGACCTTTATGGCCGTGAAAAACCTTAGCCTGTTCGGCCAGGCTCAAACGGGCATACAGAGGGAGAACTTCCAGCTGCGCAATCTGTGCATCGCGCAGAGCCTTGGCACATTCACGGATTTCCCGTTCGCCGCTCATAAATACCAGTATGTCACCACCGCGCCGGCTACTGGATTTTTCTTCGTGCAGGAGTTCCTCCACGGTGGCCACCACCTGCTCATTCAGATCCGCATCGCTGTCTGCGGCGGGTCGGTAGTGAATATCCACCGGGTAGGTGCGGCCCGACACTTCAATAATCGGTGCATCGGCAAAATGTCGAGAAAATTTTTCCAGATCAATGGTGGCTGAGGTAATGATCAGCTTAAGATCCGGGCGTTTGGACAATATAGTTTTCAGATAGCCCAGTAGGAAATCAATATTGAGGCTGCGCTCGTGGGCCTCATCGATAATCAGCGTATCGTATTTATTCAGCAGGGGATCGCGCTGTATTTCCGCCAACAAAATCCCATCCGTCATCAGCTTGACATGGGTGTGCTCGGTACTGTGATCGGTAAAGCGCACCTGGTAACCGACAGAGTCCCCAAGGGGTTGCTGCAATTCCTCGGCAATACGATTAGCCACTGTGCGCGCGGCAATCCTGCGCGGCTGCGTGTGACCAATCTGCCCATAAATACCCCGCCCCAGGGACAGGCAGATTTTTGGCAGCTGGGTGGTTTTGCCCGAGCCAGTTTCACCAGCCACCACGACAACTTGATTATTTTCAATCAGCTCGGCGATTTCCTCCCGTCGAGCCACTACCGGCAACGCCTCCGGCCACTGCACTTCGGGCAATTTACCCCGACGCGCCGCTACCAATGCCTCGGACTCCTGCAGCTGCTGCTCCAGCTGGGCCAACATACGGTCTGCCGGCTTCCCCTCTTGCAGGCGCCGCCGCACATTCTTCACGGTTCGGCGCAACGGATAGCGGTCCTGCCCCATGCAGGTGGAAATACGGGTCTGCAGAATACCCAGGTTTTTTTCTACTTCGGAGTGACTCATGATTCGTACAGAAGTGACAAACCCTGGATTATACCCCCACTTTGCAATGGGACTGAAAACCGTCGGGTGGCGCTCAACTATACTGAATTGGATAGAGGTCACTTCTAGGGGCGCTATCACGCCTCTGGGTCACACCTTGCGAGCAGTAATATGCAAGAGATCAAGCCCAAGCCACCCGCCAGTGCCGGTCAGCTCTTCGGCCACCCCAAGGGCCTGTTCCTGCTGTTTGGCACCGAGATGTGGGAGCGCCTCAGCTACTACGGCATGCGCGGCATTTTTGTCTTCTACTTAACTTCCACCGCCGCCGCCGCGGTATTCGGCTGGGGACAGCTCTCGGACACCGAGCTACAATCCAAGGCGCTGAGCTACCTGGGCTGGTACGCGATGCTGGTCTATCTGACCCCGATTATTGGTGGCTGGATGGCGGACAACCGTTGGGGACAGCGGCGTTGCATTATGTTCGGTGGCACCCTGATGATGCTGGGACAGTTTTCCCTGGGCTTTCCCCACGCCTGGCTGCCAGATGGCAGCCAAATCTATATGCTGTGGCTGGGATTAGCGCTACTAATTATCGGTAATGGTTTTTTCAAACCGAATATCTCCACGATGGTCGGCGACCTCTATGAAGAGGGCGACAAGCGACGCGATACCGCCTTTACCATTTTCTATATGGGGATCAACCTGGGCTCCATCCTCGGCTACCTCGTCGTAGGCTGGATTGGAGAAAAAGTGGATTACCAACTGGCCTTTATTGTCGCAGGTATAGGTATGCTCCTCGGCCTGCTGCTACAAATGACACAGGCCAGGCGCTACCTCGGCCAGATCGGCATTCAACCCTCCGCCCACCTGGGCCTGGAACAGGGGAGTAACGGGGCCACAGACAAACACCGTCCACTCACTCAGGAGGAGCGTGACCGCATCAAGGTAATTTTGGTACTTGGTGTCTTTATCGTAGTTTTCTGGGCCGGCTTCGAGCAGGCCGCCGGCTCCATGAACCTTTTTGCCAAATACCGTACTGACCTAAATGTACTCGGTTGGGAAATCCCAGCCAGCTGGCTGCAGATGGTCAATCCCCTCTTTATTATTATTCTCGCGCCGATTATAGCCAGTATCTGGGTAGGCATGGGGGATAGAGAACCCAGCTCACCGGCCAAGTTCAGCCTGGGCTTGGTATTTCTCGGAATCGGTTTCCTATCGATGTGTGGCGCAGCGCTACAAATCGGCGATTCTGAAACCATAAAGGCGAGTATATGGTGGCTGGTCTTCGCCTATATTTTTCATACCATTGGCGAGCTGTGCCTATCCCCGATTGGGCTGTCTGTGGTTACTAAACTTTCGCCCCTGCGCTATTTATCCCTAATGATGGGGCTTTGGTTTGCCTTTATCGGTATCGCCAATAAAGGCGCGGCAGAAATTGGCAAATTGGTGGGCGTTTCCGGTCCACTCGCCACATTCGGTGGTGTCGCACTCGCGGCAATTGTGGCAGGTTTTATTTTGTATCTGATTCGCGAAAAGCTCGTGGATTGGATGCACGGCGCGGAAGAAGTACATGTAACCGTGGGAGAAACCACCAAAGAAGAAATCAGCATCACTGCCGATCATGAAGGCACGCCGCCCCGGCACTTTAGCGGAAACCAAAAAGAGTAACTGCGTATCCCTGAAAAAAAGATGAGGCATTCATGCAGCACGCAATGTGCCGCATGAATTCGAGCCCGCAGAAGAGATCGCGGCGATCAGCGCCCTTTCACCAAATAGGCAATCGCTCTATCCAAACCCTCCAGCGTCATCGGATACATATGCCCATCGACCAAGCGCTGGGTCATACCAATACTGGGCGTATATTGCCAATACTCTTCACCCACGGGGTTCAGCCAGATCAGGTTACTGTAAGTTTCGGTGATACGCTCCATCCAGGCCGCGCCGGGCTCTTCATTCATATGTTCGACACTGCCAAAACGGCTGCTAATCTCATAGGGCGCCATCGAGGCGTCCCCGACAAAAATTACTTTGTAATCTTTACCGTAGGTGCGCAGCACTTCTAACAGGGGCGTGTTTTCGCTAGAGCGGCGCTGGTTGTCTTTCCACACATGCTCATACACAAAATTGTGGAAATAAAAATATTCCAGATGTTTGAATTCCGAGCGGCAGGCAGAGAACAGTTCTTCACAGACCCGCACGTAGGGGTCCATAGAACCTCCCACATCAAAAAAGATCAGTACTTTAATTGCATTGTGCCGCTCCGGCACCATTTTAATGTCCAGTAGACCGGCATTGCGTGCGGTGGAGGAAATAGTGCTATCCAGATCCAGCTCCTCAGCAGCACCGGTACGGGCAAATTTACGCAACTTGCGCAGAGCTACCTGAATATTACGGGTACCCAGGCCTACACTGTCATCCAGATTTTTAAACTGGCGTTTTTCCCACACTTTGGAGGCCGAACGGTTGCGCCCCTGGCCACCAACTCGAATGCCACCTGGGTGATAACCGCTATTCCCAAAGGGGCTGGTACCACCGGTGCCAATCCAGCGGTTGCCACCGCTATGGCGCTTTTTCTGCTCTTCGAGGCGTTTTTTAAATTCCTCTAATAGTTTTTCCAACCCTCCCAGGCTCTGGACCTTGGCCTTTTCCTCTTCGCTTAATTGCTTAAGGAACTCCGCTCTAAGCCAGTCCTCGGGGATCATTTGCTCAACGATATCATCGAGGGTTTCTAGATCTTTGAAATAGGCCTCGAAGGCACGGTCAAATTTATCGAAGTGTTTTTCATCCTTCACCAGGCAGACACGGGCAAGAAAATAAAATTCCTCCAGGTCAGCAAAGACCAGACGTTGCTGCAATGCCTCGAGCAAGGCCAGTAATTCGGTAATGGATACCGGTAATTTATAGCGGCGTAAATTCAGGAAAAAGCCAATCAGCATAGTAATTCGCGGTCAGCACAGGAAAAAAGAGACTCGGCAAAACCGAGCGGATTATCGCCAGGGCTCACATTGTCCCTGGCGAAAAAACTAGGCTAGCCTAGCGGTTATCACGGCGAGCCATAAATGCCAGACGCTCAAGCATATGGACATCCTGCTCATTCTTTAGCAAGGCGCCATAAAGCGGGGGAATAGCGCTGCTGTTATCACGATTTTTTAAGACTTCCTCAGGAATATCATCAGCCATCAATAACTTCAACCAGTCGATCAGCTCTGAGGTGGAGGGTTTTTTCTTTAAGCCCGGCACATCGCGCAACTGAAAGAAAATATCCATAGCTTCTGCAACTAACTGACCTTTGATATCCGGGTAGTGCACATCAACAATTTTGCGCATAGTTTCGCGGTCGGGGAAACTAATGTAGTGGAAAAAACAGCGGCGCAGGAACGCATCCGGCAACTCTTTTTCATTATTCGAGGTAATAATAACGATAGGGCGTTGCTTGGCTTTAATGATTTCGCCAGTTTCGTAGACGAAAAACTCCATGCGGTCCAATTCCACCAACAGATCGTTGGGGAATTCGATATCCGCTTTATCGATTTCATCAATCAATAACACTACACGCTCTTCGGCCGCAAAAGCCTCCCACAATTTGCCACGCTTGATGTAATTGCCGATATCGTGAACCTTATCCACCCCCAACTGGGAATCCCGCAGTCGCGATACGGCATCGTACTCATACAACCCTTGCTGCGCCTTGGTGGTGGATTTGATATGCCATTGAATCAGCTTTAAGCCAAGACTCTCAGCAACCTGTTCCGCGAGTAACGTTTTGCCGGTGCCCGGCTCGCCTTTAATCAGCAGGGGGCGCTGCAAGGTAACGGCTGCGTTCACCGCCATCTGCAGGTCTTCGGTGGCTACGTAGCTGTCGGTACCGGTAAATTTCATGCTTACTCCAATCCTGTCATCACGCTAACTTCTGATTTGGCGAATGATAATTGATCACTAGGTCGGGAGGCGAGGCTGGAACGATCAAATTGGATGACCAGCCCGAGTAGGCATTTTGAAGGGACGATGAGCGGAGGGCTGCTCAGGCTATCTGGGTACTGCGGCGGTGTATCACTTGGCGCCCTTTACCGGTGATGTACCAGCGAATTCCCAAGTGACTGTGGATCTTGCCCACCATCTCGAGTACCAGCAGGCTGTTGAGGGCTCGGGCGATAGAGTTGGTTTCCATACCGCTATCCTGCACCATACCGGACAGCGAGCGAAATACACACTCACCGTCATTTAACAGGTTGAGCACCTGCAGGGCATTGTCATCCAATTTGCGAATCTGATTGAAATCCAGCACAGGTCCCTGCTCCAGATCCCCCTCGATCTCGTGCTCCAGCAGAGGCATCATCTCCAGCTGCATAGTCCGCAGTTCCTGCTCCAGGTTTTCAACCCGGGCACGGGCAATACTGGCATCGCGCAATTGGCGGCGTGCCGCATTAAAAACAAACATGCGAGAGGCAATCGCGGCCAAAAGACAATAACCGGTAAAAATCAGCAGGCGAGAGGGGTCTCCTTGAATTTCTATGAGCAAATCACTCTGGGTGAATTTAAGGAAAATAGGCACCATCAAGGCGCCGCACAACCCCATAATCAGGCAGCGGGCAAGGCCGGCCGGATCTTCCTCGGTAAACAGCATCTGATAATAATTTACCAACCCACCGAGAATACCCGATACCAGCATTACCGCAGTGAGAATCAGCAGGTGGTCGAGCATCAGGGTTCCTCAGCCATCTGGCAGCCAACACCATGAAAAAGGGTGGAAAACGCATACCAAGGGCACTTTATCGTCATTATCTGTAGTCAGTCCGGCTTATCGACAGGCAACCCCTTCCAAACAGGTTTCATATAACCCTCGTGGAAATACAAATCATCATGTTCCGGCAGTGAGTATGGGTATTGAGTTTAGATCAGTAAGCCGGCTCGTCTGGCCTCACGCCAAGCGCGGAAGCAGCCTAATAGATATAGCAGCTGTCATCGCCAACAGAGAAACTAGAGAATGGATGGAACGCCTTTGATGGACAGATGGAAGAAAGATCACAGGGCCTACCAAAAGTAGGCCCCACGTTAAGGAGGCAGGAGGCGCTGAGTACCCCTCACTGCTCGTTGAAATATGGGTCTTCAGCAAAGCGACGGCGTCGCTCGCGACGATACTTCGACAATAGGGTAACCAGCCCCCACACCAGCATGATCGTCAGAGCGCCGCCGGAAGCGAAGACCAAATTCGCAATAACTTCCGGCGCGGCTCCACTTTCTTCAAATAATACCTGGTAGAGATACAGGGGAAGCAATGGTATGGCCACCGACCCAGCCACCGGTGTCTTTACCGGGACCAACAAAACCGCAGCCAAGACCAGCAGTAAGGTGCGACGCAACCAGCTCCAGCGCCAATTGCGCATAAACCACCAACCGGCCGCTAACAGAACCAGAGTCGCGCCGGTATAAACCGACCAGGCAATTTGAAAATCTTCTGACATTTTTATTTCTCTATATTTCCCCACCCCAGATAGGGGTAGTGGCAACACTGCTCAATTCACCCGGCTTCCACCCAAGTGACAATATGCTCTTCCATATCATCCGGGTGAACCAACTCTTCACTGATAACACTGCCACGCACCGACATGCCCGCTTTATGTACTGATTGCCAATCCCCACTCACTAGCGGGTGCCACTCCGGCAGTGGCTGCCCCTGCGCTAGGCGGCGGTAGGCACAGGTGCTCGGCAGCCAGGTGTATTGATCAATATCCTCCACCCGCAGCTGAACACAGCCCGGCACTAGCTCCTTACGTCGAACGTACTGGCTACAGCGAGAGGAATCTGTATCCAATAGGCGACAGGCGACATTGGTGTTATAGAGCTCTCCAGTATCCTCATCCTCAAGACTGTGCAGGCAGCAGCGCCCACAGCCATCACAAAGAGCCTCCCATTCGGGCTCCGTCATTTGCTCTAGCGTTTTTCGTCGCCAGAAAGGCAGCTGTGCCATATGCGATTCAGCGCTGCAGTTTGCTGTTTTTCAGCACGATTTCACGCATTTCGGAATCGGCCACCGGGGGCATTTGCAAATAGTAACCCTGCATGCGTAACTCCTGCAGGACCTTGTCAGCATTTGCACGGGCCAATTTACGTTCCGTTGTCATCACCATGGTTGTGACATGCTGAGGACTGCCAAACAACGCCAGCAGGTTTTCCGGCACACGGGCAACCCCCTCGCGCTTATCGACATACAAATACATTTCTTCTTTTTTCGGGCTGCGATAAATATCACATAAAACTTTCACTTCACTTCCTCATTGCGCAGTTGTCGCAGCGCGTTAAGCAGGGGCAGGCCAACCACCTCGGCGCGCCAGCCACATAGGCGCCCTTGTAACTGGGGTTCGTGCGCCTGAACCAGGGTTTCTAGCTCTTTCTTGCGGATCAAAATTTCTGTGGGCAAATTCTCTCGCGCCGCAATATTGGCGACCTCCTGGCGCAGTAACTTAAGCAGCTCCCCCTGCTGTCGGTTGAGTGGCTGCGGCAGGCGCGCAGGCGCATCGCTTCGCTCCACAGCAGCGGAAATCATCTGCAATAAAGTATCGCCGTACTCTCGCAGCACACGCCCTTCAAAACCCGCCTGGCTTAAAGCGCTCTTGCTGCGCGGCAGCTGCTGGGCCAGGCTCATACAGACGGCTTCCTTCAGCAGGTGATTGCGCGGCATATCCTGGGCCCGAGCCTCAGACTCGCGCCAAGTACAAAGATCCTGAAGCACTGCCAAGTGTTTGCCGCGCAGACGCCAAGCGCCCTTTACTTTCAGGTAGTAGAGTTCTGGGGGCTGAGGGTTACGCGCCGAGGCTACCAGTGCCGCGCAGTCCTCCTCCAGCCAGGTCTCCCGCCCATGATCCTGCAATCGCTTTAGCAGCGCGCCATAGAGGACCGGTAGCCACGCTACATCGAGCGCAGCATAGGTTTTCTGCGCTTCACTCAGCGGACGCTGTAGCCAGTCGGAGCGGGTTTCACTTTTCGGCAACTCAATATTCAATAGAGTACGCACAGTGGCCGCATACCCCAGGCCCGCGCCCATACCGCTGATCGCCACGGCAATCTGGGTATCAAAAATGGGCTCGGGAATTACCCCGAGCAGGCGCTCCAGGGTTTCTAAATCCTCGCTGCAGCTGTGCATGATTTTAGTGACAGCCGTATCCAACAGCAGGTCGCGCAGAGGTTGTAATTCTTCTATCGCAAGGTTATCAATGAGGTAGCAGTGCTTGCCATCACCTACCTGCACCAGGGCCGGCTGCGGATAAAAAGTGCGACTGCGCATAAACTCGGTATCCAGTGCCACAGCGCGCTGCTGCCGCCACTGCGCGCACAGAGCCGCCAACTGCTCGTAGGAATCCACCCAGCGCGGGGTGGTATCTATTTCAACCATCGATTTCACTCAGCAGGGGGGAAAAAGGCCGTGCGGCTATTAAAAGCATGCGCCAAGGTGCCGCCGTCGATGTATTCCAGCTCTCCACCAATGGGCACACCATGGGCTATTCGGCTGACGCTAACCCCTTGGGCCTTGGCCCGCTCGGCAATGAATTGGGCTGTCGCCTCCCCTTCCACGGTAGGGTTGGTGGCGACAATCAACTCCTGCAGCGGCTCACTGGCAAGCCGACGCTCCAGTAGGTCAATCCCAAGGTCCGCAGGACCAATACCATCGATCGGAGAGAGATGGCCATGCAGGACAAAATAGCGGCCGTGGTAGTTACCCGCCTGCTCAATCGCCAACACGTCGGCGGGAGTCTCGACAATACAGAGGAAAGACTGCTCGCGGCGGGTGTTGTCACACAGGCTACAGACCGTCTCTTCGGTCAGTGTACGGCATTGCTGACAGCGACCAACGCTCTCCACGGCCTGGGCCAGGCTGCGCGCGAGCAATTCTGCAGCATCGCGATCCTTTTCCAATAGATACATCGCCATCCGCTGCGCCGACTTGGGGCCCACACTGGGCAGGCAGCGCAGCGCGCGAATAAGCTCTTCGATTAAGGGACTAAACATATAACGCTAAAGCGACCGAAGTGCGCCCTTTAAAATGGGAATTTAAAGCCTTCCGGCAGGTTCATACCGGAGGCGAGATTGCCCACTTGTTGCTTTTGCAACTCCTGGGCCTTTTCCTCCGCACGACGAACGGCATCATTCACCGCGGCTGCCAGCAGATCTTCGAGCATCTCTTTGCCTTCAGAGAGCAGGGAGGGATCGATATCCACAGAGACGACATCGTGTCGACCATTCATAGTAACCTTGACCATACCGGCACCAGATTCGCCGCACACACGTAGCTCAGCCAATGCCTCCTGCAGCTTCTGCATTTTTTCCTGCATATCGGCCTGCATTTTCTGGGCCTGCTGCATCAAGTCGCCCAAACCTTTCATAGGTAACCTCTATCTCTATATTATGTGAAAGCCCGGCTGGAAGCCGGGCAACCAAAATCCACGTCAGTCCGTCTTCGCTAGAGACTCGACGGAGTCCGGTAATAACACTGCGCCCAGTTCGACCTGAAGTTCCTGAACCAAGGGATCAGAGGTAAGTGCATCCCGCGCTGTAGCCAGGCGCGCATCGCGGGTCGCCGCTGCCAAACGCGCCGGCGTACTGCCCTGCACCTGCCCCACCTGAATCTGCGCAATAACCGGTTGCTGAAAAAAGTCTCCCAGCAAATCCCCCAAACGCCTCTGATGCACCTCGTCGTAGAGACTGCTAAAAGACTCATCGAGGGTAAAAGAGAGTATATTGTCCTGGCGCCCCACTAGCTCTAGGTGCTGGGCGATGGAGTGCAGTATGCCGCTAACGCCTAACTGGCTGTACAGCGCCGGCCAGCTTCCGTGCGTCAGAGCATCAAAGTGCGCCCGCGGGGCTTCGGCAACCTTGCGTACAGCATCCCTGCGCGGAGGGGCCTGAAGCTCCGCAGGCTGTGGCGATGATTCCACTTCCGCTACCCGCTGGCGAAGTTCAGCCAAAACGCTTTCCTGTGGGTTTGATGCCTGCCCGGCGAAACTTTCCCCCTCAGGCTGAGGGTCGCGGACCACAACCTGACTGTCTGTTTTCAGCTCATTAATCTGTTCGGTAGTGTCCTGTGGCTGTCGCACACCCTCCTCTTGAGACACCGGCGATCTCTGCTCTCTTTGGGGTACTGGACTCTGTGCCGGGGCTTTATGTGGTACGGGCGCAGCGCTCTCCACCCGGTCTCTGGGTGCCGCCGCATCCGCCTGCGGCGCCAGTTCAGACTTTTTTCCGCCGGCACTCCCCTGATCGTCGACGGATTGCTTCGCCAATTCATGAGAAGCAGGCTGAGCTTGCCCTTCGGCGGAGGGTCCAGGCAGTTCCACCCGTGGAATATTCGCCACGCCCTGTGGACGGAAGGCCAGCATGCGCAACAGGGCCATCTCAAAACCACTGCGCGGATCCGGGGCCAAAGGCAAGTCCCGGCGGGCGTGCAGCGCCATCTGATAGTAGAGCTGTATATTCTCTGGCGCTATTTGGCCGGCAAGGCCTCGCAGCCGCTCGCCGTCCCCAAGGGTATTATCCACCGATTGGGGCAACACCTGCGCAACCGCAAGACGGTGCAAGTTATCGGCGAGCTCTGCCAGAGTCGCGGCAAAGTCCGGCGCCTGCTGCGCGAGCTCAGCGACGGCAGTAAACAGCCCAGCGGCATCTTCATCGGCCAAGGCCTGCAGTAGCTTCCACACCAGTCCGGTATCAATACTGCCGAGCATATTGCGAACTTCGGCCTCACTGATTTTCCCACCACCAAAAGCGATGGCTTGGTCGGTGAGGCTCATGCCATCGCGCATACTGCCATCGGCAGCACGCCCCAACTGCCAGAGCGCCCCCTCCTCAAAGGGCACCTGCTCCTTCTCCAGCACAAAGCGCAGATGTTCAACAACCCGCTCGGGGCTCATATTTTTGAGTTTGAACTGTAAACAGCGGGACAGTACGGTGACCGGAAGTTTCTGGGGGTCCGTGGTCGCCAGTAGGAATTTCACATGGGGCGGGGGCTCCTCCAGAGTCTTCAACAGGGCATTGAAGGAGCTGTTGGAGAGCATATGGACTTCATCGATCAGGTAGACCTTATAGCGCCCTCTTGTAGGAGCGTATTGGACATTCTCCAGGAGCTCGCGAGTATCCTCCACCTTCGTGCGAGATGCCGCATCCACCTCAATAAGATCCACGAAACGACCATCGGCAATCTCACTGCAGGCATTACACTGCCCGCAGGGCTCAGAGCTGACCCCCTCTTCGCAATTCAGACACTTTGCCAGAATCCGCGCGATGGTGGTTTTCCCCACGCCACGGGTACCGGCAAACAGGTAGGCGTGGTGCAGGCGGCCATTATCCAGGGCATTGATCAGTGCCTGGAGCACATGTTCCTGTCCCACCATCTCCCGAAACAGGCGCGGACGCCACTTGCGGGCCAGTACTTGATAGCTCATCCAGTCTCCGGTGCTCTGCACACCTCTGCCAACTTAACTCTCACACGCCCTTGGCGCGGGCGCCATTATACCGGCATAGACGACGAGGCATAGCCGGTAGCAGGCTATGCACTAAATAGATCCATTCGCGCCACTCGTAGCCCGGGCAGTCCTTGTGATATAACTGTGCGCCAGCTCGCACTAAGAACAAACAATCCACAACGAAAAAGCGGGCTTGGACGGGGAACGCATTACGCAATGAATAAAGCCAGGAAGACGCTTCTGGAAAGGCTTTTTGCCGAACACGGCCAAGCCTTGGTGCGCTTTGTCGCACGCATTGTCAAAAGCCCGGACGATGCCGAGGATATCGCCCAACACGCCTACCTTCGCCTGCAAAAGCTCAGCGATGAGAAGGAGCTGGACAACCCCCGCGCCTATCTCTACCAGATCGCCAACAACCTGGCGGTGGATCAATTGCGCCGCGGCAAACTCCATGTGGAGTACCTCAACCAGCAGACCTCTATAGAGGGAGAGACCCAGCGAGATGACCACGCCGACCACCAGTCTCCAGAGCGGGTCCTCGCTGCGCGCCAACAGCTTCAGTCTATCTACGAAGCTATGGATAAATTGCCACTAAAATGCCGACAGGCCTTCTTGCTACATAGAACACGGGGACTCTCTTACAGCGAAATCGCCCACGAAATGAACATCTCAGTGAGCAGTGTTGAGAAATATATCCTACAGGCACTGAAAGCCTGCAGACGCAAGGTGAATCCTTCGCCGTAAAGCCCCATTCTCCGCCCACGCCCCCGCAACAATTTTTGTTGAGGGAGGAACCCCCTCGGCCGTCTCAGTTTGCAAGGACGAGTTTTAATGGCGAATTAAACCTGCAAATCCTGGCACTTACAGAATTATTTACTGCCAAAAGGTTATTCGTGCTGCCATTGTTTTGCAGGTGGACCTCCATTGTCGCCCACATCACACAAGCCGGCGAAATTTGAGTAAGATGCACCAAATCTTGAGGCTAGAGCTCCACTGTCTACAAGCCAAATAAACCCGAGTACCAGAGCGATTATGAACAGCAACCTCCAACAAATAACAAGTGATGAGAGCCTGGATCAGGCCTGCGCTTGGGTTGCCCGTTTACGCTCGGACACTGTCAGCGCGACAGATAAAAGGGAGTTTGCAACTTGGCTCGCGAGCTCTGGAACACATCGCCAAGCCTTCGATGAAATAACTGAACTATGGGGTGACTTGGGTGCCCTCACCCACATGCCCATCGATCACTTCTTTCCCGAAAGTGTGCCAACCGCTCACACAAACGATAAAAAGCAAAAAATACAGCGCGGAGCACGCGACGACCACTGGAGCTTGTCACGCTGGCTATTCAGCGGCGGCCTGGCTACGTGTGGTGCTTTTCTCGCCGCCTGGGTTGGACTGCAGTGGCTAGATTCAGGAGTAACTAGCCAGCAAATTTACATTACCCAGTTGGGGGAGGTTCGCACTGTGAGCCTGGCCGATGGCTCCGAAGTGAAATTGAACTCCAACAGCGAGCTGCGAGTTAGCTACAGTCGTAAAGAAAGACGCACACTGCTTGTCCATGGCGAAGCCTTCTTTGACGTCGCACGCCAAACTGCCCGCCCCTTCACTGTGGCCGCCGGCAATGCGAATATTCGTGTACTCGGAACCGAGTTCAATGTAGAACTGAACCCCGAAAACACACGGGTATCAGTGACAGAGGGTAAAGTTTCCGTCAGTGAAACTGAAAGCGCCTCGGGCCTAAACCCCGAATCCGTCACTCTAGCCAAAAACCAAAAAGTCAGCGTGTCTGAACGTGGTCTCAGCAAAATCCAGCGAACTTCAGAGCAAGAGGCCACAGACTGGACCCGTGGCATTCTAGTCTTTGAGAAAACCCCCCTAAAAGAGGCCCTGCAGGAACTTAACCGCTACCTCCCTGTACCAGTAGCTGCCACCCCAGAAGTAGAAGACCGACTTGTATCTGGCACTTTCGCGGTATCTGACCCGGACAATACCCTGAAAGCCATTACTGCCGCCCTAGATCTTCAACAGGATCACAGCAATACCAACCTGACTATCTTGTCTCCCAGGCACAATTAGGTTATAACCGCCTCAATTGGCGGTCGTTTATTGAGCAATTAGCAATTCCCGCCCACAAAATAACAGAAGCAACGCTCCGTAATTCCTTATATTGCTGGGCACAATAACGATGGGCAACTTCTTGACGGTGAGGCTCTGGGCTAAAGTCTTTTTGGTTTTTCTGCTGTCAGTCAGTCGTGCAGCGGCTGCGCTATGCCCCGAACCCAAGATTGAGCTTCCCGCCAGCTCTCTCCCCAAAGCCCTGATCTCCCTGGGAAAGCAGTGTCAGATTTCGATTTTGGTTCAGACCTCATCAGCCGCCCAATATACTCTGGTAAAGCAGAGCCTGGACACCGAGCAGGAGGAGTTTGAAGAGGTTTTAGAGCAATTACTGCAAGGCCTACCATTTGCCTATCAACGCACAGGACCCTCCTCCTTTGCGATAACACCCATTGAGGGCCTCAGCCCCAAACTTGAGCAACAACTCAACTCTCCCCCCGAAGAAGTTACCGTCACCGGACAAAGCCTTACAGGCAGCCACCTGCGTCACTACCAGCTGGACGATTATGCCCCGATCGACAGGCTCTCCAGAGAACAACTTGAACTGACCGGGGCACAAACTGTTGCCGACGCACTCCAGTTCTTGCCAGCTGTCTCAGGAAATTCTACCAGCACCTCTGTCAGTCAAGAGGATGATGGAACAGCCACTGTTTCTCTTCGCTACCTTCCCGCCAGTAACACCTTGGTATTAATCAATGGCCGACGCATTATTGGCGATGGCTACAGTGGAGAGGCGACCGATCTCAACACCATCCCCCTATCTATAGTTGAGCGCGTAGAAATCCTGAAAGATGGTGCTTCGGCAGTATATGGCTCAGATGCCATAGCCGGGGTCATCAATATTATCCTTCGCAGGGATTTCGAAGGCCTATCTATGAATAGCTATTATGGACAAGCCCATGAAGGTGACCGTGAAACAGAATCCCATTATTTAACATGGGGAAGGCAAGGTGAGCGCAGCCACTTGATGTTCAGCCTGGCAAAGTATGCGCAAGGCGCGGTAATGAGTCGTGATCGCAACCTGTCAGAATCTGCAGATAGCCGTAATTTTGGCGGCACCGACAAACGCTCATCAGCCACTCCAGAAGGATTTATCGCCCTGACCAACAGCTCTGTCCTAACCAGCTCATCACCGGAAACTTACCGCTCCTGGTCCCTGGAAGATAGATACAACTACAGCGACTACACCTCCGCCATTACGCCTATCGAAAGCAATTCTGTATACCTATCGGCTGATTTTGACCTCAGTGATAGCACACTGATATTTGCAGAGGTTATGGGGCAGCACACTTCCGCGGAATCAACCAAAGCCCCAACCCCAGTATTTACCCGCTTTGACAATGGCGACCTAACTATAGCGGCGGATAACATCTACAACCCCTTCAATCAATCTATTACGGATGTCAGGAAGCGAATTACCGAACTGGGGCCTCGGATACAGGAAAACCGCACAAGATCCTGGAGAGTAAATAGTGGAATCAAGGGTGCTCATAAGCAATGGCACTGGGAATTGATCTCATCGTTACACCATACAGACAAAAGTGAAAAGCTCAGTAACCTCATAGACCCTTTAGCGCTCTCTCAGGGCCTAAAGGGACCAACAATCTGCAACCCAGATAGTGGCTGCACCCCCATAAACTTACTGGGCCCCAGCGGTAGCATTAACAGCGAGCAACTGGATTTTATTCGAGGGCAAAGCTCCAACCGAAGCCAAACCCGCATGGAGTCTGCCTCCTTTATCGCAGACGGGCCTCTGGGGAAAAATCGGGCAGGTGAGATCCTAGCAGCAATAGGACTTGAGATCAGACATGAAGCTTTGTCTACCAGCTCCAACGACCAAAATGGCCTTTCCTATATAGGGGGCCACGCACCGGGCGCAACCCGCGGCTCACGCACCATCAAAGAAACCTTCGCAGAAGTCTCAGTCCCACTGCAGTCAGAAAAACTCTGGCTGGATGGAGCAATGCGCCTGTCCAGCTACAGCGACTTTGGTAGTACTTACAACCCAAAGCTCGCCCTGCGCTGGCAACCTTGGAGCGACCTACACCTCAGGATCAGCTATGCGAGCGGCTTTAGGGCACCCACTCTTACCGATATGCACCAGCAAGGCTACCAAAGCCAGGAGTTTATCTTTGATCCCTGCACCAGTGATAGCGCAAGTCTCCTGGCCGGCTGTCCTGCACAATCTGACAGTGCACGAATCCAATACCTCACCGAGTTCGGCGGCAACCCTAACCTGATGCCAGAGACCTCGGAAACCCTTACAGCCAGCCTAGCCTGGTCACCCAGGCAGATAGAGGGGTTGAGCACCGCCATCGAGTTTTTTAATATCCAGCAAGATGACGTCATTGGCAGCAGCCCCCAGTTTCTAGTTGAGCAGAACGCTTATCTCGGGCTATTCAGCAACAGGGTTACCCGTGATGACCGCGGCGAGATTACCAAAATTCTCGCTACACGGATCAATAAAGGCCGACGTACCATCCAGGGTTACGATATCGCACTCCGCTACAATCTGCCTGTGGACAACTTTGGGCAACTTGATCTTGCCGTTAATATAAGCCATATGCTGAGCTACTTAAATCAAGGGGCCACAGGACTACCCGAAGAGGAGCTGGCTGGCACTTTTATAGACACTACGACAGGCGGGACAGGGTCACTACCAAAATTAAAAGCCAATGCTGGCGTTTACTGGAGTAACGAACATTGGAAGGCCGGCTATACCGCCCACTTTGTCGGCAACATGGAAGAAACCTACCTGCACAACGATCAATCCCTCACGCACCGTATAAAGAGCTGGCTTAGCCATGATGCACAGCTTTCTTTCAACCCTACTGATAAGCTTCGCCTTGCAATAGGGGTCAACAACCTGTTTAACACCCCTCCCCCTTTGGCTGTAACGGCTACGGATAATAATTATGACTACCGCACCTATGACTTAGCTGGGCGGTACTGGTATGGGTCCCTCTCCTTAAAGCTGTAAATTTACCGACACTGTCAACCCTTAACCAACGAAATTGCAACCCAGACTCAACCCTCATACCTGCCAAAACACTCATTGCGAAGTATCAGTAAAAGAATGAGATTTTCTTTGAGGAAATCTTTACACCACTCGTTAAAGAATATGTTGGGAGGAAAGTGGCCACTTGGGGGTAGCTGCTTTCGAACTCGTCGTTTTGACAAAAGATTATAAATCCAACGATCAAGAGAGGATTGACAATGAAAAAGAACCTCCTGTCCACAGCTGTGAAAGGAGCCCTTGGCTTCACCGCTGCTGCGATTCTGGTTCCGGCTATGCCTGCTTTCGCTCAACAAGATGCCGAAATGGTTGAAGAGGTAGTTGTAACTGGCTCCCGTATTGAACGAGCAAATGACGTAAGCGTTAGTCCGGTTACTTCTGTTAGTGCAGAAGATCTTAAGGCCACCGGTATTGTACGTGTTGAAGATTTGATTAATGACCTGCCCCAGGTCGCTGCGACCCAGACCGCCGGCCAAGCAAATGGATCTACTGGTACTGCAACCGTATCTCTTCGTGGCCTAGGCTCTCAGCGCACTCTTGTTCTGATTGATGGTCGCAGAATGCCTGCAGGCTCTCCGCTTGCAGGCGGTTCTGGCGCTGATCTCAACCAAATTCCCGGCGCTTTGGTTGAGCGTGTTGAAGTTCTGACTGGCGGTTCCTCTGCAACTTATGGTTCTGACGCAATTGCAGGTGTTGTCAACTTCATCATGAAAGATGATTTTGAGGGGGTCCGCTTCGAATCTCAAACCAGTGTCTACCAACACAATAATGACAATAGCAAAATGCAACGTCTGGTAGAGTCTAACGGTTTTGATGTAGCAGACGGCAGTGTTACCGATGGAGAAACAAATGATTTCTCCATGATCATCGGTGCAAACTTGGACAATGGTCGTGGTAACGTCACAGCATATGCCAATTATCGCAAGATTGATGCTGTTCTTCAGTCTGACCGTGACTATAGTGGTTGCAGCCTAGATGGCAGTGCCAGTAACTTCGATTGCGGCGGCTCCTCCACCGTACCCTGGGGCCGCTTTACCGACTTTGGTTCGAACAAAGGTGATACAACTGAAGGCTTTGATTATAGCCTCGGTGACAATGGCGAGCTTGCCAATTTTGGTCAACTATATAACTACGGCCCACTGAATTATTTCCAGCGTCCAGATGAGCGCTGGACAATGGGTGCTTTTGGTCATTATGAAATTAACGAGCATGCAGAAGCTTATGCTCAGCTGATGTATGCAGATGACCGCACTGTTGCTCAAATCGCCCCTTCCGGTGCATTCTTCGTTACCAGTGATCTTTACTGTGGTAATCCACTACTCTCTGAAGAGCAATTTGAGGCTTTCTGCGGTGTTTATGGCCTGACTGGGGATAATTATGTCAGTGACCTAACGGTTGTTAATACCGACGAAAAGACTGGTGCAGTTACCAGAAACCCTGGCGCCCTTTACATTGGCCGCCGTAATGTCGAAGGTGGCCCCCGTCAAGACGATATGCGCCATACTACCTTCCGCGGTGTATTTGGTCTGCGTGGTGATATCAACGACAACTGGAACTACGACGTTTACTACCAGTATTCCGAAGTAAGCTTAGAGCAGACCTACTTCAATGATATGTCTGTAACCAATATCCGCAGAGCACTTGATGTACGTACCGATGGCCGAGTTAACGCAGATGGCGAACCACTTGCAGAAACTTATGGTCAACCTGTTTGTCAGTCAGTTATCGATGGATCCGACCCCAACTGTGTACCTTGGAATATTTTCCAAGCAGGCGGTGTAACCCAGGAGGCGATCGACTACCTGGTACTTCCCCTCTACGCACGCGGCACCACTGACCAGGAAATCATTTCGGGCTACGTAACCGGTGATCTAACCGACTACGGCTGGAAACTCCCAACTGCAGAGAACGGTATTGCGGTTGTAATGGGCCTTGAAAGCCGTCGTGAAAACCTAGTTTATTCTCCTGACATGGGTTATCAAAATGGCGAAGGTGCTGGTCAGGGCGGTCCTACTTTGCCGGTAGATGGCACTCTCAGCGTGAAAGAAGTCTTTGGCGAGATGAATATACCTCTCGTTAGTGGCATGCCTGGCGCCGAATACTTAGGCCTAGAATTGGCTTATCGTTACTCTGATTACTCAACTGACGAGCAAACGAATACCTACAAGGTAGCCGCTGACTGGCAGCCAATCGACGACCTCAAACTCCGCGCCAGTTTCCAGTCTGCTACACGTCACGCCAACATCCGTGAACTATATCGTGCTCAGTCTATCCAGCTGTTCGATATGGACTACGACCCCTGCGGCTCTCGCACAAAGTCAGATGGCACCGTAGTTGGCCCTGAGTTCACTCTGGAGCAGTGTATGAATAGCGGTATTACTGCCGCAACTTTTGGTAATGAGATCGACTCACCTGCTGGCCAGTACAACTATATTGGCGGCGGAAACCCCAATTTAAGCCCAGAAGAGTCTGAAACCGTATCATTTGGTTTTGTATATTCACCATCGTTTGTTGAAGGCCTTACCCTCAGCATTGACTACTTCAACATCAATGTTGATAAGGCCATTGATTATATCCAGCCAGAAACCATCCTCGACAAATGCCTCGAGAGCGGCGATGAAATGTTCTGTGGAGCTATCAATCGCGGTGGTAACGGCAACCTATGGATTGGTGATGCATCCATTACTGCTGTTGACGTAAATATCGGCTACTTCGAAACCGAAGGTTTTGACATTAACGCTAACTACGGCTTCGATGTTGGCAGCTATGGCGCTGTCGACATGAACTTCATCGCTACCTATTTAACAAAGTGGGATCAGCAAGAATTCGAAGGTGAGCCCACCGAAGAATGTGCAGGCTACTGGAACAGTTCATGTGGCACACCAACGCCTGAATATGTCAGCACGCTACGCGCAACTTGGTCTACCCCCTGGAGCGTGGATATCAACGGCAGCTGGCGTCACATTGGTAGTGTTACTGACCTAGGGGAGAATGGTGCAGACTTTGATGCTATCGACTACTTCGACCTTTCTGCCGCCTGGGTGGCTTCCGACAATGTAACTATCCGAAGCGGTATCAACAATGTGTTTGATAAAGAACCGCCTCTAACTTCCGACGCTGGCGCCGGAATCTACGGAAACGGAAACACCTTCCCAGGCATATATGATGCTTTGGGTCGTTATGCCTTCCTAGGACTGACTGTCGACTTCTAAATACTCTTTATATAGCAATCGAAAGTCATAAAGGGCGCGACATTAAGTCGCGTCCTTTTTTATGTAGGAGTCAGCAATTACCTCAAGAAACGCTCCAACTTCAAGGGAGATAAATATTCCAAGTAATTGTCACTCCGCCCTACCGAAGATAAATAAAGCGGCTCTCGGACCTGCCAAATACTTGCTGTTTTGACATAATTACTTCGACCTGAGAACTTTAAACACTTGGAGTCCCAGGGTAATCCAAGAAAATTTAACACCCCTCCAATCACAATTTTGGGATCAAGAACCAAATCCTCATACTGCAATCTATATATATCACAAGGAAAGATCCTCTCCCAATACTCCATCAAGCGTACATGCTCAGAATAAAAATGGGCGATTCCCTCAAGATCAATTGCATAATCCAATTTTTCACTAAACTGCTGAAAATATATAGATATGCAGTTATCCAATAGGTTACGTCTTGTCCAAATAACCTTTGCCTCTGGGAAAACTGTTTTTATCAATCCAACATGAAGAAAGTTATCCGGCCTTTTATCCGTAATAAGTCTCTCAATGCAAGAGCCCTCCTCAAACTCACTTAAGTATTCTTTTGAAAATCCATCAAAGTAGTCTACCCCCTTCGATAAGACAGAATGAGGGTAACCTACTCCCATCGACTCAACTTGACGAGGAATAAAGTCTCTCTCACCGGAGGCTAAAATAGAGCCATGACCACACAAAATTTGCTCCAAAAGGGTCGATCCAGAGCGAAACATCCCGCAAATAAAAACAGGCGTAGCGCTACTTTTACTATGATGCCCTGAAAACCAATCCTCAGAAAACACATCAATCAAACTATCCACCAACTTTTCTTGTTGGCCATAGACATATCGATCAACTCTTTTCCTTCCAATTTCATTCGCCTGAGTAACACATGAAAATGCTTCATCGTAAAGCTGACAATCATCATACAGCTTCCCCAGTGCAAACATTAACTCTTCCCTCTCCTTATCAGCCAAGCTTGATTTATTCAACAGCTCAGAGATACCTTTTATACGAAAATCTGCTTCAGTATCGGCAACATAAAGATGCGCCATTCTAGACAGAGCTAGACTATTTTCGTTATTTATAGATAGCACCTCTTGATATAGTGAAACAGCCTCCTCCTTCCCCCCCGACTCTTCACTTAACCCAGCTAAATTTAACAACGCTGGGATATATTCTTTATTCAACTCCAGCGCCTTCCTATAATTTTCTATTGCTCTATCTTCCCGCCTTAGCCCTGCGTGAATAACCCCAATATTTGTATACACCTCCTCCGGATCTGAAATCCCCCTAGAAAGGGCCGCCATATACATCCCCAGTGACTCCTCGAACCTTCCCAAAGACTTTAAAAAAAATGCCAAGTTGAAATAGATATCAGGCGAACAATTAGGCTCCCGCTCAACATACTTTCTAAGAGCTTTTACAGCCTTACTTGTATCACCTAAAGACTCGGCCAGTTTAAATAGCTCCAACCAGCAGGCCGATTCCTCCCCCAACTCCAAGGCCAAAGACTCAAGATACCCTATCGCTTTATACTTCTTACCGACTTTTAGATTTATTTGGTAGAGCTCTTTTAAAACAGCAACTTTAGCATCATCAGGAACGGAGGATGCGGACAACAACCCCAATAAGCTCTCTTCAGCGATCGAGAATTGATGCTGGCGTACGAGCTTTCTAACCTCCTGAATTCTTTTGTGAAAAAACAGAGAATCTTTCATAGTGCCACACAGAAACAAAAAAGGCGCCCAGCAAAAAAGGCGCCTTACAAGAACAACAAGTAAAATTTTATTCAAATCATAAATGGAAGAGTTCAGCCCCCATCTGGATTCCCAAGCACCCCCTTCCGATTTTGGTTGTTCACCATATTCGAAGATTCACGCGACATTCTTTTCCATTCTTCAGCTGTCATACATGTTTTCTGCTTAAATCTTGACCCTGTAATTGCCCGAGACTTACAGATCAGTTGATTGCTGGTATTTTCTGCTAAATTACTCTGGGAAACCTGAACAGATTCATTGCCGGTGGTATTTTCCTTCTGATTATAACTTGGCTCGCTTGCGCAGCCCGCAAGCAACCCAAGACCCAAAATAGTGACGAACAGTCCTTTACATTTCATACAATATATCCACTTATCGAAAATCATTCTATCCATCACCCATCAGCATAGGCGACTCTATCAATAATACCTTCTATCGATAATATCATCCAGGGGCAGACCAAATCAAAAAAATAGGAATTGCTTCAACAAACCTCTATTTTGGTCTCATTCAGCAAAAGAGGATTAGCCACACTTAAAGCTCAGCACACGAAATATAAAGTGGGTACTGGTACAGAAATATAGAAAAATTAAGAGAAAAATCTGACCTCAAGATAACCACACTTAGATAGAACCTAAAGGCGGCCAAGTAAAAATATTGAGATATTCACTCCCAAGCAATTTTCAACATGCCAATAGTAAAAAGAAATAAACATACTCACTAGCAATATCCCCTAAGGAGCCCCTGAATAATTTCGAGCTAACTTGACAATACTCAGCTATCCGTCAAGACTACGATGAATCATGCACCATGATCCTACCCACAAAAGACGGACACTCTCTTAAGCGATAAACTACGCAGCAGAGGTGCCCTATGACACGATCAAGT
>NZ_CANMKV010000028.1 GCF_947498635.1 uncultured Microbulbifer sp. | reverse complement strand
AAAAACACCCAGCGTCTGTGTATGCTGGCCGGCTTTACCAACTTATTGATTGGAAAAAAATATCTGCCGCACTAGGATCAGTGCATCTGAAATCTGCAAAACACAGATTTCAGGGAATGAAAATGAGGATAAATGCCTATGGAAACCTGACTTTTGACTAAAAAACAGTCATTTTTTTATTGTGTGATACCTAATTTAGAGCTAGAAAGCTATTTTTCAGAGCTTCCTTAAAAGTAACGCGCAATAAATCTAGCGGCCTAAAAATAAAACCAAAATAGCAATAACCAAACCAAGCAACAACACCCATACTCCTCGAAGCATCAAAGAGCGAGCATACTCCGCTTCTTTATAACGCAACGCATAGGGAATCCCGGTAATAGGGCCAAGAAATATAGTGACAACTCCCCAAACCCAGTGCTTATTACCCAAAGCAGTCAATGCAGCCATTAGGCCCCCAAACCAACACAGGGTTACACCTATGACACATACCACCAAGGCAATGATGGCCCACCACTGATTGGCTAGGAAAATTTCTACTATCTGTGTTTCTGTCATGGCGCTCTGCCACTCCTTATTACCACTTGATCATTCCACATTATTTAGGCCCTTTTCACAGCTTGATAAGACTGCTTCTAGATAGCCCAAATTACCCACGAATTTTACTATGGGTGCAGCCGCCTTTAGACTGCGAGCGCTGTTAGCAACCAATAGTAACCTTAAAGGGGGACAAATGGTCCCCAAAAAAGAAATCAGAAGTATGTGATCACTCACTCTCCGGAAAATTCAGTGACCAATTCCAGGCCGGTTATGTTTCTGGTTTCATTGGCAAAATCGTAATAACCAGGCTTTTCATCAATAAAAATCTGATGCGTCATAGCTACTCCTGGAGGGAGATCTAAAATACCGGCAGGAACCGAGTACTGCTGGGTTTCCTTTAATCGGTAGAAGAGATGGGAGCCACAATTGGAACAGAAACCGCGCTCAGCCCAGTCCGAAGAGTCAAATACAGATACATGCTCTTCACCGGAAATCTCCACACTGGTCTGGCAGTCTACCGCCAACAGTGGACCACCGCTCCACTTCTTACACATGCTACAGTGACAGACTCCAAGGTCAGAGGAAGGCAGCTCAGCCTTAATGGTCACAGAACCGCACAGGCAGCTTCCCTGGACTTGATTAGATTCGTTCATATTTTTCTCTCTCTTCTGTAAAGCTATAGAAGCGTACACTTACTAACTCTTGCCGTGGGGCTATCTAAGATTCATAAGACTTGCAGCGTCGCTTGAACCAATTCATTCTTTTGGTGTGATTCAGCGGGCAATTTTCCATGCACAACCGCCCCAGATCTTCCAGGGTGGTTGCCTCTGGGTAATTTGCGACTTCCTCACCAGCAATAATGTGGCGAAAACCCCGCTCATCCGCTGTAATCAAGAAGTGATTTTCCTTATCACCAATTAAGATCTTCTCCCTGGCCATTGCGTAAACCTGGAATTCCCACATACCCCAGGCACTCCATTTATTCATTACCAAACACGTTGACATAGTTTTCAGAGGCTGCTGCTGTTCAACAGCAAATACAGAGGTTGAAAACAGCAATAGGAAAAACAGGATTAATCTCATATTCATTCCCTGAATACTGATGTTTAATTATGTATAGATAGTGGCAATGTTGGTGGTAAATAGCACTACCCAAAAAGAGGTATTTCTACGCTAACCATGCCATAGAATTAAGAACCGCATCAAGCCAACCTAACATCGTTAAAGCGCTTAATTTTTGGAAGCTGCACGTGCAAAATCATTGCAGAAAATTTCTCACCTGCTTGTCAACACATAGAGTTTGAAATGGTTCTAATTCTGGATAAGAAAACCCATTCCATATAGTAGCTAAGTACATTTTTTCCACAGGGTGTGAGGAGAACTTTATGGAAATGGTGCGTTTCTCAAAATATAATCTGCGTTAATACCTTTTGGTTTCAATGAAGCTTCTTTTCTTTTATATTTTTAGAATCAATTGGAAAATTCCACTCTCGGATCACCAAAATCTCGCCCCATATAATCCGGTGCGCAGGGAATCAGCTCTGCCGCGGGAATGCCTGAATCAATCAAGTATCGCTCAACTTTGCGACTACGCTCCTGTGCAAGTTTCTCAAACTCCTCCCGCAATGTAATGGGCGGTCGGCGATAAAAGTTCGATAGATAGCGGCGGCTACCGCGCAGTCCGATTGTGGAATTTGGATACATTGCATTCCAGTCCCTGGCATTGGCGATTCCACAAACCCCAGGACGGGCATCTGGGTGTTTGTGTAGCACCTCAACCATTTGTTGTAACTGCGCTAAAGCCAAACCATCCAATTCCGCACTGCCCGGCTGGAAATCGATAGTATCAAATGATTTGGCCATAAAACGCCCCCAGGCTAACTTAGCCAATAGATAAACCCCATAAGGGGTAAAGTAACTAAATAGCGCATCCATAATGGCTTTTTGCAGTAGTTCGCTAAATACAAACTCCATTGAAAACTTGGGGTCGCGGATATTTCCGGTGACGGGCATACCAAACTTTACATTCCCTTTTCCATCTTTTAATAACCAAAGGGCCAGGTTTAGGGGAATAAATCGCTTTTTCACTGACAGTTGATCGTCTTTTCGCACTCGCCGAACCTTGATTTTCTCCAGCACGACATCGGCAAAGGCATTCAGCTGGTTTTCGTGTACGTGAATATTCACTACTGCATCCATCTGCCCCTGTAGTATTTTGAAACCCAACAGTTGGGTCATATAAGGGGTTGCCGGGATCAGGTTTACATTGGCCAGGTAACCAGTCAGATCTGCGTTCCACTTTTTATTCCCCAGATAATCGATCGTCCCTCCCACTTGAAGATCGCCAAATCCTCCAGGGCGACCATTGGCCACCACGACCGCAGGAGGATGCTCCCCCAGATTACTGATATCACTCAGGTTAAGATTAATATCGCGCACAGGCAGGCGTGCCCGAAATTCATGTTTACGATCCACCCAGGTAAAGGTGCCGTGGCGCAGATGAATATCACCGACATGGTACAAGAGGGGTGGCCGATCTTTTTTCTTGCTGGGCATATTTCTATGAATTGGCATACCGCGAAGCTCGGCGATTTCCCAGGTTACCGGAAACTGGCCCTGCTCATCCCGCAGTAGGATAAAACGCGGTCGAAAAAAATCGATGAAATCAATCGTTAAGTACTCCCTGCGCCGATCAAAAGATAAGGCTTTTATATGTAATAGCCTGAAATCCCCTATCGTACTATGGCGCTCGAATTCCGGTGCGCTCGGATCTCGGTTAAAAAAATGAAAATGAACGGCTTCACCCCAGGCGAAATACCACTCTTTGGCATTCATAGAAAAGTGCGAGATTTCTACACTCTCCCCTTCTGCTAATAGTTCCCCGCCAGGGGAAAGCACATCAATATTCTCAACTTTGAATAGAGAGAGCGTCAATCCGTGAGTGCCGCTGAAATTGCCATCCAGTCTTACCACATCGAGATTGAAACAGTGACTGCCTTGATCAAAATATTTCGCAGGAATACAACTGGCGATACCCTGGAGTTGCAGCTGGTGTACCCCTACAGAACGGCCACTAAAGCGCAGATTTTCTACTTGAAGCCGCCCGGTTTTCAGTAGCGGTAGAGGCAGGGCCTGTGGAAAACCCGCTTCGTGCATTTGTATATCCGCCACACTGATATCTCTAAGCAGAAAATTCCGCCCTGTAGCCGTTTGTTGACTTTCCATTCCCCCCAAACGCAACTGCCCCAGCTGATAACAGGGGGCAAGTTTTTTGTCTTTAAGCAGTCCGGCGGGTAGACAGCCACTGACATTTTGTATAAGCGCGAGCGCCTCACCCTCAAGAGAAATATTATCTAGCTGAAAACTGGGGAATTTCAGTGGAGGAGAATTTTTTCCTGGAATTGACAGACCGGACATTTGTAGCGATCCCTTAAGTGCAAAGGGCCGATTCAGAGATAGCTGTTGTTTGCCGGGCATATACAGCTCATCGAGTCCGTAGCAGCGCTGTGTGTCCCCGACCCTGGCACCTTCAAGTCGCTCGACATTCACCGACTTACCAGATTCCGGCAGACAGACCCGGGTATTAAGGATTTTCAAATCAATAACGGAAAACTGCTTTCCACCCTTCCAGCTGAACCCCTGCCAACTCAGTTGCTGCAGGCCAGCTTGAAGAAAGTCGCGTCCTTTCTGCCAAAAGGCAATTGGCCCGCTTTGCACCGGCCCCAACCAGAGGCGGTCACGGTGAGGACCAAAACCAATACGGATGGGGTCACTAGTAAAGTTTATTCGTGAGGTCTCAATACAGTCAGCCAAGTTGACTCGATCAGCCTCACTGGGCAATAGGCTCCGCAGACCACAAATCAATATATTGTCCATCGATAAGTCGTAGAGATCGATGGAATCTGTCGAAAAGGACACCTGCGGTATCGCCAGTGTTTCAAATTGCCAGAGAGGCACACCGGAATCTGTTCGGGTGAACGCTGTTTGCCCCAGCGCCACACCACTGCTGCCAATAGAGCGCAGATCTTGACTGAAAACACAGTGCGGTAGCTTTTCTTGCAATCCAGTACGCGCTGGCAAGCAAGCCAGTAATGATTTCGCAGACAGCGCCTCAAACTTTACCTCCGACATTGCGGCCCCATTGCGTGACCAGAGGAATTCCATCACCGGCATGGTGAGGTCTTGTAGATCCAGCACCGGTTTTCCCCCGGCCTTAAGCAGTTGAACCTGAGCCATACTGGAATCGCTCAAGTTCGCCGAAGCCTGCTGAAGGCCAAACTCCAGGTGGAAGGCCTGTCCCAATTGAACACTGTGCAAATCCACACAGCGGATAGGCGTTTTCGACAATCTCGCAATATTCGGTAGGCAGCCATACAGCGCCTCTAGCGCACTCCCCGGCAGTGCAATATAGGTACTCAATGCGGCGCTTTCTGCGCGACGGATTCTAACCAGCGGTAAATTCAAGTTTTTGATCTCCAGCAGCGAGCGGTCCTGAGCCGTACGAACCTCGGCGCGCTCGATGGAAACCTCAGCTGTGGCAATATCCAGCCCGCCCAACCAGGCAATGCGAAGTGGTTGCTCTTGGCGCAGATCGCGCAGATCAAAGCAGGCTGGCATTTCTTCCACGGGAAGAGTCGCGCGGTAAATTAGTCGGGCCCAAGTGTCGGGCAGGCAACCATCGAGACGCTGAAGGCTGGCATTCTGCAATTTGAAATTTGGCGCATCAACGGTAGCCAGTTGATGGCTGGCCAATGGGCCCTGATCCTGCAGCCTCCCCTTTTCGGTGCCGTAATCTTCTGAGCCAGGTCCAATATCCGATGCCTGTGCGCTGGCGGCCCAGGGATCTTCGACCGGCTCGCGCCGGAAATACCCGGCACCACTGGCCAGTTTTTGTAATAGGAGCCCGCTATTGCCGCTGGTAGAATCCCCCAGCATCAAACGCTGCACCCCCAATTTTCCGAAAATGGCATAACCCTCTTCCCCTCGCTGCCAGGCAAAGTTGCCCCGCCCCTGCAAACTATTCACTTGGGCGCACAATGGCCCCCACCCGTCCGGCAACAGACCTCGCGATAAACAACCAGATAGGGACAGCAGGGAGAAATTCTGAATTGAATAGGGCGTGCCGGATGCCAGTGTATCGATGCTTTGCCATTGCAACTTGCGCAGCCGCAACCGCTCCTCCGCCAGTCCCACCAGCTGCATCTGCGCCAGATGTACCGGTCCACTGGCGAATCCCCAGGGAATTTTCTTCTGTGACGAACCGAAGCGCAGTGCCACTTTCTCTTCTCCGCGCAGACCCGCCAGGCGTACACAATGATCGGGTTTGTGCCACAGCGCACCGGGCACACAGCCGCTAGCACTATCCACCGATAAGCTGCCCACCGACAGAATACGGCTGACAATATCGAATTCCAGCGGACCCAACCGGGCTTGTTGTGCGGTGAGGGGTTGGCGGTGCGGCTGGGCCACATCCAGATAGCGCACCTGTTGCGCACGGCTCGGCCCGGTGGATATCTTTAAACGCTGACTCCAGTCGAATTTGGTGGGGCCGGGAAGATTTAGGGTCGTGGCGCGCACACAAAAATGGCGCTCGCTGTCGCGCAGTTGTTTGGGACACCAGTCAAAAGCGGTGGCGCCAGCACTACCCCAGCGCAACCGCTTGATCGGACGGACATAATCAAAATCGCGAATAGCGATGGTTTCTGCGCGCCAATCCTGCCAGCGCTGATCGCTGCGCCGCAGCACAACCCCTTCACCACTCGCGCGGCGCCACTGAGCCATTGCCACCCGGCCAAAATCGAACTTCAGATCTCCCGCAGCTTGTAAACGACGCGCTGCCGCGCAGTGACCAATCAAGCGCTGCAATCCCTGAATCGCATCGGCCCACTGCTGTGGCGGGCAGCTGGAGAAAAGTTCTGCACTGAAAGATTCGGCCTCGGTGCGTAAGCTGGGCCAGCGGAAATCCACCGCCTTTAAGTGCACTTCTGCCAAGGTGGTGTTATGTCGCACCGCGCTGCGCTCCCTCGCCAACAGCTCGCGCAGTTGAATCTCCACGGCGGCAATATCCACCTCTAGGGGAACATCGCCCTTGCGCCGCAATCCCAAGGAAAAATCCCGCGCATCTACATCGCCGACATAAACACAGGAGGCCGTCGACCAGATGGGCCGGTGCAGATAGCAAAGCTCACTATTGCGTATCCGCGCCGAACCGATCATCAGGTGAAAATTCCTGTCCTTGCGCTCGCTTTGGGCCAGACTCCAACCACCCACCTCCCACGCCCTGTGCCGCTCACCGGGGGCGGATTGCAAATCCATATAGGCGCCACTGACCGAGGCCCGCGGCAAGTTGGCGCGGCCGCGCAACAGTTGCCACCAGCTGTAGTCCAGTAGGATTTCCTGAGCAGAAAAGCCCCGCCCCTCGCGGTTTATTGCCCTGGCATCCACAACCAGCACACTCAGATCGAGCAGTGACACGCGAAAGTATTGCGCCTGGAAATCCAGTCCCCGTTCGGCCATCCATGCACTGGCTTTATCGCGCACCAGTCCTGAAACGACCAGGGAAAACCCTTCCAGCAGCAATAATGCACCTATCAACCACCACAGCAGATGGCGAAAGTGATTTTTATGATCGGCAGGCTCTGTTGGCATTGTAAAAATAGCGCCGCGAAATGAGTTGAACGCAAGCTGCAACGACAGCCAAGCCCATAAAGTAAAGACCAGGCCCGTGGTTTTTTTTACCCTGGCGTCACTATTCGCGATAATGAAATCCGACGTCGTGCTATGGGTCTCGCCCCTACCCATGCTGTCTACTATTTATCCAAGAGTGAATTTGCGCGGCGGGAGTATTTGGCTGGCGGGCAAAGGCTTTACCCCGGCGACCGTTCCACAGAAACAGCAGTGAGCGAACATGCAGGAGCACCCTAATTACCAGGATATCGTTCTGGTCGGCGGCGGCCATACCCACGCCATAGTATTGCAAATGTGGGCCATGAATCCGCTGCCGGGCGCGCGTCTGACTCTGGTTTCCCCGCAGATTCAGACAGCCTATTCCGGCATGCTGCCGGGCATGGTCGCGGGACACTATTCCCTGGATGACACCCATATTGACCTGGCACGCCTGTGCCGCGCCGCCGGAGCACGATTTATTCAGGCCTGCGCCCACCATGTCGATGCCAAAATGCGCTCGGTCTCTCTACTCGGGCGCCCGCCTCTGGAATACGACCTTCTGTCTCTCGATGTCGGCGCCACCCCCGTGCGCGAGTTACCCGGCTCTGAGCTGGCCATTCCGATCAAGCCCATCGGGCATTTCTATAACTTTTGGAAAAAATTACAGAGGCACGTGCAGAAAAACCGTACGCCCCTGCGGCTCGGCATCGTCGGCGGCGGTGCCGGCGGTTGCGAGCTGGCCATGGCCATGGCTCACAGCCTGGAGGAGCAAATCTACTCCGGGCGCGTACAAATACACCTGATACACGCCGCCGATAAAATCCCCCAGGGCTATCCATTTCTCGCGCGCACACTCGTGGCGCGCGAACTGGAAAGGCTCGGTGTGCTGCAACATCACAATTGGCCCGTGGCGGAAATTACCGAACAAGGCGTGCGCAACAAAAGTGGTGAGCTGCTCGGTTTAGACCAGGTTCTCCTCTCGACGAATGCCTGTGCCCCGCCCTGGCTCGCAGACGCCGACCTGGCACTGGATGAAAAAGGCTTCGTTTTGGTGGACCGCAAGCTGCGCGCTCGTGGACACCAGGATATTTTTGCCGCCGGTGATGTGGCCAGCTTCGCCGCCGAGCCACTGCCCAAGGCCGGTGTCTATGCAGTGCGCCAGGGGCCAGTTCTATTCCACAACCTGCGCGCCACTCTCACTGGACGCCCGCTGCAGAGTTACCGCCCACAAAAGCGCTTTTTGAGCCTGCTGTCCTGTGGCGGCAAGCGCGCGGTGGCCGTACGCAATGGCCTTGCCGCGGTGGGCGCGCCTCTGTGGCACTGGAAAGATCATATCGACCGCAGCTTTATGCAGCGCTTCGAAGATCTACCGGTCACCCTGGAAACAATGCCGACGGCCCGACCGCGCGAAGCGCTGGGCCAGCGCGAGGGGATCTCCCTGGCGGGTATGCGCTGCAATGGCTGCGGCGCCAAAGTAGGCCCGGAGGTACTGCGCCGCGCCCTGGCCAAACTGCCCGCCCAGCAGTCCGACTTTCTCCTGCGCGGACTCGGTGACGACGCAGCGGTAATGGACCTGCCCGCCTCACAGTTACTGGTGCAGAGTTCTGACCAGCTGCGTGCGCCCGTTGCCGACCCCTGGCTATTCGGGCGACTCGCCGCTCTGCACGCACTCTCCGACCTGTTCGCCATGCACGCGCAGCCAGTCAGTGCACAGATACTGGCCACCCTGCCCACTGCAGCGGAGGAAATCACCCAGCGGGATTTGCAGCAGTTGCTCGCCGGCGCCATTTATGAGCTCAACCGGCATCACTGCGCCCTCTCTGGAGGACACACGGCCGAAGGCGCAGAAATGCAATTGGGCCTCACCGTAAACGGTTTGGCCGAGCGCGATCAGTTGCTGGAAAAGCGCGGAGCCCAGGCGGGAGACTGCCTGATTCTGAGCAAACCCCTAGGCGTGGGTACCATATTCGCCGCCGAGGGAATGGGGGAGGTCCAGGGGCGCTGGCTGCAGAAGGCTCTGGAGTGCATGCTGCACAGCAATGCCGCCGCCGCCGAGGCTTTCGCCCAGCATGGTGCCCACGCCCTCACGGACGTCACTGGGTTCGGGCTGCTCGGCCACCTGCTGGAAATGCTGAAACCCGATGGGCTTAACGCCACCCTGATTGCCGAACAACTCCCGCTGATTCCCGGCGCCAGCCAGTGTATAGAGCGCGGTTGGCTTTCCAGCCTGCAGCCACAAAACGCCAGTGCCTACGCCTTTGTGGAAAATCCACGGGAGTGGCAGTCGCTCCCGCACTGGGCCCTGCTCACCGATCCGCAAACCTGCGGTGGCCTGCTCGCCGCCGTACCCGAAAACACAGCCGAGGCCTGTATGCGCACACTGCTACAAAGCGGGTGCAGCCAGGCCGCCATCATTGGGGTTGTCAGCGCTGGCGGCGATGTTCAGCCCAAGATAAACCTGCGCCGCGAGGGGCACTGGCGGCAATTAATCACCCGCGACAGCGAGGCAGAACACAGCCAGGTGTGATACACAAAATACCCGCCCTGCCTCGGCTTGCCGCCCACCTCTCACCAGTTGCTATCGCCGCCCAAGGGGGAGATACTGACGCCAGAACAAACGCCGACAACCAAGTATTGCGGCGAGAGGTCTTCACAGATTGGGGAGTCGGCTTTTTAGCAATCGACAGGAAGACCACCCACCATGAAAAAAATTGTGATCGTCGGCGGCGGCGCCAGTGGCCTGCATCTAGCCACGCGACTCGGGCATTATTTTAGCTTTTCCACCGTGTTGGGGCGCAAACGCGATGCCCCCACTGCACAAGTCACTCTGGTCGACAAAAACCGCACCCACATCTGGAAACCCCTGCTCCACCAGGTCGCCGCCGGCGCACTCGACGCCAATATGGACGCTCTCAATTACCAGGTACACGCTCGCGCCAACGGCTATGAGTTCCAGCTCGGCGCCCTGCAGTCCCTCGACAGAAAGCACCGGGTTTTAACCTTGGGCGCAGTAATGGATGACGAGGGCAGCGAGTTGGTGCCGGCACGCGAGCTGGAGTACGACTACCTGGTACTCTGTATCGGCAGTAAGAGTAACGACTTCCATACCCACGGTGTGCGCGAGCATTGTGTCTTTCTCGACAGCAGCGAGCAGGCACAAAAATTCCACCAGCAGCTACTCAATCACTTTCTGCGCCTTGAGACGCACACCAATAAAACGCTGCAGATTGCCATAGTCGGCGGCGGTGCCACCGGAGTAGAGCTATCGGCGGAATTGATTGGTGCAAGTAAACAGATGGGAAACTATGGGCGAATCGGCGCCGATGCCATTGACATTACGGTCGTCGAAGCCGGACCGCACCTACTCCCGGCTCTACCCGCGCGGCTGGGCAACAACGCCGAGCGCGAACTGAGTAAAATGGGGGTCCGTGTACTCACCGGCTGCAGTATCGCCAGCGCCAGCGACAGCGGCCTCACCACCGGCGACGGCAGAGAGATCCCCGCGGCAATTCGCGTCTGGGCTGCCGGTGTCAAAGCACCGGAGTTCCTCACTCGCCTCGACGGCCTCGCCACTAACCGCCTCAACCAGATCGAGGTCAAAACCACCCTGCAAACCCAGAGCGATCCGCATATCTTTGCCATGGGAGACTGTGCCAGTTGTATCGACGGTAACGAACAGCGTGTGCCACCGCGAGCCCAGGCGGCACAGCAAATGGCCAAGCTCACCGCGTCCAATTTGATTGCCCTGATCGAGGAAAAGCCACTGGGACATTTCTATTACCGCGATCGCGGTTCACTGGTTTCCCTGAGTAAATACACCGCGGTGGGCAACCTAATGGGCACTCTAGTAAAAGGCAGTCTCACCGTGGAGGGGCGTATTGCCGGCCTCGCCTATCGCTCCCTCTACCGCATGCACCTGGCGGCTATTCACGGCTGGCCCAAAGCTATGCTGCTCTACCTGATCGGCCAGGCCAATCGCGCGGTCAACCCCCGGCTTAAATTGCACTGATAAAATTATCCCCATAAAAAGGGCGGCCACCTCCGGCCGTCTTTTCCAATTGGCCTATAAACTGCAAACTGCGCCCTGGCCACCCAGGGAATAATTGCCTTTAGTGAAACAATACAGCTGTTCAACCTTTAGATGTAAGGTTTATCGCCGTACACTTCCTCAGATACTTAAAATAATTCGACCGCTAATGACGGCAGCTTGGCGAAAGACATCCTTATGCAATATCAACGTATCGTGGTACTCACCGGTGCCGGTATTTCGGCTGAATCCGGCATCCGCACATTTCGCGGGACCGACGGCCTGTGGGAAAACCAGCGTATTGAAGATGTCGCCACGCCCGAGGCCTTTGCACGCAACCCACAATTAGTGCAACGCTTCTACAATGAACGGCGTCGCCATCTGCTGTCTGCGCAGATCAGTCCCAACGCAGCCCATCGCGCCCTGGCCAAATTGGAGAGGGAGTTCACCGGAGAATTTTTATTAGTCACGCAAAATATTGATGACCTGCATGAACGCGCAGGCACTCAAAAACTGATTCATATGCATGGTGAATTGCTCAAAGCGCGCTGTAGTGCCAGTGGCCAATTATTTCCTCAACAAGGAGACTTACACACCGACGATCCCTGTAATTGCTGTAGCCAACTCGGGACTTTGCGCCCCGATATCGTTTGGTTTGGAGAAATGCCTCTACAGATGGATACCATTTACGCAGCCTTGAGCCGGTGCGATCTGTTTATCAGCATCGGCACATCCGGCAATGTTTACCCAGCCGCGGGTTTTGTGGAGTGCGCCAATCAAGCGGGAGCCCAGAGTGTGGAATTAAATCTCGAGTCCAGCAGTGTTGGCGATGCCTTTGCCGAGCATCGCTATGGATTAGCCTCAACAGTTGTCGATCATTTTGTGCGGGAAATCCTCGGCTGAGTAACCCCAGAATAGTTTTACAGGACTCAAAGGTCGCACTTAAATAGCCCACAGAAGCCTAATTACGGTGTCTTCGTATTCACAGTCGCGGGCTTTGCCGTGCTATCAGCACCGTAGCGCTGCAATAAGGTGGTCACTTGGTCGCGATCACGGATAACAATATAGAGGCGATCATATTCATCCGACTCCCTGATTGCTTTCCCCTTCTGCCCGCCGAGCAACGCCACCAGCTGTGGAGTAGTATTGCTATGCCCCACCACCAGTATTCGATCACCGGCCCCGCTCAGCTGCTCGGCCAGTTCTTTGAGTTTGCGGGGGTCATAGGTCTGTATTGATAAGTTACGCAGCTCGGCCAGCGGTCGAGCAGTTTCTTTTGTGCGGATATAGGCGGTGCTGTAAATCGCATCAATACCCACCTCCTCAAGCATCCATGCTAATTGTCTCGCACGCGCTTGGCCCTGCTCAGAAAGATTCGGATTGCTACCGGTGTCGGGCCCCCGCTGTTTTTCCCCGTGGCGCACCAGATAAATAACCTGACTGGCGGACTGCGAAGCGGGTGCTTCGGCCCAAACAAAGACTGCGGGTAAAGCGATAGCGATGCAGGTTAACAGGCGGGCGATACGGGTAAACACAGATACATTCTCACAATCCAATAATCGGTTGGGAGTTATGCAAAAGATAGGCGAGCAAGTAAACCTATATGCGATGAAATACAGGAATATACGTTTAACAAGTAAAGAAAAGTAAATTTTGTAAGGGGAGGGGAAAGTACAACCCGGCACCGGTATTACCGGCGCCGGGTTGAAAGGCAAAGTGGATTAGATTTTCCACTCTTTAACGGTATCGAGGCTGTACTCGTCGATCCACTGACTCAACGCTTTGGGATTGCGCTTTTTCTTTTCTACCGTGGCACCGGTATAAGGGTTGCGATAGTGGCCGGTCTCCAGCTTGGGTTCAGCAGACTTGCTTACGACGCCAGCGCGTCGGCCACGGCGGGGAGAATCGCCTTCTTTCTTCAGATGGCGGGCAACACGCGATTTGAGCGTCTGGATGTAGTCCGGAGCCTCTTCATCGTTCAGTTGAGAAACCAACCATTCAACGATTTGGGGGCCGCGCGCAACGAAGAATTCCTCTTCTTCCATCTGATATTCGGCTGCCAGGTTAACCAACGCCTTATCAAAAGCGATGACGCCATCTTTTTTACGCTCTGCCTGAGCCATTTGCTCCTGTAGTTCTTCTATTCTTGCCTGGTGTTCGGCAATTTGCTGTTCGAGTTGTTCAAATTCCTGGAACATTCAATAAACCTCAACGACGGTTATTAAAAATACAGAGAAAACACTGTGGCGGAAGCCGACACAGAGTCGTGCCCGGTTATTCAAAATATCAAAACTGTTAACCACATCACTAGCCGATTACGGGCGGTTAAGCGATGTTATATTCGGCATATTACGAATTGACCGAATCAAAAAATGAGATATCTCTGCGCCGGTCGACCCCAGCGTTCGATATATTCGGCAAATACATTATTAAAAACTAGCCAACGTCAGCCATTTGCGGCAATGGGACCGAACCACTGTTTATATTTCGCGGCTGAGGTCGCGAATAATAATCCTTCGCCAACAAATATCAACTGTTTACACCCTATCCTTTGAATATAATAGGATTCTCCACTCATATTGCTATCAAAATGTAACAAAGGCGGGGATATTCGCCTCTCTAAAAGGATATTCAAACACTTCTGTTTTGACTATATTGTATTCGTAGTCGCCAATTGCAAATTTATTGCGCTGGCTTTTGTTATAGCGCCCATTGCCAAAAACCATTGGATACCCACCGTTAGCTATGTCGTCCAATACCCACAATATTCATCATATGCCCACTTTGGCAGCACTGATGACGCCTTTTCCCTACCATATCGATATCGATGCCACTGTCGAGGAAGCCCTAGCGCTCATGGCCGAGCACAAGGTGCGCCACTTGCCGGTTACCCGCGCCGGTGACCTGGAAACGGTTATCTCCAAAGGGGATATTGAAAGGGCCAATGCGCCTGGGCACCGCCTGGAAGAACAACAGCTCTATGTGCACGATCTCTGCGCGCGTCGGCCTTTTATTGCCGATATTCACGATCCGTTGGACAAGATACTGATGGCCATGGCGGATACTGGCATTGGCTCAGTACTGGTCATGCGCGAAGGGGAACTGGTGGGCATCATCACCGTGACCGATATCCTGCGTTTTTGCAGCAGCTATCTGGCAGAACTGGCCCAGCCAGTGGATGACTCCGTCGCCTGAACTCAGAGGGGCCAAACCCACAACAACATAGGGATACTCACAATGACCACCAGTATCTCCAGGGGCAGGCCCATACGCCAGTAATCGCCAAAGTCGAAGCCTCCAGGCCCCAAAATCAAAGTGTTGTTCTGGTGGCCCACCGGCGTAAGGAAAGCACAGGAGGCACCGATGGCCACCGCCATCAGGAAGCTGTCTGGGTTGACCGCCAGCTGCTCGGCCGTACTGATAGCGATTGAACACATCACCGCCGCGGTGGCCACATTGTTCATAACGTCAGACAGCATCATGGTGACGATCAATATCAATCCCAGCGCCACCACCGAGCTACCTTGGGCCAGGTTATCCAGTAATAGTTGCGCCACCAGGTCCGCGGCACCCGTGCTCTCCATAACCTCCGCCACCGCAATTAACGTCCCCAACAGAACGATAACCGAACCATCCAAAGCCTCGTACATAGTGCGCAGCGGCACAACTTTTAATGCCATAAACGCCAGCACACAGGTGGCGAATGAGACTGCCGCGGGCACCAAGCCGAAGGCGGCACCTGCCACCCCCAACGCCATGGCTATCAGGGCGATAGCGGCCTTTTCCTTATTGGGCATACCGATATCTCGCTGAGCCAGAGGGACGCAACCCTGCTCCCGCGCAAAGCTGTTGAGATTGTCATCGGGGCCCATCATCAGCAGAGCATCGCCGGCTTGCAGCGGCGTGGAGCGCAGGCGCCGCACCGAGCGACGCCCGCGCCGGGACAGAGCCAGCAGGTTGATCTGGTAGCGGGTCGAAAGGTGCAAAAACTGAATTGCGCGCCCCACCAAAGACGAGTCGGGCATCACCACCAGCTCGCGCAGTTGCATTTCCTCACCGGCGGGAACACTCTTTTCTTTACTCCGATTTTTGTCTCGCCCATCGGCATCCTGCAGCGGCCGCGCACCGCCATATTGGACCACGACCTTTTTATCCCTCTCGGCCTCAACACCTCCAACCATCTTAAGCCCGAGGCTGGACAGGCTTGCCGCCAGGGATTCCGGCTCTGCCTCAATCACCAGAATATCCCCGCTGCTCACCCGCCGCCAGGGCGCGGCTGCCGTCACCCGCGTATCGTTGTGGACCAAGCCAACCACCTGCGCATCCTCGGCACCCAGCAACTTACTGATTTCCCCCAGGCTCTTGCCCACTGCGGAACTCTTTTCCCCCACCAGCGCTTCGGTGAGGTAGGTTCCGGTGTCAAAACTGGCCACACCCGCCTGGCCGCGGCCGGGCACCAAGCGCCAACCGAGCAGACCGATAAACAACAAACCCACCAGCGTTACCACTAATCCCACCGGGGTGAAATCGAACATGCCGTAACTGCCGGCCCCGGCGCTGTCGCGAAAGCCCGAGACCACCAGATTTGGCGGCGTGCCAATCAATGTGGTCATGCCGCCGAGAATCGTGGCAAAGGACAATGGCATCAGTACCTTCCCAGGAGGCAGTCCCTGCCTTTCCGCCAGATCCGCCGCTACCGGCATCAACAGCGCCAGCGCGCCCACATTGTTCATAAAACCAGATAACAGGGCGCCGAGGCCGGTGAGCAACAACATAGCAACGGTGATATTGCCGCTACGCGGTATCACCCGCTGTGCCAGGGCGCCCATAGCGCCGGTGTTCTGCAGACCGCGACTGAGAATCAGCACGCAAGCCACGGTGACCACCGCAGGGTGACCAAACCCCACGAAAGCTCTCTCCGGAGGAATTAATCCGCAAAATACACAGGCGAGCAAAGAAGAGAGCGCCACTATATCGTGGCGCCACGGTCCCCAGATAAACAGCGCAATCGTAATCGTGAGAATGATCAAAATCAGCAGCTGGTCGAGGGTCATGGGGGGGGATTTCCTGAAAACCGTGCCTGTGGGAATTCGCACACAGCCACCCATTCAGGGTATACAAGGATCCAAGGTTGAGGAGACAACGGCTGCCAGAACACCCACTCCAGTCAATGACCTTGATGCGAAATCCCCACCAGCTTTTAATAGGAACGATTCTCTACCAGCTTGAATCAAAAGGGGGAGAAGAGTTCTCGCGATATTCACCGATACCGCTCTGAGCGGCCCCCATATCCTCAATACTCCCTTAGAGAACCGGGCTTCTAAAGAAAAGATCAACACCAATAGAGATACCTGTATCCAACTTGCGGATAAATCACCCCAAAAAACTACGCTCGGCGAAACCAGCAAACAGCTTATCCACTCGGACGCTCAGCCAGATTCCAAGGTCGTTTTATATGACGCACCCAACCACAAAGGTATATTTCAGACACCAGGAAGAGTACCTGTATATCACAGCGGTTTAATCATATATGACCATCCCCTGAAGTAGCTTATCGACATTATCGCGGTTAAACGATCCAATAAACTTTTACGTTAAACCCGGCAATCACCACGTATTGCTTGAAAAAACACCATTAAATGGCCGATATAAATACCAAACTTTAAAGTTCCGCGCACTCCCCCACAATCAACAAGAAAATAAAGAATGGATAAAACAATTCACAGGTTTCGTTTTAACCGTCCTCTATTTTTAATCTTTCCTTGAGTGTCAAATGTGACTCTTTTGATTATTACAGGCGAAAGATGTGGAAAAAATGCTTATCCATAAGATAAACAAGAGCACATGAATTTATTACACACAGTAAATACCTTCGCTCCACAAGGTTATCCACAATTCATAGATTTGCGTAATCACCGGTGGTCCTCTGTGCTTACACAGCGATTAACTTGATAGTAAAGTCGATATATCCTCATCAATTTCGCTGCCCAGGATCGATAACCGGAGCAAAAGCCTTACAATCTGGCCCTACGCTTTGCATGACCAAGTCTCAATAGCGAACATCATACGAAATTTTGGAGATCTCCCTTGCGGCAAAATACTGCGGATTACCGCGCACTCTTTCTCAATGATATTCCGCTAATGGATGTGCGCGCGGCGATCGAGTTCCAGCGCGGTGCCTTCCCCTATGCGCAAAATTTTCCACTATTAGATGACCGTCAGCGGGAAATAATTGGTATCGAGTACAAACAAAAAGGGCAGCAAGCCGCTATCGACTTGGGTTGGCAGCTGGCCACTACCGATGTGGTGAAGCAAAGACTAAATAGATGGTGCCAATTTATTCGCCAGCACCCTCAGGGTTATCTCTACTGTTTTCGCGGTGGCCTGCGCTCCCGTACAACACAGCAGTTACTGCGCGATGCAGGGGTGGACTACCCACTGGTTGAGGGGGGCTACAAGGCCATGCGCAATTATCTGCTTACCGAACTGGAAAATCTCAGCCAACAGTTACCAATGATTGTCATTGCCGGACATACCGGCAGTGGTAAAACAGAACTGATTCAGGGAATCAATCGCTCGCTCGATCTCGAAGCCATTGCCCGGCATCGCGGTTCCAGTTTTGGTAGCACCGATGGTAAGCAGCCGGCGCAAATCGATTTTGAAAACCAGCTGAGTATCAACTTGCTCAAATTGTCACAAGCTGCTGGGCCAGTTTTTATTGAAGATGAGAGCCGTCTTATCGGCCGCTGTGCCCTGCCGCCACTGCTGCAAAGTGCCATGAAAAAGGCCCCCAGGGTCCTGGTGGAAGAACCTTTGGAACAACGCGCACAACGTATTGTGCGCGACTATGTCTGCGAAGCTCTGCCGCACTTTGGCGGGGAAGCGATTTCCGCCAAAGCACTGGGGGATAAGCTGCGCAACAATCTCAACAAAATCCGCAAGCGCCTCGGGGGGCTGCGCTATCAACAGCTGGATGCGCAACTGGTCGAAGCCAATGGCGAGTTAGAGCGCAGCGGTCATCATGACGCCTATATCCCACTGGTGATTAACCTGTTGCGAGAGTATTACGACGGCAGCTACAGCTACCTGATGGAAAAGCGCGAGAGCGCTATTTTATTTCGCGGTAATTATGACGAGGTAAAAGAGTGGCTGGAGAAAGCAGTATTACACGGCATCGAAGAAAGCGCTTAATCAAACACCCCCTCTATGCCGTACTATTTCGTTTACTGATTCATTTGCGAATCAGTAAAACTAAAGTGACAAACCACAGTGCCGGTTAGGGTTTGTGCGCCAGGCGATGCAATTTAAAACGGCGCAATAAAATCCAATCGCGTAAATTGCGCGGCAACCAGCGCGCTAGCCAGGGCAGCAGGCTACTGCGATTACCGATACGAACCAGGGTGCGCGGGCGCTTGCGCAACAGTTCCCGCACCAGCTTGCGCGCCAGGGAACTGGCCAGTGTGGCATTTTGCTGGGACTCCTGAGCGCGGGCTCGCACCACCTCTTCCTGGCGCTTATACAGTGAGTCCGGCGGTAAGAGGCCGCGCAGTGATACCTCGGCATGGCGGCCAAACTCCGAGGCGATGGCTCCCGGCTGAACCGTCATTACCCGAATCCCAAAAGGCTTTAATTCGAGGCGCAATACTTCCGACAGCGTGTGCAGAGCGGCCTTGGAAGCACAATAAGCACCGGAAAAAGGCGTCGCCAAAACGCCGGACACAGAACCGATATTACAAATCACGGCCCCTTTACCAGAGCGCATCAGCGGCACACTGGCGCGGGCGAGAGCCAAAGGCGCGAACACATTGGTGCGGAACTGATTCTCCAAGGAGCGGGTATCCAATTCCAGCAGCGGGCCCATCTGCCCGTAACCGGCATTGTTAATCAATATATCCAGGCGTCCATAGGCGGCTTTAAGGGCGTGTAACACACGGTTGATATCCGCCTGGCAATTGACATCCAGGGCCTCGGTGGCGATGCCCTGGTCAGCCAGATCCTGCAGGCTTTCCGGGCGACGCGCGGTGGCAATAACAATGGTGCCGCGGCGGTGCAGCGTCAGAGCCAGTTCGCGGCCGATACCGCTGGAACAGCCGGTGATCAGTGCGACTCGGTCGGGCGCCACATAGCCTCGCCCGATTTGCGCGAGGCTCTCTGCTGCAAAACTATCGGCAGATATTCGAAAACTGGAAACTGGCGGTTTGTTCACGGGGACTGCTCCGTTACTGGTTCGAATCCTCCGGCTGGACCTGTGGTTGCTCGATCAACCCGAAGATATTGCCGTAAGGGTCGAGAAAACTCGCCATAAGCACGCCCTCGCCAACATCCACCACTTCACTGTGTTGTCGCGCACCCATGGCTCCGAGACGCTCAACCTGCGCGGCTATATCCGCAACCGCCCAGTAGGCGATGACCCCATCAGCGCGGCTGATTGCACTGCGGGCATCCGGATTCAGGCCCAGTTCACTGTGGCCGAGCCGAAAACCCACGTAGCAATCACTGTCAAAATAGGGTTCCTGTTGCAGCAGCTGCGCATACCAGGCACGCGCCTCTGTAATATCCGCCACACCGTAAATAACGGTGTGCAGGCCGAGAATCTGCCCCATTTGAGACACCCTGTTGTTGAATTTTTATCCGCTCTCTGAGGCACTCTGGCGCGGCTTACTGCAGCTCCTGCTCCAATTGTTCCAGCAGGTCGATCGGCTCCAGTTCCACACCTTCCAAATCATCATTCCAATTCAGCCCCACCAACAGTACATCCTCGTGCATCCCAGTGAGCCAGTCGTCCATAAATTCTTCCAGGTCGATAGCCACCGCCAGGTAATCCGCCCAGTCGCCCACGCAGTGGGCCTGAGCAAACTCCTGTTGAGACCAGAAAGGCATCACCTCCGTCTGGGCGCGCTTTTCCGATTCGCACAGTGCAAAACCCTCTTCCCCCTGCAGCGCCCAGACACAGCCTTGCTCGACAGCCTCTGGTAAAAAGCGTGCGCAGTTTTCTTCAAAATCATCGGTTAGGGGTTCGCTTTGCATAACATCTTCGCTTAATAGGTTTGTCCGCAGTTTACGTCAGTTTGCCCGCGGCACCAATGCGCAGGCCACTGTGTTGGCACCCGACAAAACCGTTTCATATTTCCGCACCGGGACGTTTTAAATGACATTCGGCCACCTGGAACAAAGGGTTCACCTCACTGGGGGTCCAGCTCAAAGACCGCCATGGATTCCACATGGGCCGTTTGCGGAAACATATCCATCACACAGACTTTTTTGAGCCGGTAACCAAACTGCGCCAGTTCGCCGGCATCCCGCGCCAGCGTGGCCGGGTTGCAGGACACGTACACAATTTTTCGCGCCTTGAAACGGGCGATACCACGCACCGCCTGCAGGGCGCCATCGCGCGGCGGGTCCAGAATAATTTTATCGAAGCCACCGCTGGCCCAGGCTTTTTTTACCATCTCAGCATTCAGATCCGCCGTGTGAAACTGCACATTATCCAGTCGGTTGAGAATTGCGTTCTCCTTGCCCCGCTGAGTAAGAGCACCGGCGCCTTCGATACCGACGACCACTGCTGCCCGGCGCGCCAGCGGCAGGGTAAAATTGCCCAGTCCACAAAAAAGATCCAGCACGCGTTCGTCCGCTTGTGGATCGAGAAGCTGCACGGCGCGGTTCACCATCAAGCGGTTAATTTCAAAATTTACCTGGATGAAATCCATCGGCTGAAAGCGCAGAGTCAGATCAAATTCCGGCAAGTGATAACTGAGCAAGGCGTCACCACCTTCTGGCCACAAACGCTGCATAGTCGCAGCATCACCAGCTTGTATATACATGTGTATACCAGTATTTTTTGCAAAGGTCAGCCAGGCTTCCCGGTCCCTCTGCGAAAGGGGCTGCAGGTGGCGCAACACCAGGGCTGCCGCATCGTCGCCCACCGCCACTTCCAGCTGCGAAAAATACGCGCGCCCGTCACTCTGCGCCACCAATTGCTTCAGAGTGGGTATCTGCTGCGCAATAGAGGAGTGCAAAACATGGCACTCATCGATATCGGTCAAATCATTGCTGCGCTTCTCACGAAAGCCGAAAATTAGTTTCCTGCCTTTCCCAGCTTTCACCTGGCGAATGCCGATGCGCGCTTTGTGCCGATACCCATAGGGCTCGGCAACCAGAGGGGATAAGATTTCCTCCGGTTCAATACCGCCAAAACGGGCCAGCTGATCCAATAGGATTTTTTGTTTTTCGGCAATTTGCGCATCGGCCTGCAGGTGCTGTAGTGAGCAACCACCGCACAACGCCACGTGAGGACAGCGTGGGGCACAGCGCTGCGGCGAGGTCTGTAAAATGTCGCCGGCAACACCCTCATCGAAACGGGAGCGATGGGCACTGTAACGAAACTGCACTTTTTCCCCAGGCAGTGCGTTATCGATAAATACCGTTTTCTTGCCCACTCGGGCGAGACCGCGCATATCGTGACTAAATTTTTCCACCGTGGTTTCAGCCTGGATGGGCAATGGTTTTTTTACTGTTTTACGCGGGGTAATAAAGCGCGGTTTTTTGCTCATAGAAATTACTGAATATTCAAAACATCTGAAATGTAAGCGCCGCCTACACTGTGAGGCGGTGGCCGTTGTCGCGCAGCCAGCGGCGCAGTTCCTTAAAACGGGGGCAAACGCTCTGCACAAGCTGCCAAAAATCGCGGCCGTGGTTGTGGTGGCGCAGATGGCTAACTTCGTGGGCAACTAAATAGTCCACTACCGCCTCCGGGGCCAGGCACACCAACCAGTTGTACTGTAAATCACCGTAAATACTGCAGTGCCCCCATTTACTCCTGGTACGACGTACCCGCACCGAGGAAAACTGCAAATCTAACTGTGACGCCAGCTGTTGGGATTTTTCGGTTAACAGAGCCAGGGCCTCACGCTGGTAGAGACGCTGTAATGCCCCTTGCACCTGATCTGCCGTCGGTGTGGCGGCGCGTGTATAGAGATGGATCGCCCCCTCAGCGATAGCCGTTTCACGGCTGTACAACGCGCGTTTTAATGGCAGCGATTTACCCAGCCAGGGAAAAAATTCACCAAATTCAAAACAGTATTGCGGTGTCTGCGCTGCGCGCTGATTTGCCGCGAGCAACTGTGCGCGCACCCACTGGATATTTTCCTGCAGGAATTCGTGGCCATATCGCGCGGCGCAGCGCTGTGGAATACGCACTTCCACCCCGGACTGTACCAGTACCAAACCGAGGCGTTTGCGCCGTGTCGAGCGCACCAGGCGATAGGGAATATCTTCAAAAATAAACTCCCGAACCTCACGCACTTAGACCGCCCCCAAATAACTAACCGCCATGAGCCACAACTGCCATAGTGATACGGGAGATACAACTCAACTTGCCATTGGGTGCATAAATCAGAATTTCCCAGACCTGGCTGGTACGCCCGATATGTACCGGTTTGGCTCGGCCGGTGACTTCACCTTCCGGCACCGGGCGCAGATGGTTGGCATTGATTTCCTGACCCACACAGTAGAATTTGCTGGTGTCCACTAGCAGATTCGCCCCGATGGAACCCAGGGTTTCCGCCAGCACGACATTGGCGCCGCCGTGCAGAATGCCAAAAGGCTGGCGGTTGCGGTGGTCCACCGGCAGTTTTCCCTCCAGATAATCCTCACCGATTTCTGTAATTTCCAGGCCCAGGTGGCCGGGCATACATTGCGCGGTACCCTGATTAATTTCTTCCAGGGTGGGGGTGTCGTGCCAAATTGCCATGGGAATAACTCTCTTGAAAATCTGTAATGGGCTCGCGGGGAACATCGTATTTCTCAGTCCCGCAGAGCCCTTTTATTCACCAGTAAAAAAAACCGGATGAAAAAAAGCCGCGCGGATAGAAACCGGGCGTGAAATATTCGGGGCCGAAAAGCCCGTAGCGGTGCAGCTCCAAGTCCAGCAGGCGCAACTCCCATTCGAGTCGGCTGTGCTGGAAATGCAGTGCGCGTCTTTGGCTATCGCTATCGCTGTGCCGGAGGGCGTGATGCAGGGAATAGAGCTCGCGCTCTAAATTATCCCGGCGCCACAATAAATTGTGGTACTGCTGGGCGACGCGATACTCGGCCAGGCCGCGCTGGTAGTGCTGCACAAAGATATCGGCGCTGGGGCCATTGCATACACCCTCGTATTTACGCCCCTGACGCCCTTGCTTATAACCATTTTCGGCGGTGCAAAACTGCTCCACGCCCTCTTCATGCCCACGCAGCCAAGCCTCACTGTCCACATACACTTCATGGCCTTGGCATTCCTGTGCGATATCGTAGACCAGGGCCTGAGAGCGCCCGCGGGCTCCGTCGCGAACACCGCGCTCATACCAGAGCCCGGCGCGGCACTCCTCCTCGGAAATTACTGCACAACCACTGATGACGATGGTAAAAACCAACAGCAATACACTCAGTTTTGCAGGCATGGGAATCGTCTCCCCGGCTAATTATTGTTTTTCCGTGTCTTCGCCGTTACCCAAAACGCTTAGCGGCGACAAACGGGTTGGTTTGGCGCTCCTGGCCAAAAGTGGACATAGGTCCGTGGCCCGGCACAAATTGCACTTCATCGCCCAGAGGCCAAAGGCGCTCGGTAATCGAGTGGATCAGGGTATCGTGATCCCCCTGAGGAAAATCGGTGCGCCCGATAGAGCCGGCAAAGAGCACATCACCCACCAGCGCCAGTTTGCTCGGGCGGTGGAAAAAGATCACATGCCCTGGGGTGTGGCCGGGACAGTGATGCACTTCCAGCGTCTGATCGCCGACACTGACGGTGTCGCCCTGTTCCAGCCAGCGATCCGGGGTAAACACCTCGACCGAGGGAAAACCAAACATCTGTGCCTGCATCGGCAACTGCTCAATCCAGAAACCATCGCCTTTGTGGGGCCCCTCAATCGGCAGCGTCAGCTGTTTGGACAGTGCCGCCGTACCGCCTACATGATCCAGGTGGCCGTGGGTGAGCAGGATCTTTTCCAGCTTGAGTCCGCGTTCCTCGACGGCGGCGAGGATCTTGTCGAGATCGCCACCGGGATCCACTACCGCCGCACGCTTACTGTCTTCGCACCAGAGGAGAGTGCAATTCTGCTGAAAGGGCGTAACCGGAATCGAATGATATTGCAGCGACATAAGCGAGATCCATCCTGTTGGGAAGCAGTGACAAGTGCCGGGAGTATACCCCGTGTGTCGACCCAGATCGCTGCACGGATGCCACGGAGACTTCCTTTTCACCAGCCCACAAGGCATCAAGGTGACGAGGTGACGCAATAAGGTCGCGGCCAGTTATCGCGCAGGATTAGCCATAACAATAGAAACGGCAGTAACGTGATTTTCCTTATAAAACAGGAAAATCTGAAAACATCATCGTATTTGGCCAGTGTTTTTTTACTAAAAAATACGTGTTTTGGGCACATTGCAGAGGTCCAAGGTACACCCTCTGCGTAAAAACTCCCGCGCCTACGGCGATGGATACCGGCCGGAAAAGCCGGTGCCTCTGCCGGGTAACTCTGCATCGGTTGCGGCAAACACAGGGCGATGTTCTCCGCGCCGACCGCTCTAGGCATCCATGGGGTTCATTGAATTCACAGCGGGCGCCGAAGCGAATCCAATAGGCAAGAGCAGAGCCCGGTGCAAACCTGTCACAAAAGCACCCCGCTAGTGCATAATACCCTCTGTATAAAAATCAGACGTTTAAAACGATCCTGCCCGCAGCGATGCTATTAAGTTCCAAATACAGCCTGCCGGATTGCCCGGAGCATACCCTGGTGCGCCCACGACTGCTGTCGCTGCTCGGCGACGGCCACAGCGACCAGTTGCTACTGGTAACCGCGCCGGCAGGCTATGGCAAAACCACGCTGGTCACCTCCTGGGCTTCCAATCAAGAAAATCCCGTAGCCTGGTACACCCTGGATACCAGCGACAACGAGCCGAGCCAGTTTTGTCGCTACCTGGTTGAGAGCGTGCACCGCGCCACCGGCAAGGGTCTGCCACAAACCTGTCGTCTATTGGCGGCACCACAGTGCCCGGACCCGACGACCATCATCAGCCACCTGCTGGCAGAACTGCGCAGCCTGCCCAGTGAGCTACGCATCGTGCTCGACGATTACCACCATATCGACAACCCGGTGGTACACGACACCACCCGCTTTTTGCTGCGCCACGCCCCCGCCGGCGTCGGGATCGTACTCAACAGCCGCAGCCAACCACCCCTGGGGCTCGCAACCCTGCGTGTGCAGGGCCGCCTATTGGAATTGGGCAGCGATCAACTGGCCTTAAATACTGAGGAAATCGCGCGCCTGCTCAAGCAGCGCCTGCCATTTAACCTCGATGCCGATCGTGCCGCACAACTGCATCAACTCAGCGAGGGCTGGCCACCGGCAGTGCAGCTGTTCACACTTTCGGTACGCAATCGCGAAGAGGTGGACCGCTACCTGGCGGAACTGGAGCAGGGCCACAGCCATATCCTCGACTACCTGGCCGAGGAAGTAATGGAGCGACTGGAGCCCGAACTGCGCGAACTGCTCGCGCGTACCTCAATTCTCACCCGGGTCAACGCCCAGTTGGCCGAGCGCCTGAGCGGCCGCAGCGACGGCCAGCAGCTTCTGGAGGCGGCGGCTCGGCGCGGTCTCTTCCTGCAAGCACAGGACTCCAGCCGCCAGTGGTTCCGCTTTCACCCAGTATTTGCCCGCTTCCTGCAGCGCCAGCTCACCAATCGAGAGCAGCTGTTGGACCTGCACGCTCTCGCTTGTGATTCCTGGCAGGAAATGGAACAACCGGTGGAGGCCCTGCGCCACGCGCTTGCCGGTGGCGACCGCGCTCGACTGAGCCAATTGCTCAACTCCCGCGGGGAAACACTACTGCGCGGGGGCCAGTCCCGCCTGTTGCGCGATGGCCTGGAATGGCTGGGCAGTGAATCGCTGCAAAAGAGCGCGCGCTTCACACTGCTCTCGGCGAAAATGGCGCGGGAGAATTTTGACTACGACCACTGTGAAAAAACACTCGCTGCCGCCGAGAGCTGGCTGCAAAGGGAGGACTCGCAGCAGTGGCGCCAATTTGAAGGGGCCTTTGCCACCATGCGCGCTCAGGTGGCTATCGCCCGCGGCCAGACTCTGCAGGCCAAGGAGTACGCCGAAGAGGCCCTGGGGCTTTTACAGCCCGAACAGCTGGGAGAGCGCATCTCCGCCCTATTAGTGACCGGCGAAACCAGCTTTTGCCTGGGAGCACTAGAACCCGCCTGCACCCACATGCAGGAAGTGGAAGCCCTAGCGATCGCCGAGGGGGATATTCCCAGCGCCGCTTGGGCCATCTGCCAGCAGACCGAGATCGCCTTCGCCCAGGGGCTTCTGCAAAAGTCAGCCTCGCTGCAGGACAAGGTGTACAACCTGGTGCAAAAACACCACCTCTCCACCCTGCCTATCGCCGAGTTTGTCTGTCGCCTGCGCGGCCAGCTGCAGTGGGAACATGGAGACCTGGAAGGCGCTGAGCAATCCGCCCGGCGCGGAATGCAGATCAACCGCAAAGTAGGCGAACACTGGCTGCTGCCCGAATACACCCTGCTGTTAAAACTCGCCCAGGCGCGCGGCGAAAAAGCGGAGTCGCTCGAGTGGCTGGAACGCATAGAGCGCCTGCTCTCCGATGGCCGTTATCACCGCGACTGGATTGCCAATGCCGATGCCGCCCGTATCCGCACTTGGCGCGCCCTGGGCAACCAGCAGGCCATCGCCTGCTGGCTGGAACAGGCCGTACCCGTCGCGGACAGGCCAAGCAATCACTTTGAACAGTGTCACGGGCGCAATCATGTTCGCGCGCTGATCGAGTTACATCGCTGGTCTGACGCCAACCGCCTGCTGAGCCGCCTGCAGTTCGTCGCCAAGGAGTGCAGCCTGGTCACCGATCGCCTGCGCAACCGTGTGCTGGAATCCCACCTTCTGTGGCTGCGCGAGCAGCATAACGGGGCGCTAGAGGCGATTACGGAAGCCCTGAAACTGGCGGCCGGAAGGGGTTTTCGTGCCAGTTTCCTTCAGATAGGCAAGCCCCTGATCGTGATCCTCAAAGCCGCCCTGGAACATGGTCTAGATGAAAAATCTGCCAGCAAAGCCCAGACACTGATCAAGCTTGCCCAGCAGCAGCCGGAACTGGACGGCGGTATCCGCATAGAACTGGATGACACCATAATCCGCGAGATTCTCGCCAGTGATGCAGTGCCGGACTTTCTGCGCCACTCCCCCCTGACCCCACGAGAGTGGCAGGTGTTAAACGCGATTCACTCGGGCTTATCCAATGAGCGTATCGCGCGCCACTTCAAGGTGGCGGCAAGTACTATCAAGACCCATATTCGCAGCCTCTATCAAAAACTGGATGTCAAAGACCGCCAGGAGGCCATCACCCTGGCCGAGCAGATGCTGCGCTCAGTACAGGACCGTCCCCAGCCATAAACCATCGCCGTGCCAACGGGGAAGTGCTGGCGCCCATTACCTGTGCCCGCCGGTAGTAATCCGATCAATGCCCGCCAAACGCCCCCTCTCCCCCCCTCTGCGGGGAGGAGGAAGGCGGCCCCACCCTCAGCCATACTCCTCCCATCCTTAATCAGGGTGGGCCCGCCCCACGCATCGAATATTGAAACAAGGCAGTAATCCATGAGCGGCAACAGTACCGAGTGGTGGCGTAACAGCGTTATTTACCAGATTTATCCCCGCAGCTTCTGCGACGCAAATGGCGATGGTATCGGCGATCTCCCCGGTATTACGCAAAAGCTGGATTACGTGAAGTCCCTCGGCGTCGATGCCATCTGGATTTCACCCTTTTTTAAATCCCCCATGGTCGATTTCGGGTATGACGTGGCGGACTATCGCGATGTGGACCCGATTTTTGGCCGTCTGCAGGATTTCGATCAACTGATCGAAGCGGCCCACGCCCGCGGTCTGAAAATCATTATCGATCAGATCCTGAGCCACACTTCCGACCGTCACCCCTGGTTTGAAGAAAGCCGTGCCAGTCGTGACAATCCGAAAGCAGACTGGTATGTATGGCAGGACCCTAAAGACGACGGCAACCCGCCCAACAACTGGGTATCCGTATTCGGTGGCGGCTCCTGGCGCTGGTGCACCCGCCGCCGCCAGTATTACCTCGCCAATTTCCTCAAAGAGCAGCCGGACCTCAATGTGCACAACCCCGAGGTGCAGGAGCAACTACTGGCGGATATGAAATTCTGGCTCGACCGGGGTGTGGATGGATTCCGTCTGGACGCCGTCAATTTTATCTTCCATCAGCAAGCCCTCAACGACAATCCCGCGCGCCCACTCAAGCTGGACGAGAAAGGGCTGCCCCCGGTCAATCACTACGATTACCAATGGCACAAGAACGACAAATCCCAGCCAGAAAATCTGGTGTTTTTACAGCGTGTGCGCAAGTTGCTGGATCAATATCCCGGCACCGTTACCGTAGGCGAGGTGGGCGACGACAACACCCACAAAATCATGGCCGAATACACTACAGACCAGCGCCTGCACATGGCCTACTCCTTCGATTTATTAACCGAGGACTGCAGCGCGCCATTCCTGCGCGAAACCCTGGAAAAGAACCGCGCGGTAATTGAAAAAGGATGGCCCTGCTGGTCCATTAGTAACCACGATGTACCGCGCTCCATTACTCGCTGGAACCGCGGCTTTAGCCCGGCACTCGCGCACAAACGCACGCCTCTGTTTCTGTTGATGCAGCTGACACTGCGCGGCAGCGTCTGTGTGTATCAGGGGGAGGAATTGGGATTAGCGGAAGCGGATATTGCCTTTGAGGATTTAGTCGACCCCTACGGCATTAATCTGTGGCCGGAGTTCAAGGGTCGCGACGGCTGCCGCACACCCATGCCCTGGACAAATACCAGTGCAGATAACGCCGGCTTCACTACCGGCAAACCCTGGCTGCCGGTTTCAGAAGAGCACCAGAACCTTGCCGTAAACCTGCAGGAAGACAGTCAATACTCCATGCTCAACCAGTTCCGCGCGCTGATCGAGTGGCACCGACATCTACCAAACAGCCTGGCGACCGCGCAACAGGAAGTGATCGATACGGACAACGACTTAATGGTGTTCGTACGGCACACCGAAAAAGAAAGACTCCTGGTGGTCCTAAACCTGGGGGCGACGGAAGAGGTATTCTCCTTGCCAGAAGCATTTGTCGGTGCCGAGGATATTACTCCAAACCTGTTTGCCAAGGAGCACAGTGGCAGCACACTGGTTCTCCCCCCCGCCGGCGCCTGTGTGCTGCAAAGCATCCCTTGATCGCAGGCTTTTAACAATTCGGGGAAGAGCTACTTACGCCGGTGCCTATAGCCACCGGCGATCAATTCAGAAAAACGACAGTATCTCTCCCAACAGCTATTGGTTAGTTTTTCTGTCTCTCTGCAACGTCACTTATCCTTTCGACGTCCGCTTCTTCGCCGGCCCAAAGCCGGCTTTTTTATTTTGCTTAACTTTGCTGTGCGCCTCATAGATCAGATCGCTTCAAGAGCCACCTTAGCCTGAATTAAGGCAATCTCTTTGTGCTCATCCCCCATATTCCGCCCTTCGGCATAAATGACAGCGACATCGTCGATGCCAATAAATGAGAGAAAATGCTTGATGTAGGACACATGAAAATCAATGACAGAATCTTTATAGAAACCGCCAGATGTCGTAACCAATACCACTTTGGTATCTCTAATCAGACCCTCTGGCCCATTTTCTGTGTACGTAAAAATCACCCCCGCCCGCGCTAAGTGATCAAACCAAGCTTTCAGAGTAGATGGGCTACCAAAGTTATACATGGGTGCTGCAATCAGTACCGTATCTGCATTTTTGACCTGTTCAATAAGGTTGTCCGAATACTCCGTTAGCGCTTTCTGGGCTGCACTTTTCTGTTCCTCAGGGGTGAAGAAGGCGCTTACCATTTCACCGCTCAAATGCGGAACCGGATTAACACTTAAATCCAATTCGGTGACTTCAGTGGCAGTCTGTCGTGACAACCAGTGCTCGGCCAATGACCAGGAAGTCCAGTGCCCCCCCTAAAGCAAAGGCATAAATGGCAAGAATTTTGTGACTCATAGTCTCTCCAGCTAGTGAATACCAGTGATGCGGAGACCATGATCTCTGCATATTGGCAACTCAATTATCAATTTTTGCAATTAATAATTGCATAAGCGCAAAATGATGGACTGGAACGATCTTCGATACCTGATAGCCGTGGCAGATCACGGCTCCCTACAGAGTGCAGCCAATGCAAAGCTGGGTTTTGCATTTTACCCGAAGGGGACCAAAAAATGGTGCAACCTTACAAACTAAAGAAAGTATGCGAGATTAAAGAGTTCCAAAGCCATTTCTGGTTACTTTCTCATCCTCAAATACGCAATTCAGCACGCGTTAAAGCCTTTTGGGACTTCAGCCTGGACACCTTTAATAGAGGATGTCTTTAGGTGAAAACTATTAGCTACGGGTGCCCGTCAGATCACAGCCTATAATGTTCAAATAATATGAATACGCCGCCCAATCATTAAAGAATGATTAGCCGTATTTAACCCCAACTGTCGTTGACAGGCGGTCCATTCGACGGGAAATTATTTTCAACAGGCGGAATCAATCCGTGCCAATACCCGGACCAAAATCCGAAAGCGGAAACGCCAATAAAGCCGACTTAAAAGGCTCCCAGGTTGACCTGCAGAAAGCCGATTTACCCTCCGTATACCAGGCACTCAACACCTCGCCTCAGGGGTTAAGCCAGGCCGAGGCCGAGTCACGGCTGCAACGCTATGGCCCCAACAGCATCCAGGAGAAAGAACAAAGCGCACTACTCAAGTTTCTGCGTTTTTTTTGGGGACCCATTCCCTGGATGATCGAAGCCGCCGCCCTGCTTTCGGCACTTATCGGTCACTGGCCAGACTTCGCCATTATTATGGCGCTACTACTTTACAACGCGATAGCGGGATTTTGGCAGGAGCACAAGGCCTCCAATGCTCTGGCCGCGCTCAAGGCCAGTATGGCGCCGCAGGCGGAAGTGTTGCGCGATGGTAGTTTTCATACCATTGACGCGGCCGATGTGGTTCCCGGGGATATAGTGCGAATTAAGCTCGGCCAGGTTGTGCCCGCAGATGTGCGCTTTGTCGATGGTAAATCTATCAGTATCGATCAGGCTGCCCTTACGGGTGAGTCATTACCGGTCAGCAAAAAAATAGGAGACATCGGTTATTCCAGTAGTATTGCCAAGCGCGGTGAAATGATCGCCGTTACTATTGGCACCGGGCGCAATACTTTTTTTGGCCGCACCGCAAAGCTGGTAGCCGGTGCCGGTCAAGGCGCCTCCCACTCACAAAAAGCCGTTACTCATATTGGCGATTTCCTGATAGTGCTGTGCCTGGTGCTGGCTTTGTTACTGGTAGGTACCCAGCTCTATCGGGATATAGTGGTGGCCCCCAGTTGGCACTGGTCGGACATTGTTAATATTTTACGTACAGTCCTTGTTCTATTAATTGCCTCGATTCCCGTGGCCATGCCCTCGGTGATTACCGTCACTAACGCCCTCGGCGCCCTGGCCCTGTCCCGCAAAAAAGCGATAGTGTCGCGATTAGAGTCTATTGAGGAGCTTGCCGGTGTCGATATTCTCTGCTCAGATAAAACGGGGACACTCACTAAGAACCAACTGAGCCTCCACGACCCCAAATTGTTTGCCGCTGATAATCCAGAGCAATTAACCCTCGCCGCTGCAATCGCCTCAGAAAAAGGCTCAAGTGACCCCATCGATCAGGCGATATTCAGCGGTCTCAAGGATCAGAGTACGCTGAACAATTACCAACTCAAAGAATTCACCCCTTTCGACCCGGTGAGTAAGCGGGCACAGGCGCAGGTAATAGATGCCAGCGGAAATACCCTGTTTTTTTGCAAAGGTGCGCCCCAGGCTGTGATGGCGTTAAGTCAGCTCAGCAGTGAAGCCAAAGGGAAAGCTTCAGCCTGCGTTCAAGAACTCGCCGCTCGGGGTTTACGCTCTCTGGGCGTAGCGCGCTCCAGTGATGGAAAAACCTGGGAGCTTCTTGGCATCTTATCTTTAGAGGACCCGCCTCGTGATGACTCTAAACAGACCATTAGTCGGGCCAGGGAACACGGCCTACAGGTAAAAATGATCACCGGCGACGATGTCGCCATCGGCAAGGAAATTGCCGCTCAGGTGGGTATAGGTCAAAAAATTTATGCCGCCGCCGATGTGTTCACTGACTCAGAAAACATGGACCACTTATCCAAGCAAGTGGTCGATTGTGTCGAACGTGCCGACGGCTTTGGCCGCGTTTTTCCTGAGCACAAATACGCAATCGTAAAAGCCCTACAAGAACGGGGCCACCAGGTAGCAATGACCGGCGATGGCGTGAACGATGCTCCCGCCCTGAAACAGGCCGACTGTGGTATCGCCGTAAGTGGCGCCACAGATGCTGCCCGAGCTGCCGCTGCCATTATTCTTACCGCACCAGGCCTCTCTACTGTTGTGGATGCCATTGATGAGTCGCGCAAAATTTTTGAACGTATTATTAATTATGTGCTCTTCAGAGTGTCCATGACGCTGGATATCATGGTCGTGGTGGTCTTTGCCACCATTCTCTTCGGGTTTTCTCCTCTCACTCCGGTAATGATCGTACTGGTGGCATTACTCGACGATATCCCCATTATGACCATCGCCTACGACAATACCCTCTTGCCAAAAGAGCCAGTTCACTGGGAAATGCGCGATTTATTATTGGGATCAACCATTATCGGCGTTTTTTCTATTGCGCAAACTATGGGGTTACTGTTGATTGGTATGGAGTGGCTACAAAACAGTCACTGGCAATCTTGGATTACATTGAGCAAACCCCAAATACAAACAATTATATTTTTACAGATTGTCGCCGGCGGTCACTTACTACTATTTGTCGTGCGCTCCCGTGCCGCCTTTTTTGCCAAGCCGTTACCCGCAATGAAATTATTTATAGCCATCGTCAGCACCCAGATTTTGACGGTATTAATGTGTGGTTTTGGCTGGCTGGTACCCGCAATACCCTGGCGGATTATCGGGCTCGTTTGGCTCTATATGATTTTGTGGATGTTTATACTGGACCTGATAAAAAAACTACTTTATCGCCGTCTACAGGATATCTAACCCGCCGCGAGCCACTGAACTATTTAATACAAAATAAAGAATGAAAATTATGAACTGCTTCGAAGCATTCCAGGTAAAACCCGGAAGCAAAATACAACTAGATAATATCGATGCCAATTTTAAAGACTGCTACAGTAATCGAGAAGAAGCGCAACCGATCATTGATCAACTAGATAAAAGGATTCGCGCTCAGCAATACCTGATGTATGCCGAACACAAGCACTCCCTATTAATTTGCCTACAGGGGCGGGATGCAGCGGGTAAAGATGGCACCATCAACCATGTCCTCGGGGCCATGAACCCCCAGGGGTGTACGGTTACCAGTTTCAAACAACCCTCCAAAGAGGAAGCCGCCCATGACTTTCTCTGGCGCTGCCATAAAGTAACTCCAGCCCAGGGGCATGTAGCTATTTTTAATCGCTCGCACTACGAGGATGTTTTAGTCCAGCGGGTACATAATATGGTACCGGAGAGTATCTGGTCCAGGCGCTATGATCATATCAATCACTTCGAAGAATTGCTCGCAGATCAACAAACACTGGTTCTGAAATTTTTTCTGCATATTGATGCAGATGAGCAGCTTAAACGCTTTAAACAACGCATCGACGATCCCAGTAAACACTGGAAAATTAGTGAAAGTGATTATACGGAAGCCAGCTACTGGGACCCTTATACGCAAGCCTTCGAGGAGGTTTTTAAACGCTGTAGCAAACCCCACGCACCTTGGTTTGTGATTCCAGCTAACCATAAGTGGTTTAGGAATCTGGCTGTTGCCTCTATAGTAGCTGACGCCATGGAATCCTTAAGCATGAGTTTTCCAAAACCCAGTGTAGATATTAACGAAATAAAGCGAAAATATTTCAAACTGGACAACTTGGAGGAAAAAGAGGGCCTGTTGGAGAGTTCCACTAAAAGTAGAAAGAACGGCTGACCGATCAAGAAGTCATACTATGTTTGACACCCTTAGAATGTATTTCAGAACCCAGAATGGAACCCCATATAAACGTAAAGGCCGTAACATCCGACGGAGTGATGATATATTGATAAACATGACATTCAAAGCCAGGAAGCATCCATCGAAAAATATCACCAACCCTTAATATCAACCTTGCATTACGTGGTGTATCGAAAAACCCTTGACCGAAAGATGCTCTAAAAAATAAGAGTAGAAAACACCTTTAGGTATTTTTATTTCAAGGGGAGCCCTGTAACTATATTCCCCCATCCAACATCTGTAGGTAAACGCTTAGGATTTTTGGTGTAGATTTTCCCTATAAGCAGAAATCTATCGGAACCTGGTGTTGGATAAACATCGAAGGCCATCTCTCCGGGGCAGACAAACAACAACCAGAGTGCACACAACCCCTACCCTGCATAAAAATCCCACATCAACATTTATCTACCTATACAGGTAGAACAACATATTTCTAAGTATGACCTTCATGATCTTCTTCGCGGGCCACATTGTAAGTATCTTTTTTATTTAAAAAAAACTCCCAATACTCCTGCAATATCTCTGACTTTTAGAGAGACTTACAGTCCAGGCTCCGCCCCGTAGAAACATCTAGATCTTTAAGAAAAAGTAACACAGCGTGTGAATATCCAGAAAAGCCCCTGAGGTAACACTTACTCCTGCAGACTACACACGCTACACGGAGATATTAGATAATAACTCAGAGACCCCTAAACGCATTAACTATACCAGCAGGTTCCGACTGGAGCCTGCTAGCATATACTTTATAAAACATTGACATTATTAATTAAGCCCGCATCAGCCAACAGCCAACAGCCTAACGAGACTTAAATATTAATATACGATTGTTTCCACTGTCGGTAACAAATAACTTGTCTTGATATCCAACTACCCCCTCTGGCCATTTCAATGTGGATGCACTTGGTAATTCACCTTGGTTATTTGTGCCGTTTTGATCGGTATCATTAAAAGCATTTTTTTCGAAATCACTTTGCCCTATAACCCAATCTGCCGCGGCAAAATTATTCTCTGGCCATTGATCCCAAATCAGTACCCGATGGTTTACACCATCGACCAGGAACAACTGTAACCCATTAGACCAAATTCCCAAATAGGGCTCATTAAAGGTTTTATTGGTCACCGGCCAATCGGCGGCGTCCCCAGTGCCAGATCCACCCTGGTTAACAGAAAAATTTTTCTGTCCGAGAACCACATCCGCTGGTACAAAATTACTCTTAGGAAAAGTATTCCATAGCAGAACTCGATTATTCAAGGTATCAACAACAGCCAATTTCTCTCCATCGCTCCAAATATCATTGGGCTGGGAAAGTGTTCTCGCAGTAGTGGCACTACTAGAGCCATCTTGCTTATCATCATTGGCAAGGCAATGATTAAATGATGACTGACCAAGTACAAGATTTGCAGGGGCCTCATGCTCATTCGGTAACTCATCCCATATCAATATACGAGAATTACCCGTATCCGCGGCAATGATCTTTCCGTTGACCACAATTGAAGACTCTAAAAAGCTAAATTCAGAACTATTGCAAGTATCACCATCACCGTCCCTTAACCCCAACGCCAGATGCGGACTGGCCTCTCCATCTTCTGGAACCTCATCATACAGAAAACTACGCCGAATAAAGGCCTGAGTAACTAAAAGCTTATTTTTCGAAATACTCACTCTCGTGGGCTTACCATATCCCTTAGTAAGGGTACTGTCATTATTCGATACAGCGCTATATAAATCCTCTTGGCCAAGAACAAAATTGGCTGGAGCACCGTTAACTTTTGGAATTTCATTATAGCCTAGAACTCTATTATTTCCTGTATCACTGATAAAGAGCTTCCCATTATCACTCACTGCTACAGAACCTATAGGATACTCAGCAATATTCTTTTCATTGAGTCCCGATACAGTGCTAGAGAAATCTTCCTGCCCAACAACCACCTGAGCAGCATCAAAATTTTTAAAATATAATGGGACTGTAAAACTTGCCTCAAAATTGGAAAGCTTATTTCCAACGCTATCCTCAACTTCTAGGGCAAAAGTTCGGTCCTTTCCAGATATCCATCCTTTTTTTGGGGAAATACGGAGCGTATCATTTACCCTGCTGCCCTCTAACCAGACGAGATCATATGCATCAACCGTTAGCGACCCGGTAAGCTGCAAGCTTTCTTGATTCATAGTCTCAGAAAATTGCACAGTAATTGTGCCTCCCTTCTCCAGGCGTTCTCCGGCTGGTGAAATGCTCACTAGTTCTGGGGCAACCGCCTCAATCTGATAGTTTGCGGTCACCTCCTGCATCCTATTCCCCGCAGTATCTTTGGCATTAATTAGAAGGGATAGAACCTTCCCCTCTTCCCATTTCTCCTTCGGGGAGAGCTTCAAGGTGTCAGCATCGAATTGGGTAAGTACTCCACGTCTCTCCATATCGCCAGTTAAAATAATATCGCTAAGAATAATCGCTTCACTAAAGTCCAAAGTCACACTGCCAGTCAAAGACAGGGTATCGCCACTGGCAGGATTTAAAGTAACACTAGGCGATATTGTATCTACAGAATCATTACTGCCTGAACCACCACTACAAGCTGTAAGCGACGATACAATTGCCACATATAGTATCGCCTTCAAAAAACCAACTTTCATCTAAATACTCCAGGCTAATAATGAAAGGCTTAAAAAGATAGGGCCACCAATTAAAATTGTATGGCGCATAAAATTACATTACGCTCATACAATCAAGTGTGAAAGGGAAAATCCTACAATGTCCGAATAGGCTCTAAATGTGGCAGGAATTACTTATTTAAACAAAGGTGAGGATAGTATTCAACCAAGCTCTATAGATATTTAAGATATACCAATGCAATAGAACTTCATTGACGCATTAAATAATCCTGATAAAAAATCACTAGACAACTAAAGAAAAGCAAACAGATATTAGGAATCAAACACGATAGACCGCGCAGTTAAAGCACCCGGGAATGGCATTGTGAATATGAATATAGTTGACCGCTGCAGAGCACAATAATTTATTTATCTCTCCCTCCAGCTCCACACCCTCGCATATCGTAGCCATCACCATTAAATCTTCACTGCTATATGCTCTCAGAGACAACTGCCTGTGCCGCAGCATCGTTGGTATTTCATTCATATTCAACGATTGTTCTTTTGCGTTCTCCCGAACAAATATCGGACCCGAAGCACAATAAAAATTCTTTGCCTTCAGGTGAGCAAAAGGCATGCAGAGCACTCGCTCTCCAAGTAAAGCGTCTTGCAGCGAAACTCTGCAGGGATACCCAGGACTACTGTCTACATATTTCCAGCATATATTCTGGCGCTTTAGCTGAGAGCCTGATAGCGACATCAAGCGGTGAAATTTTTTTGCCGAGAGCGCTCTTATTAAGAAATCCATAGTTCTGTCAATCCTGTATGCTTTAGCTTCCGAGTTTACTGCCTATGCCAGACTTATATTGGCCAAATTCGGAACTAAAACCTACACCCAAATCGCTATACAGAAAAAGCTAACGCATTTATATCTTCAGTCTATATATTCAAGCAGACTGTTCATTTGTAGAAAATGGCCAGCCAAACCGTTGCTATGCCCTGCGCAGTCGCTAGTACCCTATGCTTTTGGCCAGCTTTAATCTCAAGAAAATCTCCCTTTTTTAGACGTACAACCCTGCCAGAACCCAACTCAATATCTCCATACCCCGATAGTACCATTACCCATTCATGCTCATCCTGAGTATACCAACCCTTCTCAGGTGAAGACTGACCAAAGGATACAATTCTTTCAATACGTACATTTTTTGACTTTACTATACCTGAAAAATGTTCGCGGTTAGTGTCTATTGGAAGCTGGGCGAATATATTATTCATCTTGAATTACTTTTGATGGACGAACATAACTGGGGATTTTTTCAATAGCATCTACTCCTCCCAATCGGAAAAGTAGTCCACCAGATAATCAATAGCCATACGTACACGTATTGGTAGGAAACGTCGATTCTGATAAACAATCCAACTACTGGCCCCCCGCCCCCAAAAAGACTCCAGTATTGGTTCCAACAAGTGCATTTCTATAGAACGGCTAAAGCTACTTTTCGGCATATAGGCAATACCCAAGCCCTTTTCACAGGCTTCGACCACTGCATGGGCATTATTGCTTCTCCAGCGCCCATCGACCCGGATTGACTCCTCGGCCCCGTTTATATCGAAGACCCAACTTTCATTATTCGCGACAATGCAGCTGTGGGACTTTAGCTGACCGGGGCCCGCCGGCCGGCCAAATTGCTTTAGGTAATCCGGACTCGCAACGGCCATCATCTGCCTGTCAGCTAACTTTCGCGCAACCAGCCCAGAATCTTCCAGGCGGCCATAACGGATAGCAAAGTCGATACCATCCTCTACAAAATTGACCATTCGGCTATTGAAATCCATATCGATCCTCAGGTCTGGATGCTCTAAACCGAATGCCATTAACGCCGGTGCCACATACTGCTCGGCGAAAATTCCCGCGCAGCTCACCCGCAGTGTGCCACTAAGCTCATATTGTTGCAGACTAACCTGCTCATTGGCCTGCTGTAGACCAACCACCAGCTCTTTACAGCGCTGATAATAAACAGTCCCGGCTTGAGTCAAACTGACCAAGCGCGTGGTGCGGGCCAGTAAGGCACTGCCCAGGCGTTCTTCCAGACGCGATACCTGCCTACTGACATGGCTGGTACTACACCCCAAGTGTTTGGCTGCTGCTGAAAATCCCTGGCTCTCTGCTACGGCCACAAATTCGACCACACCGTCAAAACTGTCCATATTGTCAAACCTGATTATTGCTATATAGCAAAGGTATTTCACTGAAAATGCATATTATCATCTTTACTAGGACAATCTAGAATCCTCCCCACTGATTGATTAGCACAGAGGACAGAGAAATGAAGAAAGTACTAATACCCGTAACCAACCACGCAACTCTTGGTGAGACTGACCAAGCCAACGGTACCTATTCCCCAGAGTTGACTCACGTTGTACATGTACTGAATGAAAATGGCATTGATTACGATATCGCCTCCATTAAAGGTGGCAAGGCTCCGCTTTACGGTACCGACATTGAGGGCGACGAGATCAACAGCCAAGTATTTGCCGATGCGAATTTCCAGAATCGTATCAATAACACCATTCCAGTGAGCCAACTGAGTCGCGCAGATTACGATGCGGTTTTCTACCCAGGAGGATTCGGTCTTCTTTCCGACTTGGCGAGCAATGAAGATTTTGCCAAATTAAGTGCAGAGCTCTACGAAAACGGAGGCATTGTTTCTGCCGTTTGCCACGGCCCCGCAGGCTTACTGCCCATCACCTTGAGCAATGGTGAGAGTTTACTGGCAACCAAGTCAGTAACCTCTTTTACCCGCGAGGAAGAGATCGATTTCGGCACTATTGAGGACATCCCGTTCCTACTTGAAGAAGCCGTTAGCAGAAAAGCTGCTCGATTTAACAAAGCGCAACCTTGGCAGGAATTTGTTATTGAAGATGGACGTGTGATTACCGGGCAAAACCCAGCCAGTGCACACGCCGTTGGTAAGGCCATCGCTAAGCAGCTTGCCAGCTAAAAACCGAACAATGAAGACTAGTGCAGGACTCTGCATCAGTCTTCATTGGAGCAAGCCAACCATTGGCCCGCCATTGATATATTTTTTCAGTCCTCTTTCGATGTTGGGCAAATCCCTTTGCTATGAGGCTCATACAGTGCCAAGCTCAATTATCTATCCATCATTGATGTTAATGGCTGGTATCGGTATACCGGTGATGGCTACCCTGAATAGTAGCCTTGGCGTCAAACTCGGCAGTTCCGCACTTGCAACTACAGTTTTATTTTTTGTTGGACTGCTTATCTCTGTAATATACCTGCTAAAGACCGAAGGATTTAACGCGAGTATTTTTCAGAAAGAAATCTCGTGGTATTTGTACCTTGGTGGAATTTTAGTCGCTTTTTATATTCTTAGCGTGACCTGGGTATCGCCCAAGTTCGGCGTTGGCAACACGATATCCTTTGTCCTTCTCGGGCAACTTATTGCCATTGCCGCCATTGATCACTTTGGCCTGCTTGGCGCCCAACAAAACAGCCTGGATATTAAGCGTCTTATTGGCTTGGCTATGATGATAATTGGTGTTTTATTTGTTGTTAAACGCAATAGTTGAAGATAGACAGGAGAATTTGAGTGAGTAAATTATTTGTAATGGCAAAAGTCAGTATACTTTCACACCATACCCAGCAAGCTGTAGAATTATTGAAAACTCTGGCCGAAGACTCGGAAAGGGAGAGTGGCTGCCTGAGCTATCAAATCCTACCATCCCGGGAAGAGAACAACACCTTTATTACCCTTGAGGTGTGGGAATCTGCGGAAAGTGAGCAGCAACATTGGGATATGGCACATTTAAAAAATACACTGGGAAAATTACAACCTCTGCTCGCAGAAGCACCTAGGATTGAAAAATACAGTGACGCGCTAAAGAGTAAATAAGATTTTTAGGCTAATTATTTCTTATTTATAGAATAAGGAAAATCCAACACGGTTACTATTTATAAGAATTAGATAACCTCTCAATAAGTACACGATAAAATCTCCCTCTCCTGCTCCTTGAGAACATCTTTAATATCTTGCAGAAAAACAGGAGAGGAGAGCGTTTTAACACCTCTAGTTAACCATATCCAAGCTTTACTCAAGTAATTCCGACCAACGTATACGCTCAGCGCGGTATATGGTTGTATCGCTGACTTTTAACTGCCAAGTAACCTCCGGTATCTCATCCTGAGTAACCTCCACTAGATAAGCATTCCGATCACTACCCGTACTGATATCCGATGGACCACCCGCGCACAACAGTATATTTCCACCGGGAAGCTCATCCACATCCCCCAGGGACTGGGTATATTTAGGGGCAACGAACTCCCAGGTTTGCTCAGCCGTCATAGACGCCTTATTTAGTTTAAATTTAACCGCGCGACTATTGTAAATATTGCCACTCAACTCAGATTCATTTCTATTATCATAAATCAGTATTTCATCACTGCCGGTCAACATAGCCGCATGCTGGGAGGCCATCCAGTTACCGCTATCCAAAGTAAAGAATTTATCTGCCAAACCAGCGGTAACATCGATATCCCTTCCCATAACCCAATTCACATCGCCGCTCAGATGATCAATATTGACTACCCAGCTTTGGGAGCGGCTCGAGAGCAGAATAGACTTATTCTCAGGGATGTAATAGAGGGCATTGGAATGAGTCCAGTCAAGCGCCCCGTTAGACAAAATCCTGTTAGCCAACGCACCAGGAAAACGATCTGTATCCATGTGGTCAAATGCGGACCATTCCCAAACCGTATTTCCACTTGTGTCAATTTCTATAATCGCATCGCCCTGCAGAAAGTTTCCAGCGAAGAATCCCGTCTCATTGATTAAGACCAGTAAGTTTCCGTTTTCAAGAAGCTGCACATCGTGGTGATAAGCGGGTAAAGCGAAAGTGGACAGTATCTCTCCTGTATAAGAGATAATTCTCGCTTCCCCATCAAGCAACAAGAGCAGGCGCCCATCGTGTAAATTTCTCGCTACCGGCGCACCTGACAATGGCACATTTCCATGTAGATACCAGACAAGCTCCCCCGCCTCATCGAACCCGTAGAAGGTGCTATCCCGATCTGCAGATGGTGCAAAAATAGTAATCCCGCCCTCACTGCTTGCCGTTTGATTTAGAAGCTCTACTCTCGGCACGCCCGTGGGTTGCGGCCCCGTTTTAAATTCCACCACCTCACTGCGTACCCTTTCACCAGTCTCCAGAAGAGCGACTGCGGTAAATCGGTAAGTCGTATCGGCCCGCAAGCCTACGACCGTCATTTCGTGATCTGTTGCAAGCTCACTGTAGCCCGTACGCTGCTGGTCGGTATTCGTAGATTTAAATCTGATAGCCACCCTTGCATTATCAGAAGTAATTACGCTGGCGTTAACCATTAAAGTATTTTCAGGATGGGTATTGAGTGTTAACTGAACAGTAATACCTTCCTGGCCATAGGTCATCACACTCCCCACCACAAAAAACAGGAAGAAAAATATTTCAAGAACAGCCAAATGGCTAAATTTATTCATTGCAATCCTCACTGAAGATTTCGAACAGCATTGTTAAATGGCGCGATACCAGTGTGGTTTAGGAGACACAAATTTTCTCAATATCTTGCAATAAACTGTAATGGATAGTTATTGACTAAGATCTTTGAATGTTGGAAAATCCGCCAAAATTGAGAGCTGGTACATAAATACCAGTTTTTAAAAGAAATGACTGAGGCAAGCCTCACTCTGCGGGTACTAGCTCCCCCCTGGCCCTCTCAAATTTAAGCCCATTATGTGGCATTTTTACAATGATTTAAGGATATCCTTTGAAAAGATTTATTCTGGCCTCCGCTATCGCTTTCTCAGCATCCAACACTACGGCAATGGAAAATAGCTTCTATCTAAAATCCTCCTATGGAAAGGTAGATACAGATATCTCCGCGCAAGAAGCACGAGACACGTTTGGGACAAAACTCTCCGATCCTAACGGCTGGTCTTTCACACTGGGATACCGCCTAAACAATTTTTTTGCGGTTGAGGGCGGTTATGCTGATCTGGGCGAGGCAGAAGCAAAAGACAGTCAAAATGTCTTCATCCCTGATAGCTACGGAACTTACTATTTCGACTCTAGTTACAAGGCCACCATTGACGCCCAAACTAAAATGTTAGGCGTATTCCTCTCCACCGACACCAGTAAAACTTTTTATGCCGGTCTACGTGCTGGATATCAAGTATGGGATGCCGAATTAAAGCAAAGTGGAAGCTTCAGTGAACGCTTTGAATGGAATGATGAGTTCGACCAAGTGGCAGATGATTTATATTATCAGGGAGATTTCTCTAATAATGAGACCACTGATGGCACCGACCTCTACTACGGTGTTTCCGCTGGCTGGAACTACAACAACTGGAGTCTCAGCCTGGAGCACACTATTTTCGAAATGGATGACAGAAAGCCCAGTCTTTCCTCCCTGGCACTGACATACAACTTCTAAAGAAATCCGTTGTATAATTTTTCTCAGCAGCCAATCCGGCTGCTGAATTTTTCCTCTAAAAAATCACGGTAAAGCTACTTAGCTCCCGTAAACAGAACCTCAAACCAACGCAAATCCTCCGGCCCCAACTGAGCCCTCTTGGCCAGTTTCTTATCCAGATAAACATCCTTATAGACATGGTAAACTGCCCGCTCAGTCAGCTCGCGCCAGCGTTCACTATCCAACTCAGGAATTGAGCCATCGGCCAAATTGGGATCGGTCAATGGGTCGTGCTGAGTTTCAGTAGTTCTCAGTGCTAGCTCCAACTCCTGGAGAATCGGGTTGGTCACTTTCAGGGTATTGGCCTCTGAGAATTGTCTCGCTACATCCTCCTCCGCCTGACGAAGCATTTTCTTGCTCTGCAGCTCCGATAATTTTTCTCCGGCTGGGCGCAAGCCGAACTTATTGACCAGGCCACTCACACCGGGCAGTACCGCCTTGGCTACCAGGCCGGCGCCGATGAGGGGATTAAATACCGCAGCTACCCCCCCAACCAGCAACATGCCAAGGGTGAGTTTTCTATCGAGATTATCGATATCATCCGCAAGCCTTTCCAGGGAGCTCTTATTGGAGTTATTGCTTTCCAAGGATAACTCTACCGCACTCTCCACCATAAACTTACGCAAACTGTCCTCATAATGCGTATTGGGAAAATGAAAAACTCTGCGCTTGGGCAGGTCATTCATCTCGGGGGCATCGTCGGGTAAGACTCGCATGGTATGAAGAGTAAAACCAACCTTTGAGAGTTTTTAGGGAATAACAAAATAGTGTCTTTCATCATAGCTTTGCACAAATTGATTACTGCGCTCTGCCGACGAAAATATCGGCAGTCCAGCTACCACCTCTTGAAAAACGTTTAACCTACTGGTGATATCTGTGGGTACTTTGCGGGAAAGCTCAACCAGGCTCTTCCTGCCTTTATCGAAATAATCCTTCATATCTACTTATTCATTGGGTAAAAAAACTAAAAGGGTATGGCCCTAAGCTTGCAATTGACTATTTCCTGGTGGCCCATTTAATCCCTGTTATGGAGTTTCCCTATTTCACTACATAAAGTTCTTCTGTAAGTTCAGGCACTGAAATACGATTCTCTGACCTCCGCATATATACAGGCTTCGGTTGCAGATTTAACTTGGTTACTTCCGCTGATAGGCATCGGCTGCATAGGCATCAGACTGGGCGAATTATTCGGATTGTTCCATTTGGAAACCTGGCTGGTACTAACCACCAGATTACCAACCTACCAGCAACTACCCTGATGGCTTTTAAATTAATAACCAATAAATCACTTATTCCTTTTTGATGTGACCGGCCTACACCAGCGACCTTACCATCCCATGGACCCGCATTGGTGAAAACCTCTGCTAACGCTTCCCGCAGCCGAGGCCGAGTATACGGCAATCTGCTTTGGGGAAATATCCAACCTGCGTTGTGCCCTCTTTTATTCGGTGCACAAGGATTGTTACACCCGGCAGGCAAAGGTTGAAATCAAAACTCACGGTTGTTTACACGGACCACTGGCACTAGAGAGGTGTGTAATGCATAGCCGACCTTCGCTGCAAAATCATCAAACTATATCCATACAACAGAAACCATCCCTGCCATTAGGACACGGGAATACGCGCAAAAAGGCTTCTTTCGCCGCTGCAGTAATGGTAGTGGGTTCAGCAATCCTTGCTCCATTAGCCTTCGCAGTGGATTACTCCAACCCCAACTCCCGTCAAGGCCCACTATACGTCGCTCAACAGAACCATGGAGGGCAATATGACAGACATTCCAGATACAACAGGGAATACAGGGGACATTCGAGATACAGCAGAAATCAAAGGGCGAGTTCACGATACGGCAGGTACCAAAGGGAACAACCTCGGTATGGTCGACATATGTGGTTTAAAGCTCACGTGCAGGGAACACCTCGCATAGTGATCGACCTCAGCGACCAAATGGCCTACTTCTATAAAGGTGGACGCCTGGCCGGTATGTCCCCGGTTTCTACCGGTAAAGCCGGGCATCGCACTCCGACAGGAAATTTCCGTATTTCCGAGAAGAAATACAGCCATCGCTCAAACCTGTACGGTCATTATGTGAGCCGTCGCGGTTATGTGCTGCGCAGTAATGTGGATGTACGCCGCCACCGCAAGCCTGCGGGGTCTCGATTCCGCGGAGCGTCCATGGATTATATGATGCGAATTAATGGCCCAGTCACCATGCACGCCGGTTATGTGCCCGGCTACCCAGCCTCTCATGGCTGTATCCGTATTCCCTGGCATATGGCGAAGGTCTTTTATCGTCATGCCAGAGTCGGAACGCGGGTATCTGTGGTGCCTTAATGAATACTGGGGTGACGGAAAGAAAGGCGGACTTTTCAGTCCGCCTTTCTTATTTATTATGAGGTCTCAACCCTATTCCGCGAAGCAATATCCATACGGGTAAAATAATCGTGGGCCGCGCGGTTAACGTATCTTGCCAGGAGTAAAGTGGAAATCATGGTGGGCACAGCCATCACCGCGTACATACCAATTATGATGCTGTTTACCGCATTCAGAGAGGCCACTGCACCCAACACAATCAGCACCATATAAATTCCGGTATACAGCCCCTGCCAGCGGCCACCGAAAAGAAATACATAGCACTTCATGCCGTAGTACCAGCAGGTAACGATAGTGCTAAAAGCCAGGGGGAAAACCATAATCAGCAGCAGAATAGGCCCCATTGAACCGAACACCTGAGAAAATGCCTGCGCAGTCAAAGTCACTCCTGCCACGCCCTCACCCTGTTGCCAGGCCCCAGTGAGTAATATCACCAGGGCAGTACAGGTGCAGATCAATAGGGTATCGACGATGGGTCCCAGCATAGCGACCACCCCTTCACGCACCGGCTCGCGGGTTTTCGCCGCACCGTGCGCCAATGACTCGGTACCAATCCCCGCTTCATTGGAAAATGCACCCCGGCTCACGCCAATGGTGATCACTGTGCCCAGGGCGCCCCCGGCAATAGCCTGTCCACTGAACGCATCGGTAAAAATCAGCATAAATGCCGCGGGTACCTGCTCCCAAAAACTGCCTATCACGATCAAAGTCATAACCAGGTAGAACAACACCATTCCCGGCACTATACGCGCGGAGAATTTACCGATGCGCTGGATGCGCCCGGCAATCACATACGCGGAGGCGATTGCGATCAATAAGCCAATGGCAAAATCAAACACCAATGAGCCGCCCGGAGCCACCCAGCCCAGAGGCTCGGCAAAAGATTCACGCAGTAGCTGGGTTGTCTGATTAGACTGGAACACCGGCAACATGCCACAGAGCCCCGCTACCGCAAACAGCACCGCCAACGGCATCCAGCGTTTCCCCAAGCCCTCACGAATCACATACATGGGGCCGCCCTGCAGCTCCCCATTGGCATCGTGACCGCGGTACATCACCGCCAGAGTCGCGGTATAAAACTTGGTAGCCACCCCCACCAGAGCCGTGACCCACATCCAGAAAATCGCTCCGGGACCACCGGCGGTAATGGCGATGGCCACACCGGCGATATTCCCCAAGCCCAGTGTGCCGGAGAGCGCGGTAGAGAGCGCCTGACTGTGGTTGACCTGGCCCGGATCATTCGGGTCATCATAGCGACCGCTCAACAAGCCAATACTATGACCGAGGTGGCGATATGGACGACCGCGGGAATAAATCAACAGCGCCAGGCCCCCGCCAACCAGCAGTACTAACAGGGGCGGCCCCCAGACAAAACTGGCAAAGGCCTGCAGGGCCCGATCAATGGCATCGAAAAAAGACATAAGCATTGGTTTTCACTGTGAGAGACCGCCAGTCTAGGTAGGCGGATACCGGGCTGTCAAAGCGCGCGAACTTCTTAGAGGGCCGGTCAATATTCAAAGAGCATAAGCAGCAATAAAAAAGCCCCTATCAGAGGGGCTTTATACGCTGGGTGCCGGTTTTACTTTCAGAACACCGTGCCGGTCTCTAACTCGGGTTCTGCCTCAGCACTCTCTCGGACAAAAAACACCGAAAACGCCCCAAGCAGCATGCTCACTCCGGCCAGTACAATAATATAAATTGCCTGATTATCGAAAACGGACTTCAGGATCAACCCTGCTAACAGCGCAGAAATTATCTGTGGCGCAGCAATGGTGAAGTTAAAGATACCCATATACACCCCGGTCTTATCCGCCGGTAATGCGTCGGACAGAATCGCGTAGGGCATCGCCAGAATTGCAGCCCAGGCAATACCCACTCCCACCATTGGCAACAGCAGACCCAGGGCACCGCTGGGTACGGAGACCTCAGTAATCAACAAGTTCACCTGGGTAGGCTCGCCCCCCTGGAACAGCAGGAAACTGATATACCCCAAACCGCCCAGTGCCAGCGACAGGGCATAGATCAGCTTGCGCCCTATCACCTGGGCCAAGCGCGCCAGGGCAATGGAAAAAATCGCAGCGAACAGTGAGTAGGCCGCAAAGATAATACCCACCCAGTCACCAGCGGCACCTTTAGCCGCAGCAATATGCGCGGGAATCTCACCGATACTGTCCAGATACGCAGGGTCAAACCACTTGGCCTCCACCCCCCAGACGTGCTGGGTGATAGCAGGAGTGGTGTAAACCCACATAATAAACAGAGCGAACCAGGAGAAGAATTGCACCAGGGCCAACTGGCGCATGGTCCGCGGCATATTCAGCATCAAACGGAAAAAACCAGTCAGGCGCTGCAACAGAGAGCCCTTTCGCTCACGCTCCTGTTGCTGTTTCTGTGTATCAATCCCCTTGTAGGCATTGTACTGCTCCGGCGGATACTCTTTGGTGCGCATAACAGTCCACAGCACGCTGCCCAACAGTACCGTCGCACCAATGTAAAAGGCCCAAATCACCGAGGGCGCCACCTCACCGGCGCGGGAGGTATTCTCCAGACCAATCACATTGGTAAGGATAAACGGCAGCATCGAACCGAAGATGGCGCCGATATTAATCAGTAGGGACTGAACCGAGTAACCCAAAGTACGTTGCTCAGAGGGCACCATATCGGACACCAGCGCGCGAAATGGCTGCATGGTGACATTAAAAGCGGCATCCATCAGCGCCAACATCACACCGCCAAAAATAATAGGTGCCACGATTGCCACAACAATCCCGGCGTTGGGCATAAACGCCATGCCCAGGGCTGCAGCGATAGCACCGAAAAGGATAAAGGGGTTGCGGCGGCCGAAACGGCTCCAGGTGCGATCCGAAGCAGAACCGACGATAGGCTGCACGATCAATCCCATCAGTGGTGCCACAATCCAAAACAGGGAGAGGGAGTGAAGATCCGCGCCCAAGTCGGACAAGATCCGGCTGGCATTGGCGTTTTGCAGGGAAAAGCCGAACTGCACGCCGAGAAAGCCAAGACTGACATTCCACACCTGCCAGAAAGGCAGACGCGGCTGCTGAACAGTACTGGTCTCTAATTGGCTCATAAGGTCACCGCATCTCTCGTTATGCTTATTCTGCCATTCTGACACGCCCACCACAGCCCACATCCTCCCCCAACGGGGGGGATGCGGGTCAGAACCAGCCCTTTAGGATAAACTCAGGCCCATGCGTTCGCGCCGGGCCACCGCAAAACCATCAAGCCCAAACAAGCAACTGAAGTCCTGCGCGATGATCCTAAAATTCCCACTCCTGCGTCTGCTGTGCCTTGCCACCATGCTCTGCCTGAGCACGCAAGCCCAGGCCTCAGAACAACGCACATACCGCGACCACACGATGAGCGAAGACTCACTAACTGTACAGACGAGTGAAGGCGAGGTCACTATCACCCCGGTAGGCCCCTCAGCACTATCGGTACTCTATCGTCGCAAAGGCCTGAAGCAATTGCCCTCCTTTGCCCTAGCGCCGCAGAATACCCAGCAGACAAAGGCCAAGCTCGAACAGCAGGGGGATAAGCTGGTTTACACTACCGGTTCACTCAGTGCTGTCATCCACAAGTCCCCCTTCCGCATTGAATACCTGCGCGGAGCAGAGCAAATCCTGAGCGAGGAGAGCGGCTTCTTCGCCACCGAAACGATGCGCGGCTTCCGCTTTGCCCTGTCGCCCGAGGAAAAACTGCTGGGCGGTGGCGAGCGGATACTGGGTATGGATCGCCGCGGTCAACGCCTACCGCTCTATAACCGCGCTCATTACGGCTACACCACCGAATCCAACCAAATGTATTTCTCCCTGCCGGCCATATTGTCCAGCAACAAATACATTCTACTGTTCGACAACTCTGCCACCGGCACTCTGGACCTGGGCGCCAGTGAAGAGGACATACTGCAGTTTGAAGCTGTGGCCGGGCGCACCGCCTATATCGTGGTGGCCGGCGAGACTTATCCACAGCTGCTGGAAAACTATGTGACCACCACCGGCAAGCAGCCCCTACCCCCACGCTGGGCCCTGGGTAACTTTGCCTCCCGCTTTGGCTACCACAGTGAGGCCGAAGTGCGCGCGACGGTGGACAAGTTTACTGAAGAAGACTTCCCCCTCGATGCCCTAGTGTTAGACCTCTACTGGTTCGGCCCAGATATCAAAGGCCATATGGGCAACCTGGCCTGGGATAGAGAAGCCTTCCCCGAGCCAGAGAAGATGATGGCCGACCTGAAAGCCCGTGGTATCAACACTATCCTGGTGACCGAGCCTTTTGTCCTCTCCACCTCCGAACGCTGGCAGGAAGCCGTAGTAAATAATGCCCTGGCCAAAAACCTGGCCGGAGAACCGAAGCGTTTTGATTTTTATTTTGGCAATACCGGCCTGATCGATGTCTTCTCCGAAGACGGGCGCGACTGGTTCTGGAATATTTACGACGGGTTATTGGAACAGGGAGTAGCCGGCTGGTGGGGCGATTTGGGTGAACCGGAAGTTCACCCCTCTGATACCGTTCACGCAATCGGCATGGCCGATGAAATCCACAACGCCTTCGGCCACGCCTGGGCGCAATTACTGCACGAACGCCAAACCGCAAAACAACCGGAGCGCCGCCCCTTTATTATGATGCGCGCCGGTTTTGCCGGCTCCCAGCGCTACGGCATGATCCCCTGGACCGGCGACGTAGCACGCGAATGGGGCGGTCTGCAACCTCAGGTGGAACTGGCTCTGAGTATGGGTCTGCTCGGCTTTGGCTATACCCATTCAGACCTCGGTGGCTTTGCCGGCGGTGAGGAATTCAATCGCGAGCTCTATATTCGCTGGTTGCAATACGGCGTATTCCAACCGGTTTACCGCCCTCACGCCCAGGAGCATATTGCCTCCGAGCCGGTTTTCCACGATCGCCGCACCCGCGATATCCTGCGCGAATATGTCAAGCTGCGCTATCGCCTGCTGCCCTACAACTACACCCTCGCCTTCGAAAACAGCCAGACCGGCCTGCCGCTGATGCGTCCGCTTTTTTTTGAAAACGAAAGTGACCTGTCCCTACTGGACTACAAGGATGCCTACTTGTGGGGTATGGATTTCCTCGTCGCACCAGTAGTAGAGGAAGATCTGAATGAAGTCGCGATAAAACTACCCGGCGGTATCTGGTTCGATTACTGGACTGATGAACAACATTCTGGCGACCAGACCCTGGTAGAAGTTGACCTGAAAACCATTCCTGTACTGGTGCGGGCCGGCGCCATTATTCCCACCATTGACGATATCCACAGCAGCCGTGATTACTCCAGTAAAAACCTGACCCTGGACTACTATGCCCACCCATCAGCAGCAAAGTCCGAGCGCTATGTGTATGAGGATGATGGTGCTACCGCGCAGGCCTTTAAAAAAGGTCAATACGAGAAGCTGCATTTTTTCGCTGAAAACAAACAGCGGGGTTTAACCTTTACCTTTAGACGTGAAGGCGAGGGTTATACTGGTATGCCGGAATCCCGCAGGGTCACTTTGAAAATTCACAACTGGCAGCAGGAACCATCGCAACTGGATATTACCGGCGAACCCCTGCCTATTTTCGACAGTGAAAAAGACTTTACTCAGGCTAACCGTGGGGCCTGGTACCACGAGCGCAAGCAACAACTGCTAGTGAAATTTAACTGGTCTAAAGAGCCGCTGGATTTATTGCTCACAAATCCATAATCCAGCAGCCTGCTTGTCACTGACTAAGAAATTTAAAGTTACCAGGAAACCATGAAGAAGTTACATTCCCTGTTTATTGCCAAACTCTTTTCGGCTTCCCTATTGAGCGCTGCTCTATTTAGCGCTGGGGGCTGCGGACAGGAAAAAAATCCAAAAGAGATAACACCCTATCAAGAAACCGCCGGAGAAAAAGCGGTTATCTACCAGGTGTTACCGCGTCTGTTTGGCAACACTAATAGCACGAACAAACCCTGGGGCACACTCGAAGAAAATGGTGTGGGTAAGTTCTCCGACTTTACCCCAAAAGCACTGAGTGAAATTCATGCCCTGGGCGCCACCCATATCTGGTTTACTGGCGCCCTGCACCACGCACTCGTTGGCGACTATACCGAATATGGAATCAGTCACGACGACCCAGACGTGGTCAAGGGCCGCGCCGGTTCCCCCTACGCCATCAAGGATTACTACAGCGTAAACCCGGACCTGGCCGATAATCCCGCAGAGCGCTTGCAGGAGTTCCGGGCACTAGTGGCCCGCAGCCACGAGGCCGGCCTGAAAGTAATTATTGATATAGTGCCTAACCATGTAGCCCGCGCCTATCACTCCCTGCACAAACCCCAAGGCGTGCAGGATTTTGGGGCCGAGGACAATACCCTGGTCACCTACGCCCGCAACAACAATTTTTACTATGCAGTGGGTGAAGACTTTCGCGTGCCCGTTACGGAGAAAGGCTACCAACCTCTTAATGGCGAAGCCAACGATCTTGTCGATGGGCAGTTTACCGAGAGCCCAGCCAAATGGACCGGTAATGGTGCACGCAGCGCTCAACCGGCCATGCACGACTGGTATGAGACGGTAAAAATTAATTTTGGCGTTCGCCCCGACGGCAGTAATCATTTTTCCGAATTACCCCAGGAATATGCTGAGCTTGACTACCGCGCCCACGCCCAATTTTGGGCGAACAAGGAAGTACCGAATACCTGGAAAAAATTCCGCGATATTGCCCACTACTGGCTGGATTTTGGCGTAGATGGATTCCGCTACGATATGGCCGGCATGGTCCCCGTGGAATTTTGGAGTTATTTGAACTCCTCGATCAAAATACGTAATCCCGACACGCTGCTACTCGCCGAAATCTATACCCCGGAGCGCTACCGTGATTACCTGCGTCTGGGGAAAATGGATTACCTCTACGATAAAGTCGGCACCTACGATGCGATTCGCGCGGTCATAGAGAACAAGGGCAGTACAGATAAAATCGCAGAGGTACAGGCGAGCCTGGTAGATATTTCCTCTCATATGCTGCGCTTTATGGAAAACCACGACGAACAGCGTATTGCCAGCCCACAATTTGCCGGCAACCCCGAAGCGGGCAAACCCGCAATGCTGGTGTCTGCCGCACTCTCTCCAGCCCCTACGCTGGTGTACTTTGGCCAGGCGTTAGGAGAACCCGCCAAAGAAAATGCCGGATTTGGTAAAGCCAGCCGCACCACCATTTTCGACTACTGGTCAGTACCCAGCGTGCGCCGCTGGAACAATGGGGGCACTTTTGACACCGCTCTGCTAACAGAAAATGAAAAGGAGTTACGCCGCTTCTACCAGCGTCTGCTCAACTTCTCCAAACAGAGCCCGGCCCTGCGTGGCGAGTATCTGGACTTGCATAGCTACAACCGCAAGCAAGGTACAGGCTATGGGGAAAAAAAATTTGCTTTTGCGCGCTGGGATAAAACGGAAAAACTCTTAGTCGTTGCAAATTTTGATCAAGAGAACACCGAGTTCGAATTATTTATCCCCAGTGAGTTACTTAAGCAGTGGGCACTAAAAGACGGTAGCTATCGATTGAAGGGGCAGATCGGAGGCGCAGAGCAGCAACTGATTATCCACAATGGCCTGGGGCGAATAAAACTCAACCTGCTTCCCTTTGAGAGTCACCTCTTCAGGCTTGAACATTGACCATCGAATGTAACTATCTAATACAGAAAACCCGGCTTACAACCAGGTTTTCTGTTTCAACATCAGTTAATTATCTACTGGGCGATTAAACGATACGTCATCGTCTGATCATTCACCTGCACTGTGTAGCTGCCTACAACAGAAGTGTAAATATCAGAACCACCCTGCTCAAGATGATCATCGGCATTGTTATCACCATAGTTCTCACTCCAATCGCCGGTAACATCAAATTTAAAACGCTGTTGGGATTGGCCATCAAAATTGACCTGAACTTCCCAAACATTATCCGATACCAGTTGCATGGGCACGGTGCCCCAATGGTTCGGTGTCCCACGGAAATACAATGAGGCAAAATTGGCAGCGTGGCCGCCGCAGTCTGCGCAGGTCAGGGTATAGCTGAGTGTTTTATCGTTCACCTCAACGATATAAGTACCAACCACATTGGTGTAAATATCGTTACCACCCGACTCAAGAATGCCGTCGGCGTTATTGTCCCCGTAGTTCTCGCTCCAGTCAGTACCCACATCAAACTTGAACCGCTGATTATGGCTCCCATCAAACATCACCGTAGTACGCCAAATATTATCGTCTATCCGAGTCATCGCCTGAGTAGCCCAATTATTGGCAGTACCGCGGAAGTAAAGGCTGGGGAAGCCAGGGGCAGTGCAATCGTTACAGGGTGTCGCCAACTGTCCACCATGGATCGCCGCAGCAGAGTTGGCAGGCACATTAAAGGTCGCGTAACCGTTGCTCTCTACGCTAATCACATCGCCACCGCACTCATTATCGCCAGCCAGTACATTGCAGTAGTCGCCCGCGGGCAAGCCGGTGTAGAGCATTTGGCTTATGGGGTCACTCTCATTATTGATCACCACAAAGCCTTTATTCCCACGACCAAAGGCAATCTGGTTATTGCCATTGTCCCACCAGTTATCCATAGAAGTGCCGTGGGTATAGTTACGGAAGCCCACCATATTGGCAATATTACCCCAGCGATGTTGACAGACCCACTCACTGTTCTGGCAATTATTGGGACCATTACTGGGAGGACCCATATCGGTATCGGAAAAATCATATCCCGACATTACCTTGGGATAGCCATAAGGATGTGCCAGCATAAAAACATTGGCCAGATTGTATTTGGCCCCTTCGTGATAGGTTAGATTCCCACCACCGCCGTGGCCCCGCTCGCGGTCGTGATTATCGATAAAATGCACAGCATCGCCAGAGGAGAGCAGCCCCCAGCTCTCACCAATAGTGGCAAGATTTTTAATCTGACCATTAAAGTTACTAGCCACATCGGTGCCATACTTGAATTCGGTGACACGGCCTAGGAAGGTATAATTGTATGGCTGAATTTCCGAAGCCTCGCCGGCAGCGCCAATAACCTCAGAGAAAACCCAGGGATTGCCAGCTTGATTCACAATGGCCTGCAAATCGCCGGGGGACATATGCTTGACCGCATCAATACGGAAACCATCAATTCCCATGCCTTTTAATTTATTCAGGTAACCGGCTAGTTTCCCTTGCACATAGCCGGAACCGGTATCCAAATCCGGTAAACCACTCAAACGACAACTCCACACATGATTGGCATCATTGTAGTTATTGATGGTGCAATCGGAGTGATAATCGTTAGAAGAAAACTCCGGATGGTCCAGTAATGTCCACTGGGTACCTCCCCAACCGGTGCCGCCACCATTCCAGGCCGCTGTGTGGTTAATCACCGCATCGGCATAAACTTTCACACCCGCTGCGTGGCAACGGTTGATCATGCTTTGCAGTTCCTGCTCGGTGCCACTGCGGCTGGTAAGGTTCGTATAGGTCACTGGCTGATAGCGAGCCCACCAGGTGGAGTGGCTGATATGTTCATTGGGTGGTGATATTTGCACCGCATCGAAGCCCTTGGGGCCGAGAAAGTTCTCACACTCGCTGGCAATATCATTCCAGCTCCACTCAAATAAATGGACAAAAGCGGTACCGGCATTAACGTTGGCACTAGATAGTGTACCAAGCACAAGGCCAGTACTGGCCAATAGCCTTTTTAGGGGAAAGGGGTTGTTCATTATTGCTTTCTCTTAGTCATCTTTTCGCTGTTATTGTTTAAGTATCAGGCCTCTTAACCCGCAAGCACACAAGCCGTTGATCGAGGATTAAGATTTCCCGAATCTGAGCACCAGAATCGCTAATTTAGAAACAGCACCCCTAAAGGTCAGAAAAGCTTCAATACAGGAAATAAAAGAAGCCAATACCACAACAATTAACTTCAGATTCAAGTCGCTATTCACCCACAGCAACAGCTCAGCAGCTCCCCCTAATCAAGCGGATGCCTTGTATTAGTGAGTGCAAATGACTGCCAGAGAAAGGCGACCAGAGAGATCTATAAACCTAGTTATTGTTGTTATATCTAATCCGAATGCGCGCTTCTAACCCAGTGACTCCGGAACAAAGGACCACCCTCTCTGGGGTATGACCTGTAGCAGGGTAAAGAAATGGTACTAACGCACACATCCCCCTTCAGGGGGGCGTAGTGGCTTTCCCTGCAGAAATTTGAACTTAGCGTCAAGTGAAGAGATTTAGTGTTCAGAAAAACAACACACTTAAATTTAAACGACAGCCCACTGGTTACGATAAACCCATGAAACGGAAAGGGGAGAGCCCCTTTAAACATAGCTGTGCAGGGCTTGAGCCAATATCACTTTAACTTGATCATTCTCAGCCCCTGGTAGCTGGAGTAACTACAACCCTACCCCCATAAAGTCTACGAGATTCAAGCGCTATAAGTGGGTTGGCTACTAGTTAAGTCCGGCCCTCAAAATTATCTGCTCTCTATTTTCCAGACGACCCTATTCCGCTTAAAGCTAACGGTTTCAGCTCTACCCGAAGAAATCAGCCCCTGTCACGTTTGTGACCAAATTGGCCTAGAGTTTTTGTACACCGTGACTGTTATTTCTGAATCTGACGAAGTTGAAGAAAAAAGATGATTAAATTCAACATAATAGAACTTCAAGAAAATATTGGGATAGTCGTAACGATGACCACTATCCCAAATGTGACATACGTACCAAGTTTATGTAACCAATTGATTTAACTAAGTTTTGAGGAAGCTGACGTATAATTGCTTCCAGGATAGTTATCAGGATAATAGTAGTCATGATGACCACTATATAAATGTTGTACAAACCCGCTGCGCGGGAGTGGTGCCACTTTTAAATTATAAGAGGCATTTTAGAAAATGCATAACC
>NZ_CANMKV010000027.1 GCF_947498635.1 uncultured Microbulbifer sp. | reverse complement strand
TGTTGGCGCAACACCAGGTTGCCGGTGGACGCATTCACATAGATGGATTCACGTCCCTGCCCAAGGTTCGCCGAGCCCACGCCTGTCTTTATGCTATTAAACAGACCCAGTGCTTCTCCGCTGATAACGGCGACCATAAATTCCCCCAAGAAATATACTTACTAAGCTATGCGGTGACGGGCCTTCGTATGGGCCCTGCATCAAGTTCCGCAGTTGTTTAGATATATATCCAGAGATTTACCGGAATCGGACAGGGGAAATTTGAAAAAATTTCAACGTTGAATTTTTCATCTATCGCAGAAAGAGTGACTATCAATTCAACCTTATGTTGGCAATCTATGCATTATCTTTCTTGTTTAGCAAGCGTCCGATCTACCATTTCACCGCAAAGACCGAGATAATTCTTTGGGTCGAGAAGCTTATCTACTTCGTCATCACTAATCTTGGACGCCACCTCGGTATTTTCTTTAAGCAACTCAGCAAATGGACGCCCCGTTTCAATGGCCTCACTACAAATCCTGTATACAAGATCGTGGGCTTTTTCACGGCCAATTTTTGGGCCAAGTGCCATCATCACCGCTTCGGAAGAAACTAGGCCTCCTGTCAGCTTTAAATTACGCAACATATTTTCAGGGTGTACATTGAGACCACTCAAAGCAAACCTCGCCTGTGCCAGAGCAGCGGCCGAGAGGCAAAAAATTTCCGGAAGAACCACCCATTCAATCTCCCAGGTTCCCGTTGCCCGCTCATGATCTTCTTCCATTGCATTGAGTAAAGCTGCCACCTGCTGCCGTATAATCGGAACCATGCCACTGATGTACACAGAAGAAACCGGATTGTGTTTTTGCGGCATGGTACTGGAAGCACCTCGCCCTGCGGTAAAGGGTTCAGTGACCTCGCCAACCTCCGTTTGAGCCATTAGTTTGATATCCAGGGCAATCTTTCCCAAAGTACCTGTAATCAAACCCAACAGGCAGGCGACTTCCGTAATTCTGTCACGCATGGTATGCCAAGCGATAATAGGTGTGCCGAGTTTGAGCGCCTCCATAATGCCAGACTGTACCGCTAACCCCCGGTCACCCAGGGACGCCAGATTACCGGCTGCACCGCCAAATTCACCAACCAGCACACGTTTCTTGATTTCTTGCAGGCGCTGTTGATGTCGGTGGAAACCAGCCAACCATACAGCCGCCTTATAGCCAAAGGTGATTGGCACGGCCTGCTGAAGGTTACTGCGAGCTACCATTGGCGTATCCCGGTAATCCTTTGCCAAGTTCGCCAGGGCATCGACAATGGCGTCTACCTCTGTTTCCACTAACCCCAGGGCCGCGCGAATCTGCAGCACTGTTGCGGTATCGGTAATATCCTGGGTAGTGGTCCCCCAATGGCACCACTGCCCCGCTCCCCCGCTACAAAGCGCAACTAGCTGTTGAACAACCCCAAGAACCGGGTAGCCAATCAGCTCTGTTTGAGATTTCAACCGCGCAAAATCGATTTCCACAGCATGGCAGTGCCGACAAATTTCATCGGCTGCCTCCTGAGGGATAATACTCAACTGTGCCTGAACCCTGGCCAGTGCAGCTTCCACATCCAGGTAGTACTGTATTCTCTGCCTGTCTGAGAAAATCTCACTCATGGCATTGGTGCTGAACATTTCACTAAAGACTACTGAGTCAATCAATGTTGCGGCCATTCTTCACCCCATAAACATCAGGCGATGCCAGCGACTTTACATATATCGTTAATAAGAATTCAGGGAAGCTCTCGAACTTAGTGAAAGGGACATGAACAAACTAATAACTGACTATGGTGAGCCTGCTAGATAAAGAATAGCACCCAGTCTGAGGCTGCTATATTGAATTAACCAACATATATAAGGTCTTTGCCAAAGGAATAGAAATTTTCGGCTCACTCCCCCTAATTGGAGCCCAGGCCGAACGCCAGATATCCCGTTATTGCCAATAGAAGTAATACTCCTATCAACCCTACGCGACCAGGCATTTCTGATGGTGAGGGTTGAATATCCCTCTCCTGCATATAAGAGTCGACTATCCCTTTAGCTTCTTTTAGATCAATCGCTCGAGACTCACGCAGCAATTTTATAGCCAGGATTGTTCTACCATCTTCGATCGCTTCAATCACATTTTTTTCCAAATCCATCATGCATCCATCGAAAGTTCCAGGAAGTATAATTCTGGCACATGAAACACAAAAATTCATGGTTTTGATCCTCTCCTACCCAAGGCTTACCTGAAGGAAGCGGCAGGACGATGACCTCCTCTAAACTGACCAGGCTTATATCTCTACTACGGGAATTGATCTATATCAATCACCATACAAAAACCAGACATAGGCACAACTTATGTTTTCAAAAAAAATCCACCAACAAAAACATAACCTCATATTACTGAGCACATCAAGAAGAACAAATCCAAATAGAAGATAGGAATCAAAATTAAAATACCCACTAAGTATTAGTTCAACCTAACCTAATTCCACACATTCATCAAAACACAAGACACATCGACAAAGAGGTTATTGATTAAGAAAACTCGATCGGTATACTGAAATACCAAAACGATAACAATAGCTCACTCGCATACACCGGACGTATGTCAGAAAATTGAAAGCTTAATACATTAAACTTTTAGCTTTCTGGCGGCTTGATTAAACATGGAATTAAAGGCTTAAGATGAACGATCAAAGCAGGGCCTGGCTAGAGCAACTATCGCAAGAAGCACTTAAGCACAGAGCAATAAACCACCCTTACCTTGTACAATTTAGCAACGCATCACTTCCCGATTTCCGTTACGCCGTAGCCGATTTCGCTCAGCAATACAGCTTATACTCATCTCGTTTTGTCAATTTATTAACTGCGGTGATCTCCAAACTCACCGATCAGAAACATCGCAATATTCTGCTGGACAACCTGAGTGAAGAGTCCGGTTACTATGCCGAGAATGAACTTCAGGAATTACATTCCCATGGTATAGATCCGAGCTGGGTTCGAGGCATCCCGCACGCTGAACTATTCAACCGGTTTAGAGAAAAAGCCACCAGAGATATCGCAGAAATTCCAGTATCAGATGATGCTGCTATCTGGTATGACATGCTCTCAGCAGTGCTACTTTATGGCTCTACCGAAGAGGCTATAGGCGCTCTGGGCCTGGGCACAGAACACGTGGTAAGTTCAATCTACCCCTTCATTGAAAAGGGGCTAAAACAAATACCTGAAATTAGCCCCGAGGACTACTGCTTCTTCTCCGTTCACACCTTGATCGATGATCATCACGCAGAGAGCTTAAACCAGATCGCCTTGGATTTTGCCAACACCGAGATGGGGAGAAAGCGCCTGCACTACGGCGTCTTGAAATCGTTAAACCTGAGAGCGGCCTTCTGGGATGGCCTGCTAGATCGAGCACACAAAAACAAAAAAAACAATTCGAATAATCATAAAGTATCAATCGACCAAAAAACAGGAGTGGCTCAGGATGAACCAACCTCTATCAACTGAGACGATTTATAACGCACAAGCAAGTAACTGGTTACGATCAGAAAAAGTTTTGCTAAGTGATTTTACTGCGAGACCCCGCGTCCTTGAATCTCTTGGAAATATCGAAGGGCAAGATATTCTGGACTTTGGGTGCGGCGAGGGTTATGTGTCACGCATGCTCCTTGAAACAGGGGCAAAATCGGTCTTTGGCGTAGATTCCTCAGCTGAAATGATTACCCAGGCACAAACAATGGCTTCAGAGCTAAAGTTGGCTAATGCTAACTATGCTGAAGGCAATGTGGTTACCTTTGACCAGTTTCCACAAACCAGCTTCGATAAAGCTATTGCGGTTTTCCTTTTCAATTATCTGACTATCGAAGAAATGACGCAGGTAATGACCAGAGTGCACGCCTTACTGGCACCAGGTGGTACCTTTGTCTTTACCGTACCCCACCCCTGCCTGCCATTCATGCGAGCAGAAACCCCGCCTTTCTACTTTGAACACGGAAAAAAAACCTATCTCGATGGTATCAACCAAACCTTCGAGGGTAAAATTTGGCGTAGAGACGGTATTCCCGTATCTGTTCGCTGTGTTCATAAAAATTTTTCACACTATTTTGAAGCCCTGGCAAAAGCGGGCTTTAATAGCCTGCCAGAAGTAAAAGAATTAGCTGTAACTGATGAACATCTGGCATTTGACCCTAAATTTTTTGGCCCACTAAAAGGCTATCCACTGCATGTGTTATTTAAGGTGAAGGCAAATGATTGATATGGCTCCAGCTGAGGTTGTTCGAGCACAAGCCTGGACAGCTGCAGAGATGACCACAAAATCCAACTGGAAGTTTAGCTGGCCAACCCAGTGGCAGGCAGAAATAAAGGCCCTGCAAGAGTGGGCCTTAAATCAAGAGGACCCCATTCAAGCCTTGCAGAAAGATTCAGTCTCCACCCCACAGTTCGATCAACTTGCCCAGCAGATCAAATACGAGGTGCAAGAAGGAAATGGGGCAACCTGGATCCAGGGTGTCGAAGGTTTTGATCAAAAAATCCTAAACCTATTATTTCTAAAGATCAGCTTGGCAATGGGGAAGACTATCGATACCTACGGTCGACTTTACGGAATATTGGACACAGGCAGAAGTTATAAAGACGAAGCGATACCAGTTTCTCAAACCAATGCTGCCACTGGAGTACATACAGATAGCTCACAGCGGGCGATACAACCCAATATTCTAGGCCTCTGCTGTATAACTCCAGCAATAGAAGGTGGTAAATCCAAAGTTGTATCGGCGGCTCAAGTGCACGAGAATCTTCGGGAAAATACCCCGCAAAAACTGGAACTACTCTACGACAACTATATTCGAGATCTTGTCACACCAGGAAGTGATAAAGCGACTCAAAATGTTCTTAACAATTACTTTCCAATTTTTAGCTACACCAATGGCAAACTTTCTATCCGTTATATGCGCTACTGGATAGAGAAAGGTCACCAACGAGTGGGCAACCCCCTAACGAAGGAGGCTCTCCAAGCACTAGACTTTCTCGATGGGGAACTCAACAATGAAGAAAACGTTGTTAGCTTTTATATGAATTCTGGCGACATGATTTTTATTGATAATACTAGAATCCTGCACGATCGCGATGAATTTATCGACACACCCGGGCAAAAACGAATATATACAAGGGTGTGGATAGATTAAGTGCTTACAGGCTCCTGGAGAATCTTTTCCTGGGGCCTGTCAATTAGGAGTATTAGTCTACTGGGTAGGTAATTATAAAGTCGGATCCGATTTAATCATTCTCACTAGCAACATAAGTATGAGGAAGCTGAATATATTCAAAAAACTTTCGCCCAAATCGGCCTCCAGTACTCTCTCTAACTCCAGGCCTGCCAAAAAGCAGCTCCCCTATATTCACTCCAACCCCAACATAGAGCTCTCTACGCAAAGGGTCGTCTCGTTCTTTTTCTTTCAAGGTGAAACCCCGAGCAAAGTAACCCCCATGTAACTCCAGATAATTAAGAGGATTTCTCCGTGATAAGCCAAAGCCACTTAACTTTAAGGCCAGTAGATATTTTTGCCCCGAGTAATCTGAGTGTGGCTTAAAGCCAGAGCGATTACCCGATGGAAGATATTCTAGACGAAAATCCAGCTTTTCCCTAAGCCCGGGGATATTCCGTCTTAGGTAAGAGATTCCTACCCCCGCAGTATTGGCAACAACGTCCTCCCAGGCAAATCCATGCTCCTTAGAGTAACCATCGCCCAACTCCACAAATAACATACTCAGCCAAGCTAGAGTGACTGCACTAGCCTCCGCCCCCACAGCATTATCAGCCTTGCAGTGTATGGCATCTGTAAAGAATTCACTGAGAAGATAGCTCCCATAGACATGACCTAGCTTATCCATACCACCATTGGCAGTATCATCCTCAAAGAAACCTTCACTAGTTGTACCAAAACTACTAGATCCCCAATCCCAATCCACTAAACCAATCGCTAAAGTGGAAACAGCTACCCCTGCAGCCTCAAATGGAATGGTAGAAAGGTGCTGCTTGAATTTAGACAGTTTAAAGCCATGCTTTCTAGAATCAGCCACCGGGTACTGTTGTACACAACCAAATCTTTGTGATTCTTCGAAGGATATTGAATTACGGCCTACAGGGCTGGCCACCTCTTTAGCTAACACCTCAAAGCTCCACATAGCAAAAAGCATGACTAAAGAAATTCTCTGAGCTATTACACGATTCATCATTTCCATTTATTCCTTTAATAGGAAAATCCGACTTCAACTTTTATCACATTCAAGGGTAAGTGTTGTATGACAAAGCAAACTATCTTAGCAATAAAGCCAAACTTGATAGTTCAACCATCCTTGTTATCTCTATACATACCAATCATTAAGATAGGAATAAATATAAACAAGGTTCAGAAACAGACCTGAAAGATATTATTGCGCCACAAAAGTGAGCTGGATAGAAATTATACTTCTACATGGACATATTGAATCAACTGGCATTATTACTGGAATAACTCACTTCAAGACGATGCAATTGCCTATAAACACCGCAACATGAGGATAAAGCAATTATAAAAGTAATATAATTTATTTAATATGAATAATCGACCAACCGCCAAACATTGTTACTATAAGTTAAGAAATAGCAAGGATCAACCCACCCAAAATTAAATCATAAAATTTACTGGCTATCAATACTTGAAAGTGCATTCCAAAAATTACTCTCATAGACTTGAATAAGCCTTACGCGAGTTTCAATGTCCGACTCACGCACTCCTGCGGCTAAGCCTTGCGACACTATAGCTATAGCCTGCTCTCTAAAATCAGAAGGTAAAGCACTAAAATTGATTAAGAACTCCAGCTGACTGTCAGACAACCCCTTATACTGTTTAAGTGCTTTTGCCATACGGCCAACATTTTTACCAAAACTTTGAAAGTTGATTAAAAGAGCTGCCGCAATCTCTGCAGGTTGTGCATAATTTGCCAGCCATGCTGTATAAGCTGGATACGCCTGCGCTCCAGCTAGCGGACGATACTTAGTAATTTGACTTTCCGAGATATTAAGCGCCTGAATTAGAACCGGTAATTGCTCACTGGCTGACACCTCATTAACGATTAAACGATAAAAGAATTTTTTGATCACCTTACTTGAAGAACCACCGAATCGATGCAAGGAGAGCGCATTATTGCGAAGGTCAGATTGAATAATCAGACGCTGTTCCAGTACAAAAGCGTTTACAACTGACATTGACAACTCATTCTTCTCTAGCTTCTGGAGAATGACAGGAACTTCATTACTAAGATATTTCTTTTCAAGCCTCTGAATTAACTCTTCGGCCTTATTTTGTTCCTCCTTAACAGCCCCAGCTACAGAATTCGCTATCGCTATTACAAAGAAAGTCACAATAACCACCATCCTGGAAAAACATCCTAAAGTCACCATATGGCAGCCCCGCAATTAAAACATTAAGTGTAGCACCCTTTAAGAGTCTTGATTAAACCACCTAAAGAAATCTCAATAGATAATGTAGATAAATTACTAGCAGAGGCGATGTTATTTATTTGAAATTAACAAGAGGTATAAATCGCCACCAGCAAGATGAAACTGCTTTCATTAAAAAAAATAAATTTGCCTTACACAAAAAACTCTCAAAACTGTTGTGGTCTAATCCTTCCGGACACTTCGCTAAGATGGTAAAACCAGCAAGCGAGGTAAAGTATGACAACAAAAGGTACGCGCCGGCAATTCAAACCGGAGTTCAAGAAAGACGCCGTAGCCCTTGTCTCTGAGCAAGCGTATTCGATTTCTAAGGCCGCAGAGGCTGTAGGAACCGCTGCCAGCAACCTGCGACGCTGGATAAAAGAGCTGAAGCAGGAAGAGAGTGGAGTAAGGCTGGATACCGGCGAGCGCGCAGAATTGGATCGGTTACAACACGAAAACAAGCCGTTGCGGATGGAGAAAGAAATCCTAAAAAAGGCCAGTGCATTCTTTGCGAAAGTAATGAAATAAAGTAAAACTTTATTAAGAAGCAACAGGGCCGCTTTCCAGCTAGGAGGCTCCGCCGAGTAATGCAGGTAAGTATTACTATTGGTGCCACCACAGTAATGGCTTGCTTGACACTAAAAAATGGCAACTATGCTATCGCTTGAAGGTCTTATTTGCAGAATCTCGACAGAGCCATGAAAGTCGTCGGTTAATGAAACCTCTACGTAAGGGAGGCATTGCGATCGGGCGCCATCGAGTCCGTAAGTTAATGGAAAAGCTCGGTTTGACGGTAAAATGCAAGAAGCGATTTACACTGACGATAGATAGTAACCACCAACTGTCGGATGCAGAGAATTTTCTGAAAGGGATTTCGCACCGTGTACTAAAAATCAAGTTTGGACTTTGCAGGCCTGGCTGTACTTAGCAGTACTGATTGATCTCCATTCACGCCGGATTTTTGGTTGGCGCTTAGATCGTCAAATGGAAACAGCTTTGGTAAGTCACACATTGATGATAGCTGTCAATTTTCGCACGACCCCCAAAGGTCTTCTATATCATTCTGCTCGAGGTAGTCAGCATGCCACCAAACGCTATTGAAGCAGCAGCGAATGGTGTACTCAATGAGCCACAAGGGAAACTATTGGGACAACGTACCGACTGAACGTTTTTTAACGGTCTCAAGCGGTGGAGGTGCTCTAGTGATATTTGTAAAAAATGGAGAGACCTGCTCTATCGGTTACAGGATTAGCAAAGATTGTCTAGGTTTTTCGCGAATATGAGTATGCATATCACGGCATACCCACAGCCTTCTCAAACTTAGGTGGGCACTTCTAACCTTTGGAATGGGACCATAATTTATGCTTACTGCCATCTCTATTCTGTAGAGTAAGAAAGTTAAAACTAGCTGGGTCCCGCAAATGATAACCTGTTAACACTCCTTTGACCCCCTATCTGAACGACTCTGCGAATCTTAAGAACTGTATGTATTAATCCCGGGTTTTCAGGCACCTATAACTATTATTATTCTACCAAGACCGGTTAGCTGATTCCGACATCGGCTACCGTGAAACTATAACAACCTAAAAGCACCATGAGCGTAATATTCCAAAATCGCTCAAGTTGCGTGTACTAATTGCTGAAAATATAGGAAGCGTGATGATTTAAAGCACGCAAATACTTATATCTATGGCTTGCCCATGAAAAATTTTGGAAATCTAATTTATCCAGCCCCTCTACACACTGGACCTTTTTAAACATAGCTTCAAGCCTTACAACCGCATTCCCTACTCCCAAATAACGCAGCTTCTCGGGATAAAACTCTGGATAGCACTGCTCATCTGGCACCAATGGCGTACAGCCCGCTACTGCGGCCTCCATGACGGCCAGCCCTTGAAACTCGTGGTAGGCGGTAGAGAGAAACACATGGCTATTGCGTAAAGTTTGCCGATAGAGTTGTTCGTTTTCCACATAGCCTACTACCAGGAGGTTTTGGCTGAACTCCTGTTTAATCCGTTCAAATTCTTTTGGGCTGTTGCGAAAGGACTGGCCCATCAGATTAAGTAAAAATTTTACTTTATTCTCCTTGAGGCCCTCTAGGATTTTTAGTAAGCGGTCGACTCCTTTGTCATATTCCCAGCGGGCGGCCCAGCTGATAATCAGGATATCTTCTGTGACCTCCCCTTGGTAACCCTGTGGCCAGCGATGATTCCAGGTAAAATCAGCCTCGAGAGACTCCTCAATAAAAAGTGCGTCCTCTAAAGGCACAGGTAACACTTGGGATTTTCTTTCAATTTCCTCGCAAACTCCAGCAGGCACGCAGTCTGGAAAACGCTTTAATAACTTGGCCGCCCCTTCGAGTAAAGTGCGGCGGTTATATTCCGAGTTAAATAGCAGTAAGTCACCAGCCAGTGCGGTATAAATATTCAGCAATTTCGGCTCTAAGGACCGAAACGCATCTGAACTGCTTGGATAGGCAAACTGGTTCTCGTGGAAATACACCGCGGTAGGCACCCCCACGATCTCTGGCGCTAAGCCACGCAAGGCGCTGAGATCGGTCATAGAGGTAGCGATAATCAGATCCCATGTCTGCCTTAACGTCTGTGCATTCTCGCCCCTAGCCCAGGTGAGACTGTTGCCGCGAATACGCCAGCTGAAATAGCGCGGTGGCAGTGTAAGAACTGTCCACTGCCATTCGGGAAATGCGGCGACTAAACCCTTACGCCAGCGCTTATGGCTATCTGCGTCGTAGGCCGAGAGTAAAAGAACTTTCATGGGAAATTAAAACAACAAAATTTGGAGATGCAGGGCTTAAACAAAATATCCAGCCCAGCTAGAGGCCATCAGGCGGAGAGTATCAGTCGAAAGTACGCACATTCATAAGGCGTGCAAATAGACTGGAGGTGTCCCAGCGGGAACCGCCGATCGCCTGTACCTCGCTGTAGAACTGATCCACTAGCGCCGTCACTGGTAACAGGGCTCCGTTGTGTTGAGCTTCCTGCAGGACAATAGCCAAATCTTTACGCATCCAATCCACAGCGAAACCGTGGTCATACTCGCCCGCCAACATGGTTTTGGAGCGGTTCTCCATCTGCCAGCTCTGTGCAGCGCCTTTGGAAATAACATCGACTACCTGCTCGCCATCCAGCCCTGCCGCCTTGGCAAAATGCAGCCCCTCGGCTAATCCTTGGACCACCCCGGCGATACAAATCTGATTAACCATTTTACATAGCTGACCGCTGCCCACCGGCCCCAATAGAGTTATTGCCCTGGCAAAAGAATCAATCAATGGCTGAACACGCTGGAAATCCGCTTCCTCACCGCCAACCATCACCGTGAGCACGCCATTTTCGGCACCGGCCTGACCGCCGGATACCGGGGCGTCGAGAAAGCCGATGCCTTTCTCATTGGCAATCTCTGCCAATTCACGGGCGACATCTGCCGAGGCGGTAGTGTGATCCACAAACAATGCACCCTCTTCCATAGTCGCGAAGGCACCCTGCTCTCCGGTAACCACCTGGCGTAGGTCATTGTCGTTACCTACACAAGCAAACACCACTTCGGCACCTTTTGCGGCCTCAGCGGGTGTTGCAAAGCACTCCCCCTCATATTCGACGAGCCACTTTTCTGCTCGACTGGCTGTGCGGTTATACACTCGCATCTTGTGACCAGCCTTTGCCAGATAACCCGCCATGGGGTACCCCATTACACCCAGGCCAATAAACGCTACCGTTGTCATATTCATTACCCCCATATTATCCAAATAAGTGCCGCCCCCAGAATCAGGCGGTAAATAGCAAAAGGTGCCATGCCGATACGGCTAATAAACTGCAGGAAAAAGTGAATGCATAGATAAGCACTAATAAAAGAAAGCACCGTTCCCAATAGAATATCGCCCCAAGGCACACTCTCCAGAGCGAGCAAATCGTATGTCAGTAACATAGATGGCAACGCGATTGCCGGTATCGATAACAAGAAGGAAAAACGTGCGGCGGCTTCGCGTTTCATTCCAAGCATCAGTCCCGCAGTCATGGTGATACCGGAGCGGGAAGTGCCGGGAATAAGAGCCAATACCTGCGCGCAACCGATGATCAGGGCCTTTTTCCAGTTGAGCTGGGCCAGGTTCTGCCGCCGTGCCCCACGCACATCGGCCCACCAAAGTAACAGACCAAAGCCTATTGTAGTGGCTGCTATAACCGCCGCTGTGCGTAAATGGGTTTCTATATAGCCTTTGAAGATCAATCCAACCAGACCAACGGGGATGGTTGCCAACACGATCAGCCAGGCCAACCTACCCTCGTCAGTAAACTGCCTGGACTTCAGCCCCCCAAGGCCATCACACAATAACAACCCAATATCCTTGCGAAAATATAGGACTACCGCAATCAGCGATCCAAAATGCACGGCCACATCGAAGGCGAGCCCCTGATCCTGCCAGCCGAATACTTCAGCGGGCAAAATCAGGTGTGCCGAGCTGGAGATGGGAAGAAATTCAGTAAGACCCTGAATCAGAGCCAATACAACAATCTGAAAAATTTCCATGAATTACCGGGATCGAATTTTTTGTCGTTTTTGCCAAGTAACTTCATTGCGAAGATAGACGGGCTCCAATTCCTCGGCGGAAAGCGTCTTAGCTGCCTGCCATAGGGGAACAGCCAGCTCGGCAATATCCCGTGCGTGAATAAGGGCATCCAGATCACACTCCTTTGCCTTGGCCGCAGCTAGCGCTTCGTAGTGCCAACCAGGACCAGCGCCGTAAAAGGAAGCGGCCAATCCATCGGTTTCCAGAGACAACAAAACCTGCTCCGGGTTCTGAACGGCTTCAGGGCACAGGCTGTCATTGGGCGACTGGGTATCGTATATACCCCAGTACACCTGCTGCATACGGGCATCGAGCATCGTCACAATAGGAGATTCGCCCCATTCCGGGTGTGTTCGCCTCGCTCCTAAAGCCAAGGCTGCAAGACTGGATACCGGTACTACTGGTTTATCCACGGAAAAAGCCAGCCCCTGCACGCAACTGATTGCGATTCGCAGCCCGGTGAACGAGCCGGGACCTCGACTTACGGCAAAGGCATCCAAGCCAGGCAGGGTTAATTCAGCTTCTGCCAATACTTCGTCCACCATCGGTAACAAGCGGCGAGTATGGTCACGCTCTGCCTGTACGAAGCGCTCGGTAATCTGGCCGTTACTATAAAGTGCCACAGAGCAGGCACCAGACGTGGTATCCAGGGCAAGAATCTTCACAACTGTCTCAAACCGGGTAATCGAGGGAGGTGAATTGTGGCATGGTCACAAAGGCTAGTCATGTAGATTCATACGATGCGGAAAGAGAAAACCCCGGCATAAGCCAGGGTTGACGGGAAGCCAGCCATACTCTAGTGGCTAACAGCGGACTTGGTATTTATGGAACTAGGCTGCACTCTTCGGCGGGCGACCACGCCGACCTGTACCCGCTTTAGGCGGGCGGCCACGACGTGCGGGAGCCTTTTTAGCTGCTGTCGTTGCGGTGGTGGACTTCTTAGGACGGCCCACCCTTTTAGCCTTCGCAGGCTTGGCTGCAGTAGTGGCCTTTTTAGGGCGCCCGACACGCTTAGCGGCTTTAGTTTCAGTGGCAGCCTTTTTAGGGCGGCCCATTTTTTTGGCGGAAGGAGACTTTTTAGTCGTGGCTTTCTTCGCCTTTTGTACCTCTGCTTTTAACTTAGCCGCGGCTTTTTTCTCCAGCTCCTTCGCTTTTGCCACAGCTTTCTTCGCTGCAGCTTTTACCTTGGCCTCAGCTTTCTTCTCTGCGGCCTTGATCTTCTTAGCGTGAGCCTTTTCCCGGGTCTTCACCCAGCGCGCCTCAAAGGCTTTGAGGGCTGCAGCCAGCTCTTTATCGGCCTTAGCGGAAAGGCTATCAGAAAGGGCGCTAACCTTCTCTTTAGCCGATTCTTCAGCGAGACGAACGGCATCCATGGTCTTGGCCTTAACGAGTTCCACTTTGGCCATCGCCAGCTTGGCGCGCAATTCCTTTGCCTTGCTATTGGCATTAGTCAAAGAAGTCTTTGCCGCTGCCGTGCTACTTTTTTGAACCCGCGCCTTTGCTTTTGCCACACGATCCATTTGTGCATCCAGCGACTTGCTCGCTGCATCCACTGCTTTCTGTGCTTTATCGACTATTGGCGACGCTTTGGTCGAACCAGTTGTCTTTTTAGCACGTGTACTCTTTTTTACTACTCTTGCCATCCCTTGTCTCCTCACTAAAAAGAAGAAGTACTTCCAAAAGTGTGCCGGCAGCATTGCCTGTTAGCGATCGAATAAAACCACGATGGGTTATTTTATTACTTATACAGAGCGACGCACCGCCTATTTCGATACAACTTTATCAAAGTTAATAAAAATACAGGGCATTGCAAGTAAAAAAGCGAAAAATGAGAAATTTTTCAGCAAAAAAGTATCTTTTTCTTATCAAATTGCCTTTTACGGTGACCAAATTGGTAAAAGCTTGAAATTATTTTGCTCCAGGCAACTTATCTTCAATAATCGCGGCAAGTGCTTGAATATGGTCTGCACGTAAATTTAACGCGGGAATATAATGGTATTCACTGCCGCCGGCATCGATAAAATTAGCGCGATTCTCCACCGAAATTTCTTCTAGTGTCTCCAAACAGTCCGCCGAAAAAGCCGGGCAGATTACATCGACACTCTTAATTCCGCTTTTTCCCCACTCGATTAGTGTTTTATCCGTATAAGGCTGCAACCACTCCGCTTTACCAAAGCGTGACTGGAAAGTAACTTGCCAGCGATCCTGAGTAATTTGCAATTCTTCAGCGAGCAGCCTCGCCGTTTCCTGGCAGTGGCGATAATAGGGGTCTCCCTTATCAACATTCGCTTTGGGAATACCGTGGAATGACAACATGAGTTTTTCGGCCTGGCCGCACTTCTGCCAATGCTCTCTAACGGAATTGGCTAGAGATTTAATATAAAGCGGTGAATGGTAATACTCCCTAATCAGGGTAATATCCGGAATATCACGACTTTTTCGAAAAATCTGCGCCACTTGATCGTAAATGGCAGCCGTCGTCGTAGCGGAGTACTGGGGATACAAGGGTAAAACGATAAAGGATTCATAGCCTTTCTTTCGCAAACCATCAATAACCTTGTCAAGGCGCGGCTCGCCATAAGTCATCGCAAATTCTACAGCAAGGTCCCGCCCTTTATCGTTCAGATGCTTTTGTAACAACTCAGCCTGGCGACGCGTATAGTAGAGAAGTGGAGAACCTTCAACCTGCGCACCGTCTGCACTGCAATTCCATATTTCTGCATAAGCCGGAGCAATGCGCTTCGGGCGAAAAGGCAATATGAAGCCATTTAAGATGGCCAGCCACAGCGGCCGGGGTATTTCCACCACGCGGGGATCGGAGAGGAAATCCCGCAGGAATTCTCTCACCGCAGGTGCCGTGGGGTGTGCGGGGGTACCCAGATTCATCAAAACTATCGCTGTGGACATACAAAGACCCGTCTGAAATACAATTTTGCCAGGAAAAACCTGCCGGCAATCTTAATGATTGACCAATCAACTACAAGGGATAGCGCTCCCTGAAACTGCGCAAAGGGGTCCCCGGCAATTCGGCAAGATACAAAAAAGCCCCCAAGTGGGGGCTTTATAAAAAAGTGCGATTGCAGCAATCAGCTGAGTGCCTCGATGACCTTTTCGCGGATATCATCCATGCTGCCAACACCCATCACTTTACTGTATTTGGGGGCCGCTTCAGGGGAGCGCGCTTCCAGCTCTCGGTAAAAGCCAACCAACGGCGCTGTTTGCTCGTGATAAACCGCCAGGCGCTTGCGCACAGTCTCTTCAGTATCGTCGCTACGCTGTACCAATGCCTCGCCAGTCACATCGTCCACACCTTCGCTTTTGGGTGGGTTGTACTCGGTGTGGTACACACGGCCAGAGCCTTCGTGTACGCGTCGCCCGGAAAGGCGTTTAACGATTTCCTCATCATCCACTGCAATTTCCAGCACGTGATCGATGTGGACATCCGCATCCAGCAGGGCTTGTGCCTGGGGAATAGTGCGCGGGAATCCATCGAACAGGAATCCATTGGCACAGTCCGCCTGGGTAATGCGCTCCTTCACCAGGGCAATAATCAAGTCATCGGAAACCAGCTTGCCGGCCTCCATGATGTCTTTCGCCTGCAGGCCGAGAGGGGTGCCCGCTTTCACCGCTGCGCGAAGCATATCGCCGGTGGAGATCTGCGGAATGCCGAACTTCTCTGTTATGAATTGTGCCTGAGTGCCCTTGCCGGCTCCCGGCGCCCCCAAGAGAATAATTCGCATGTTCAGTTAGCCTCCAAAACTGTCGACGCATCAATAGCCGCCGCGCCAAAAGAGCGCTACCTTACACGCACACCCCAAATTGGGCAAGATTGTGGCCGTTATGTACCCATTCCCGCAGGGTAAGCGACCCTTTTACCTCGATCACTCATTGCCGGAGCGCGGTTTCTCACTCGCTTTTGCCCGCTCCCAAAGCCCATCTAACTCCTCCAAACTCGCATCTGCAGGCACACGCCCATCGGCCCGGAGTGCCGTTTCCACAGCGCCAAAACGACGCACGAACTTACGATTGCACTGACGTAGTGCCGTCTCTGGGTCAATTTTGAGATGTCGGGCAGCATTGACACAAGAAAACAGTAAATCGCCGAGCTCCTCACCGGCATGCTCGCGATCTCCGGCTTCGATGGCCTCCCGCAGCTCCGCTACTTCTTCTTCAATTTTATCCAGTACGCCATGGATATCCGGCCAGTCGAATCCCACTTGAGAGGCCCGTTTCTGTAATTTGGCCGCGCGTGTCAATCCCGGCAGCCCCGCAGTGACGCCAGCCAGAATGCCGACTTCCCCCTTTTTACTGCGCTCCTCCGCCTTGATCGCCTCCCAATTCCGCTTTACCTGAGCCTCATCCACTGCAGCGGTATCATTCTCGCCATAGAGGTCTCCACTGGGAAATACATGGGGATGGCGGCGCACCAATTTACGCACCAGGGTGTCCACAATACGGGAAAAATCGAAATGGCCCTGCTCGCGCCCGAGCTGGGAGTAAAAAATCACCTGGAACAATAAGTCCCCAAGCTCTTCGTGCAGGTGTTCGTAATCCTCAATCTCAATCGCTTCCGCAACTTCGTAGGCCTCCTCTATCGTGGAGGGCACAATCGTGGCATATGTCTGTTTTAAGTCCCAGGGGCAACCTCCATCCGGGTTGCGCAACTGGGCCATCAGGTGGAGCAGGTCCTCCACCGTGTACTGATTTTGCAATTATCCCCCTCAGCGCAGCATGCGCCGCTTCGCCGATGCCACATTAGGCAGGCGGTTAATGCGGTGCAATACATAACTCAATTCTTCAAAATTGTGGATCTCAGCGGTAAGCACCATTTCAACCGTATGCTTATGCTTATTGGTATTGGTTTGCATCGCCGTAATATTGATTTTCTGGCTGTCGAGCATGGCAGTGACATCGCGCAGTAGTCCGAGGCGATCATAAGCCTCGATGACGATTTCCACTGCATAGAGCTCCCTCGGCTTTGCCGCCCAGTTAACCTCCAGTACCCGCTCGGATTCCTCCGTCTGCATGCGCAGCATATTCGCGCAATCCTTGCGGTGTATCGACACACCGCGGCCAAGAGTGATGTAGCCCATAATTTCATCACCAGGTACGGGATTACAGCAACCGGCAATATGCGTCAGTAAATTGCCAACGCCTTCAATATAAACATCCGCCTTGCCCGCCCCGGAGGCCACCGGAGCGGTGAGTGAGGGCACTCGCTCGACATTATCGACCTTGATCATGCGCTGGGCGGTATTCAATACCTGCCCCACACCGATATCTCCAGCCCCCACTGCCGCATAGAGGTCATCCAGCGAGTGCATGTTCAGCTTGGCTGCAAGCTTTTCAAAATCAAAATCACTGAGGGCCAGTTGCTTGAATTCGCCGTCGAGGATACTGCGGCCATCCGCAATATTTTGGTCGCGTGCCTGCTGCTTGAACCAGTGGATAATTTTGGCCCGCGCCCGCGAAGTGGTGATATACCCCATACCCGATGACAGCCAATCGCGGCTGGGCGCTTCACGCTTTCCGGTAAGAATCTCCACCTGGTTGGCGGTTTCAAGTTCGTGATTGAGCGGCACAATGCGTCCATCCACCTTAGCTCCGCGGCAGCGGTGACCGATCTCAGTGTGAATTTTGTAGGCAAAATCCAGAGGCGTCGCGCCGCGAGGCAGATCGACCACGTGCCCATCGGGGGTGAACACATAGATACGCGAGTCCCCCTCCCCGGCCTGCAGGTCATCCTGCAAGGGGTTCCCCCCCACCTCTTCATGCCAATCAAGCACTTGGCGCAACCAGGAAATTTTTTGCTCGTAGCTATCCTGGCTCTCTGTTTTCAAATCGGTGCCTTTATAGCGCCAATGTGCACAAACCCCGTACTCGGCCTCTTCATGCATGGCAAAAGTACGAATCTGCACTTCCAACACTTTGCGCTCTGGGCCGATCACCGCCGTATGTAGGGAGCGATAGCCATTTTCCTTTGGGGAGGCAATATAATCATCAAACTCATTGGGAATGTTGCGCCATAGGTTGTGCACTATCCCCAGCACCGCATAGCAATCCCGTACCGTAGGCACGAGAATACGCACGGCACGTATATCGTAAACCTGGGAAAAACCGATATTTTTGCGGCGCATTTTACGCCAGATACTGTAGATATGCTTCGCGCGGCCGTAGACATCTCCTTCAATGTCCGCCCGCGCCAGCTCTGAGCGCAGAAGTTCTAAGACCTCATCGATATATTTCTGTCGGGCCAGCCGTTTTTCATCCAGCAGACGTGCGATCTGCATGTAATCCTCGGGCTCCAAATAGCGGAAAGACAGATCCTCCAGCTCCCATTTGATGTGCCCGATACCGAGCCTGTGGGCCAGTGGCGCATAGACGTCGGCCACTTCGCGGGCCACGCGCTGACGCTTTGCCGGCTCAGCATTTTTTGCCGCGCGAATGGCGCAGGTGCGCTCGGCGAGCTTAATCAGGGCAACTCGGACATCGTCAACCAGTGCCACCAACATACGGCGAATATTTTCCGAGTGCTCCTCGACCGCCCCACCTTTACCACCTTCGCCGGTATCCGCACTGCGACTGCGGATCGCCGCCATGCGCAAGACACCGCGAATCAGCTTGGCCACGACAGGGCCAAACTCCTCTTCCACCTTTTTTATCGCCAGGCGCTTTTCCCGAACCGCCCGGTAGAGTACCGCGGCCACCAGGGCTTCGGAGTCAATTTGCAGATCCGCCAGTATCTCCGCCATTTCCAGGCCCGAGGCAAAACTGCTGGCACCTTCCGCCCAAATATTTTCTGCATCGATCGCTCGCTGTTCGGCCTCAGCACTGACTTCTGCGGCGCGACGCAGGATCACTATAGCGGCACCATCCAGCCCAGCCAATTTCTGTACATGGCGCAACCACGATTCCAAATCGTGCTCGCTCTCACCTCCAAAGGAATGATGTTTTCTGACTTGAACCATGTTTTACCGAACCGAAACAGGAATTTGTAAACGCATTGGCACCCATTGCCAGCCAGTAAAACTGCAATACCAGCCAAATGCAGTGCGCACTCCATTTAAGGGGCGTTTCTATCATAGGTTTGGGCACACTAAAGTCCACGATTTTCTTTATGTTTTTCAATAAGCTGCGCGAAATTCAGCGATAACCTACCCCACTGCGGACAAAACTTTTCACCGGGAGCCGCAAACTACGACACCATAACGAACCAGGCCAAATAATTTGAAAAAACGTTGCGGGCAAGGACAACTCGACCAAAGGAGGGATTTGCAAGCCGAAAAGAATTTGCTTAGCTTCCAATGACTTTTCCATCGCCTGAAAGGTCGGCAATTGCACGTCATGTATTCAACTCTAGTTTTGATCAAATCAGCAAAAATAAGAGTTAATTTTCGGCATCTAAAAAATACTACCAGCCTATAAAACGCGATCAAATCTTCGTGCCGGCACACACCATTAGTGGACAAAATCGAGGCAAAAAATTCTTTTGCAATAATAAGAATAAAGTACCGCTAGAAATTCCATGGTACCTCTACTCTCAGGGAGAAAATGATCGCAAGGCAAAGAGCCTTTAAATAAACCCTAGAAAAAAGATTTTGAAATATGCTTTAAAGAAAAATAACTGGGAAAATAGCGGCCTTTTAACCTAAGAGCAACAACCAACATCAAGGTTCACCAGCACCCGATTTAACACAGAGGCGCAACAGAAATACTGCACGCCCCGTAAAGCCTCACGAATTGAACAACCCAGATGATAAGTAACGATCCCCCCGATCGCAGATGATGGCCACAATCGTAGCATTCTCCACTTGGCTTGAGAGGCGCAGAGCACCGGCAACAGCCCCTCCAGAGGAAACACCACAAAAAATACCCTCCTCCCGCGCTAGTCTACGTGTCATCTCTTCGGCTTCACGCTGATCCATATCAATGACCAGGTCCACCTCCTCGGGGACAAAAATTTTCGGTAGGTAAGCCTCGGGCCAACGACGGATACCGGGGATACTGGAACCGTCCGTAGGCTGTAAGCCCACGACCTGAATAGCGGGATTCTGCTCTTTTAAAAAGCGGCCACAGCCCATAATGGTGCCGGTTGTGCCCATGGAGGAAACAAAGTGTGTCACTTGTCCATCGGTCTGCTGCCAGATCTCAGGGCCTGTGCCCTCATAGTGGGCCAGGGGGTTGTCGGTATTGGCAAATTGATTGAGCACCAAACCCTTGCCCTCGGCTTGCATTTTCAGGGCCAAGTCTCGGGCCCCCTCCATACCTTCCTCTGCGCTGACCAGAATTAACTCAGCACCGTAAGCAGTCATAGAGGCCTTGCGCTCCGCAGTCGCACTGTCCGGCATAATCAGGATCATTCGATAACCCTTAATAGCCGCCGCCATTGCCAGTGCAATACCGGTATTGCCACTGGTCGCCTCTATTAAAGTATCCCCAGATTTGATCTGCCCCTTACCTTCGGCATGGTTAATCATTGAGAGCGCCGGACGGTCTTTTACTGAACCGGCCGGATTATTGCCTTCCAACTTAAGCAAAATCGTATTGCTGGTATCACCGGGCAGGCGCTGCAGCTTAATCAGGGGGGTATTGCCTACGCAGTCAGCAATCGTGGGGTAATCCATAATGCATTGATCCAGACATGTATAGCGGCCGCACAGTGTACCCGAAGCTTACCCCCAGTCTAAATAACGACTCCTTAGGTGGACTGTATAGTCGAGTTATTACGCTCACCCATAACAGAAAAACATTGCCCTCTATAGCGGGGATAAGAGTGCGCCTCTACTTACATACAGGTAAAATGGGGAAAAAATAATCGACAAGGCCCTCTACTCGCCATGGCCCCAAACAATACCGACACCTCCATACCGGCGCCTTCTGAGCTGCGCTCGCTGCGTTCAACCATGTTTCGCTTCACGGTAGCTCCAGCGCTGATCCTGGCTATGACCCTGGCCCTGGTCTTCACACTCCAACAAATGCACGACCGCCGTCAACTACTACTAAGCCACGGACGCGCGAGCGCAGAACAGCTGGCCGAACTGATCGAGATGAGCGGTGGGCACCCCTCTGAGCTGCGCATGGAGTGGCTGCGTAAAAGTCTGCTAGCTCTGATGCTGGAAAAGGATATGGTCCGTTCGGTACATATCTATTCCACAGAAGCCAGTGCGAAGCGTCCGCTTGATATAGCCACCGGCTTGGGACTACTGGCCAGTGTTGGTCCACGGCCACGCACTCCCATCACCAGCGATCAGCTCAATAAACGCGAAGCCTTTATTTTTGAAGATGACGAAACCCTGCAGGTTTTACAGCCATTAAAGGGTGATATAACCACCTGCTGGATCAGTATCGAGCTGCACCGACCCTACTTTCTCGTGGGCACCTATCAGGTATTACTCGTTGGCCTTGTAGGCCTGATTATTTGTACCCTGGCGGCCCTGGCCTGGTCGGTGATCTTGTCTGAGCGCTTTGCTCACAGTCTGGTGCGCATGGGGCAGGTTCTGCAGGCTATAGGCCGCGGTGAGTTCGATCGCCGCACTCACGAAATAGAAAACCGCGAGCTCGCACAACTGGCCAGCCAGATCAATGAAATGGGGGAGAGTCTCGGCAACTATCAGCGGGACTATAAATCAAACATACTACAGAGCATGGACGATCTACGGCAGTCCCTCGACAGTATGGAAGAACAGAATATTGAGCTGGATCTGGCCCGCAAAAGAGCCCAGGAGGCGAGCCGTATCAAGTCGACGTTTCTGGCCAATACCAGCCATGAAATTCGCACCCCCCTCAACGGCATTATTGGCTTTACCAACCTACTACTCAAAACTGAAATTGATGAGTTACAGCAGGATTACCTGCAAACCATCCTGCGCTCCTCGGAAAGTCTCCTCACCACCATTAACGATATCCTGGATTTTTCCCGTATCGAATCCGGCAACCTGGTACTCGATCATATTCCCATGGACCTTGGGCAGTTACTGGAGGAGACCCTGCAGATACTCGCTCCCTATGCCTACGAACATCACCTGGAGCTGGTACCGCTTATCGACCCGCAGTTACCGGCCACATTGGTAGGCGACCCCCTGCGCACCAAGCAAATCTTTACCAACCTCCTCGGCAATGCCGTGCGCAGTTCGGAGAACGGCAATATCCCTGTACGCCTGACGGTGCAAAGCAACAAGGATTCTGAGTTGGTATTGCGTATCGGCGTGACCGATCTCGGAAACCGTATTGATGACCCCGGCCGCCGTGAGCTGGAACAAATCCTCAACGCCAAAACACCGCAACACTCGCAGCAAATCAGCGCCAACGGCCTCGGCATGTCCATCGCCCGCAGCTTGGTTGAGCGTATGCGCGGCAGCACCGGTATGGAGGTGGCCGCCAATGGTGGCAGCACCTGTTGGGTAGAGCTAACGCTGATGCCAGAACGCAACCGGGGAATCCCCCCGCGGGTGCTTTTCCCCGACTGTCGCATATTAGTCGCCGACCCCAACCAGCTCACCCGCACCCAGGTCGCACAGCTGCTCAAGCAGTGGCAGGTGGAACCGGTGGAGCTCGCCGATACCGATACCTTGCAGCCCGCAATTGAGCAAATGTGGCGGCACGACGCGCTGCCAGATGCATTAATTATCGACACCGCCATCGCCGAGGGAGATTTCGACAGTTTCAGCACCAAAGTGCAGTCACTGGTCGACGCTTATCAGTGTCGAGTCATTGTTCTCGGCGCCCCGGCGGAGTTGCGCCGCTGCTATGAGCAACTGCGCACCCGCACCCTGACATTCCTCGGTAAACCGGTAACGCGTGAGAACCTGTTACGCGCCTTGAAAAGAGCGGTGCCTCAACAAAGCCAACAGCGCTCCAGCAGCGGCGCTGTGCCCGCACTGCCCTGGCCCGCCCCACCCAAGGTGCTAGCCGTGGACGACCACGCCGCCAACCGGCGCTTGGTAGGAGAGCTATTACGCGCTCAAGGTGTGGAAGTGGTTATCGCCGCAAGTGGCGAGGAAGCTTTACTGCACTGGCAAAAGGGTGCCTTCGATCTGGTCTTTATGGATATCCAGATGCCCGGCATGGACGGTATTGAAGTCACCCGCTGTATTCGCGAGCGAGAAACCGGCAAGCGTACGCCCATTATCGCCCTCACCGCCCATGTGGGGGCAGAGGAGAAGGCGCGACTGTTGTCCGCCGGGCTGGACGATTATCTGAGCAAGCCGGTAAGTGAGGCCCAGCTCTCCCATATGATCAAGCGCTGGCTCAAAATCATCACCCCCCAGGTGGTGGAAACACTGAACCCCAAACAGGTAAGACTGGTGGATATCGGCGAGAGCCTGAATCTCGCCAACGGGGACGCCAAGCTGGCCAGAGACATGCTGCAAATGCTTATTGATGGATTGATGAGCGACGAGCGAGAACTTGAGCGCCTGCAGGGACTTGACGATCTGAAGGGAATGTTTGAACTGACCCACCGTATGCACGGCGGCTGCTGTTACTGCGGCGTGGCGCGCCTGCGCGAAGCCACCTGTGTATTACAGGAAGAGCTGCGCACCCAACAAAATAAGGAAAATCCGATGCTCGATCGACGCAAGCTGGATGCTGTGCTGCGAGAAATTCGCGCCTTGCGCGAATGGGCATCTGAACAGGATCTGGATACCCTGTTTGGGTTGGAGGTTGCCTAAATACCCCACTGGAGTGCAGCCGGGAGCCCGCCCGGCTAATCGCGGGCTTCAAAAATCACAAATGCCAGGGCCGCATCCTTTTCATCGGACAGTGAAAGGTGGATCACACTGACGCCCATCGCCTCAGCGTGTCTTCGCGCCTCGCCGTGCAGCAGCACCAGTGGAGCCGCGCCCTGACGCCGGCGAACTTCAATATCTTGCCAGGAAACACCCTTACCAATGCCGGTACCCAGCGCTTTCCCAACAGCTTCTTTTGCGGCGAAGCGCTTACACAAATAGGCCGCACAATTGACCTCGGGCAGATCGGCAAAATCACAGCGCTCGCCATCGCTCAGTATCCGCGTCACAAAACGCTGCCCATGGCGCTGCCAAACAGATTCGATCCGGCCGTAACTGCAAATATCGGTACCGATACTGACGATCATTTCCCATAGACCTGCTTGAATAATTCACGGCTCTGCAATGGCTTATCTCCCAGTAAAGAGCGCAGTAAAATACGGGTCAAACGCTTTGCCGGGGCCAGTATATCCGCCGACCAACAGCCGCTCTCCCGTGCCCTCAGCATACCCAGTAGTTCTGCACCGTAAAACTCTCTCTCGCGCCCGGCACGCGCCGGTTGCCTATGCACCGGCACAAAACCCAGCTCCAATTCCAGCCGATAGCTGCCATCTTCACTCACCGCTCCCTGACTCTGAACGCAGTAATCCAACGGCGGGCAGCTACCCAGCTCCGTCAACAGTTGAAGCTCAAAACTGCGCAGCGGCCCTTCCAGCTCGGTGCTCTCGGTACCTCCCAGGTCGGCTAGCTCCTGCAAAAGGCGCTGATAGGCCGCAAATAACCCGTAGTGGGCCTCCCCTTCCGGCAACAGACGTACCATCAACTCATTCGCGTAGAGCCCACCATATACGGCGCGCCCCTTTAACCAAAGAGGCGCGCCGGCATTCTCCACCGGCCCCAGGGTCTTCAGTGATCCGGCACCCAGCAGAGTAACCAGCAAAGGGGTAAACGGTTGCAGCGCCTGTTGACGCCGTTGCTTGTCCCGACGCGCACCGCGGGCAACACACGCAATACGGCCGAAATCCGGGGTAACCAACTCGAGAATCAGACTCGAGTCACGGTAGGGACGGGAGTGCAGAATGTACGCCGGCTGCGCCGGCGGTGGTGTCTTCATGGTGGTCGGCCAAGCGAATGGGGTTAATCGTCCCGGTAGCCGAGGCTGCGCAAAGCGCGCTCGTCATCAGACCACCCTGACTTCACTTTAACCCACAGATTCAACATGATTTTGCTATCGAACAGGCGCTCCATATCCTCGCGAGCCTGACTGCCAATCAGCTTGATACGCTCACCCTTATTGCCAATGATCATGCGCTTTTGCCCGGACCTCTCCACCAGGATCGCCGCACTGATATGCAAGACCTTGCCTTCCTGAGCAAATTCTTCCACTTCAACCGTCACCTGATAGGGCACCTCTGCGCCCAGCTGACGCATAATTTTTTCCCGCACAATTTCTGCGGCAAGAAAACGCGAGCTGCGATCGGTAACCTGGTCTTCAGGGTAGAAGTGCTCCCCCTCAGGCAAATGTTGGAGAATCACCTCTTCCAGAGTGTCGAGGTTGACGTTGCGCAATGCCGAAATGGGCACAATTTCCGCTTTGGGGTTCTGTTCCGCCAAGGCCTGTAACTGCGGCAGCAGCTCACCCTTGTCATTCAACTGGTCGACCTTGTTGACAGCGATGATCAGCGGGCATTTGAGGCCGCGCAGTTTATCGGCCACCAACTGGTCTCCCTCACTCCAGCGGGTACGCTCCACCACAAACACAACCACATCTACATCCCGCGCCGCACTGGAAGCTGCTCGATTCATATAGCGATTGATCGCTTTTTCCTGATCTGAATGCAGTCCAGGTGTATCAACAAAGATAATCTGGTTGGGCCCCTCGGTCTTAATACCGAGCATATTGTGGCGGGTGGTCTGGGGTTTGCGCGAGGTAATCGCCAGTTTTTGCCCCAGTAAATGATTCAGCAGTGTGGACTTTCCCACATTGGGACGGCCGACAATCGCGACATAGCCGCAGCGAGAGGGTTGTTCGCTCAAGAAATTTCTCCGAAAGGGTTGCAGGTACCCGGAAGCCCCAGGCCCAGCTCGCCCCCAGTGTGCGGGGGCCATCTGTTCGAGCCGGGCGATGATCCGCACCAGCTCTCATTGTAAGGTTAGTCCTGGCCAGTGAGGCGCTTATAGGCCTCTATCGCAGCGGTTTTTTCTGCAGCGCGACGACTGTTGGCTTCACCGCGAACCGGCTGCGCCAAGCCGCTGACGCGGCATTCAACTATAAAGTGCTGGGCGTGCTCGGCACCGGATACATTTACGACCGAGTATTCCGGCAGGGGTTTCTTGCGCGCTTGCAACCACTCCTGCAGGCGCGTCTTGGGGTCTTTTACCGTCTCCAGGGATAGGTCCTGTAAACGCGGTGCAAACCAGTCCAACACCCTCGAACGGGCAGTCTCCAAGTCCGTATCGAGAAAAATAGCACCGATCAGGGCCTCCACCGCATCGGCCAGAATGGAGGCGCGGCGAAACCCTCCGCTCTTCATCTCTCCTTCGCCGAGGCGCAGACAATCGCCGATATCCAGCTCACGGGCCAGCTTTGCCAGGGTTTCACCACTGACCAACTGCGCGCGCAAACGGCTCAGCTGACCTTCACGCCCCTGAGGGAACTGTTCGTAGAGTGCGGCACCGATGGTAAAGCCGAGGATGGAGTCACCGAGAAATTCCAGGCGCTCATTATTACGGCTACCGTGGGAACGGTGCGTGAGAGCCAACTCCAGCAGCTCTCTCTGTTCAAACTTATGGCCAAGGCGCTTGCAAAGGCGCTCCAGTAAAAGGTCAGTCACGTTTGCGGAATTGCTCCAGATCTACCAAAGGATCACAACAAAGCTCGGGCTTGGCCGTATCGAGCTGTTTGTTAAATTTCATTACGACATCCACGTTGTAAATCAACGGCTGGCGCAACTCGTAATTAATGCTGACCACCGTGCTCTTTGCCCCCCTTACCACCTGCAGTGATTTAGTGGGCTCGCCACGCACATTATTGATCAGGAAAAAACGGCCCAGCTCTTTCTTAATCTGGCCCGTCGACATACTTTCCAGTTCGGGATTATCTCCCAGGGTTTTCAATGCTTCACTCACGTAGCGCGCATCCACATAGGCCGGCGCCATCTTGGAGACACAGGTGAGGGCAAAACCCAGCACCGCAATAACCAGTAACCAACCCCAGTAACTCATACCGCGCTGGTGCCCCAGTGAACAATGATTTGCACTACCCATAACTTTGCCCTCAATCCATATCGCCGGCGCAACACCGGCGGTGTTCTCATTATTGGATAGAGCCTACACGTTTAAAACTGGGCAAACTGAGCCAATTATCCCAATGCATCCAAATGGCAAAGGCTTTTCCCACCACATCTTGCTCTGGCACAAAACCCCAGGCACGACTGTCGAGGCTGTTGTCGCGATTGTCGCCCATCATAAAGTAGTGACCTTCCGGTACAGTTCCGCTGAAGTTACCGTACTCGCCGCTACGTACATTTTTGGCCATCAAGTGGCGTTGGCCATAGAGGTTTTCCCACAGGATTTCTACCTGAGGGTTAACCGGGGGAACGGCCTGTATCAGCTCCTGTGGCGCCAGCTCACCGTTGACATAGAGCACATTGTTTTTCAGCTCAATCTTGTCGCCAGGCAGACCGATGACGCGTTTAATAAAGTAGGTATCGTTCATGTGCGGAGGGAAAAACACCATCACATCGCCGCGCTGGGGCTCACCGATATTTACAACCTTGGTACGCGACACCGGCAGGCGCAGGCCGTATTCGTACTTGTTAACCAGGATAAAATCGCCCACCTGCAGAGTCGGCACCATAGAGGCGGACGGGATTTGAAAAGGCTCAACAATAAACGAGCGCAACACAAAGACGATGGCCAAAATCGGGAAAAACGACTTTGCGTACTCCACAACAATTGGATCTTCCTGCTTAGCAACACCTTCTTTTTTGCGTCGACGGGCAAAAAACAGGCTGTCCACCAGCCAGATACCGCCACTGATTGCAACCAACCAGAGCAGAATCAGAGGTAAATTAATATCCATTATGTATCTCTATTATCCTTGATCCCAATGGTGGGCCGAGCCCACTATTGATCCACTTTCAGCACGGCCAGGAAGGCTTCCTGCGGCACTTCCACACGACCGAGTTGTTTCATACGACGCTTACCCGCTTTCTGCTTCTCCAACAGTTTTTTCTTACGGGTGACGTCGCCACCATAACATTTTGCGGTCACATTCTTGCGCAGGGCTTTCACCGTGGTCCGCGATACGACCTGGCCGCCGATAGCCGCCTGAATCGCTACGTCGAACATCTGCCGGGGAATTAGCTCTTTCATTTTTTCCGCCATGGCACGCCCCTTTTGCTGGGCATTCTCCCGGTGCACAATCAGAGCCAATGCGTCGACGCGATCACCGTTAATGAGGATATCCAGGCGCACCAGTTTTGCCGCTTCGAAGCGCACAAAACCGTAATCCAAGGAAGCGAAACCGCGGCTGACCGACTTGAGACGGTCAAAGAAGTCCATCACCACTTCGCTCATCGGCAGCTCGTAGCGCAGGGAAACCTGAGAGCCCACGTACTGCATATCTTTCTGAATACCACGCTTCTCGACACAGAGGGTAATAACGTTGCCCAGGTATTCTTGCGGTACCAGAATGTTCACCTCGGCGATGGGCTCGCGCATTTCCTCGATATTGCCCAAATCTGGCAGGCGCGAGGGGTTATCGACCATCATCACCTCGCCATCGGTTTTCTCAACCTCGTAAACGACCGTGGGCGCCGTGGTGATCAGATCCAGGTCGTATTCCCGCTCCAGGCGCTCCTGGATAATTTCCATATGCAGCATGCCGAGAAAGCCGCAGCGGAAACCAAAGCCGAGGGCATCGGAGGTCTCCGGCTCGTAGAACAGGGAGGCGTCATTGAGGGAGAGCTTCTCCAGTGCATCGCGGAAGGCCTCATAGTCATCGGAGCTCACCGGGAACAGGCCCGCATACACTTGCGGCTTGACCTTCTGGAAGCCAGGCAGCATCTTGATGTCATCGACGCCCTTGGCATGGGTCAGAGTGTCCCCCACCGGGGCACCGTGGATATCTTTGATTCCAGCCACCACAAAGCCCACCTCACCGGCGCGCAACACTCCGGTTTCATGGCGTTTGGGGGTGAAGATGCCAACGCTGTCCACCACATGGGCGCGACCGATTGACTTGGTGACAATCTTATCCTTGGTTTTCAGAGTGCCATGAACCACGCGTACCAGCGACACTACGCCCAGGTAACTATCGAACCAAGAGTCGATTATCAGTGCCTGCAGCGGTGCCTCGACATCACCTTTTGGCGGGGGCACCAGCCGCACCAGATCTTCCAGTACGTCCTCCACACCCAAGCCGGACTTGGCACTGCAGCGGGTGGCATCGGCCGCATCGATACCGATAATATCTTCGATCTCCTCGGCAACTTTATCCGGATCTGCCTGAGGCAAGTCCATCTTGTTCAGTACCGGGATAACTTCCAGGCCCTGTTCGATCGCGGTGTAACAGTTGGCCACCGACTGAGCCTCAACACCCTGAGCCGCATCCACCACCAGCAACGCCCCTTCACAGGCCGCCAGAGAGCGGGATACTTCATAGGAAAAGTCCACGTGTCCCGGTGTATCAATGAAATTCAACTGGTAGGTTTTACCATCCCGCGCTTTGTAGTCGAGCGTTACGCTCTGCGCCTTGATAGTAATCCCGCGCTCGCGCTCCAGCTCCATGCTGTCGAGCACCTGCGCTTCCATTTCGCGGTCGGAGAGACCACCACAGTCCTGAATAAAGCGATCCGCCAGGGTAGATTTCCCGTGGTCGATATGGGCAATAATGGAAAAATTGCGGATATGTGAGAGATCTGTTGCCACTGCGGAATAAAAACCCTTGAAAAATCATATGATTAGCTGACGGCGTTGGCAGCTGTGTGGCGCAAGTCTAACAGAACTCATGGGCAGAGGTGAGGGGCAGGTGACCCATTGGGCCACCATTCACCCTTCACACTTAACTTTCGATCTTAATTGTGCGGAAAGTTGACTGTCCGGACCGGAAGAAACGGATTGGCAGCAGCTCGTCTTTGGGCAGATCATCGACCACTGTTTTGTAGTCTTTTATATCTGTCACTTCTTCAAAGCCCAACTGGGCAATGATATCACCACTGCGCAGCCCCGCTTTGGCGCCAGGCTTGCCGGGGATCACTTGACGCACCAACACACCGGCATCGACATTCCAGCGCTGCTTCATACCCTCAGGGATTTCCTCTACAACCACCCCGAGAGGCCCACCGACTCTAGCAGCAGGCTGAACCGAAGCCTGGCTACGCTCCTCATCCGAGCCCGGCAGGGAACCGACAATCACTTGCAGCTTTTCAGTCCGACCCTTGCGCATCAGCTCAACAGGCACCTCAGTACCCGGGCGAACCTGACCAACAACGTGGGGCAGGTCTCCGTGTACACCGATCTTGCGACCATCGAAACGCGTGATGATATCGCCGGGCTTGATCCCGGCCTCAGCCGCAGGGGTACCTGGGCTCACCTGCTCCACCAATGCGCCAGAGGGCTTGCCGAGCCCCATTGCTTGGGCCATATCGCGGTCCACATTGCGGATTCCCACGCCAAGCCAACCCCGGTCCACGCGCCCTTTTTCTTTCAGCTGGGCCAATACATCCTGGGCCAGGCTCGCAGGAATCGCGAACGAGAGACCTATAGAGCCGCCACTACGGGTATAGATTTGGGAGTTGATGCCAACCACTTCGCCATCGAGATTAAACAGGGGCCCACCGGAGTTGCCGGGGTTGATAGCCACATCGGTTTGGATAAATGGTACATAGTTCTCGCGACTTTCATTGGGGATACTGCGCCCCATTGCACTCACGATACCGGCACTGGCGGAGTAATCGAGACCAAACGGAGAGCCGATCGCAACCACCCACTCGCCCACCTGAAGCTCCTCGGAGTCACCCCAGCGCACCGCCGACAGGTCCTCGGCTTCAATTTTGAGAAGCGCGAGGTCGGAACGCTCATCGGTACCGATCACCTTGGCCTCGTACTCGCGGCGATCAGTCAAGGTAACCGTGACTTGATCTGCGCCTTCGACCACATGGTTATTCGTCACGATGTACCCATCGTCGGAGATAATAAAACCGGAGCCCATGCTGGCCACCGGGCGCTGACGCCGGCGGGGCTCAAGCAGGTGCCGGAAAATATCGGGGATTTCCTGCTGATATTGCGGTGCATTATTGCCGCGGGCCACCCGGTTGCGGTCTACGGTGTTGATTTTCACCACCGCCGGGGAATTTTCCTGGATGAGTTCGGTAAGCTCTGGCAGCCCGCGCGCACTGGCAGCTGCGGAAACCAAAAGACAGAGCACCAATAGATATTGTGAACAACGTTTAACCATAGGTTTGTTACCCCTAGTGTTCCCTTCTAATATGAAACCATTGGAAATTGAGTCCCTTCCAGGGTTTGCCTTGGCAAAGTAGCTGTGGCCCCTTTGAGGACAATCAGTAACGATTTAGTGGCTATACAGCCACAAAAGTTCTCCCGCCTATTGTAAATCTGTGTAAAGGGCCTGCGATGTCCAGATTGCGCCCGCGTCCACAGCGCGGTCAATTCCACCTCGCCAGAGAGCTGTACGGACACAGTGCTCTCGGAGCCCCTCTTTTTTACTTTCCCGCACACTCCAGCTGCAGCGCAGGCCTAATAATGGCCGGCACTCACGGCGACGAAGTCGCGGCCGTCGTTGCACTGTCTTGCGCCCTGCGTTCTCTGGCAGCGCAACACCTCAAGCACCATGTGATACTGGCGGTAAATCCCGATGGATGCCAACTGGGCACACGCTGCAACGCGCACGGAGTAGATTTGAACCGCAACTTTGCCACAAAAAACTGGGATGGTGGCGGCAATGTGTACCGCTGGAACAGCTCGGCAGATGCCCGCGACGTGAAACTGAGCACCGGCGACAGCCCCGGCTCGGAAAGCGAGACCTCAGCTCTCTGCCAGCTGATTGATAAACTAAAACCTAAGTGGACAGTATCGATCCATGAACCTCTCGGCTGTGTGGAGGACCCGGATCAGACAGACCTGGGCATCTGGCTGGCCGAGGGGTTACAGTTGCCATTGGTCAAGGAGGTAGGTTACCAAACACCCGGCTCCTTCGGTACCTGGTGCGCCGAGCGCGCCCTGCCCTGTATCACAGTTGAACTCCCACCCATCTCTGCCGATGCTGCCAGTGAAGAGTACCTAGACATATTTATCAGCCTGCTTACCCATGACCGTTAAAACCGCATTCAGCAACCACGCACCTTGCGAGTAACTAGCATGAAAATAGAATATTCTGACCGAACAAAAAATAAGATACAAACTGCAACGCTTTACTGTGGGCCAGAATAACTCAGGGTTCTGATTTCTGGCATTGCAACTTCACCTGGTAACCGGATGAATTTATAGTCATAGTTCGCAACACCAACTCCAATACCTCCGTATACAGCTGTCTCTAGTGAAGACAAATCACCCACAAACCATTTTAGATAGTAAGTTTTACCAGCTTGCAGCTCTAGGTCTAAATCTAAACGATAAAAGCCTACGGACTCATTCTCTGCAGTAAATCTGTAAATGCCTGTTTCTAATTGATACACCAAGTAACCACCATTCTTAAGTGAGCCTACTTTTTTTTCATTTACAAACAATTCTGGAGAAACACAGCAATTAACAACTGTTTTTGGTCTGTATATATAAACGGTTGCTCTCGTTTCTGATGCCGGCAGAGGTGAAAAAACAGGTCCACTCGCCGCACACCCAGAAACAATAACCACTAAAATCAACAAGAATAATTTTTTCATTAAATTCTCAATTTCCAGATCACACAACTACCCATTTACGACCAAAAAACTCGGCCGGCGGTAAAGCGCAAAGGGGGCTCCGCATCCTTGGCCAGCCAAGTGGGGCCGTCCAAGTCTAGATAGCGAGCCCTGGGACCCAGGGGCCAGGCGGCGCGGATTGCTCGTGAAGTACACAACATACAGCCGAGCATCACCTCAAACCCCTGTCTAACCGCTTCCTCCGCTAAGGCTTCTGCCTCGCCAATACCACCCGTCTTATCGAGTTTGACATTAATCATCTCATAGCGCCCTTTCAGGCGCTGCAGATCGGTACGGGTATGGCAGCTTTCATCGGCACATATGGGCAGGGGATGGGTAAAAGTAGCGAGAAAATCATCATCACCGGCGGGCAACGGTTGCTCTAGCATAGCAACCTCCAACTCCGCCAGCCGCTCGCAGCGCGCCACCAGATTGTCACTGCACCAAGCCTCATTGGCATCAATCACTAACTGAGCGCCGGGCGCGGCAGCACGCACGGCTGCGACCCGTTCAAGGACGTGACGATCATCCAATTTAAGCTTGAGCACCCCCACCCCTGCAGCCACAGCTTCAATCGCCGCCATGGCCATCGCCTGCGGGCTGTCGATCACCAATGTCTGCACGGTGGGTAGGGAATCCGGGCCGCAAAAGGTCTCGCCATTGTAGCGGGCCTCCCAGTCCGCCAAAGCGCAATCCAGAGCATTTCGCGCGGCACCGGCCGGTAGGCGCGACGCCAGAGCACTTCGTTTCAAGCCTGCAGCAAGTTCGGATAAGAGGGGCTCGAGCTGCCTGACCACAGAATCGGGGCTCTCGCCGTAGCGGGCGTAAGGGGTACACTCTCCAATACCCACACAGCCCTCCAGCTTGACCTCTACCACCACAACTTCTGCCTCGGTGCGAGCCCCTCGAGAAATAACAAAAGCCGTGCGCAGGGGCCAGCGTTCTATGTAGCAGCGGGCCAGCATGAAAAACTCCAATCCATAAACCTTGGAGCTATCAGTTTAGGTTCCGTAAGTTAAGAGCGCTCGCTTTCGGGCTCGACCCGCAAAAGCACCGGTGTATAGGTAGGGTTGGCGGATTGGAGGCGACTGTACCAGCGAACACCCAAAGCGCCCCCAAGAAGACCGGCGAGAGCACCAATTACCGCCCCGGCCTCAGCAAACAGGTAATCACCCAGTAACGCCAAGAGCAGCAGGGAGATCAAAGGCACCAAATAAACCAGCAAGGTGCTGCTAGTGAGGGCATTTTCATTAATACCAATCACCGCAGTATCATTCAGGGAAATTTTATTGGCGGGGTAGCCATTGAGAACGGCACGCACCCGTGTGGAAGAAGAAAAGAAATCGCCAAGAAGACCTGTGCCACACCCAGATTTGGCCTCACAGCCATTGCAGGCGCTGCGCTGGATGGTTTCCACCCAGACAGCATCAGACTCTATGGCGACAATACGGCCGCGCTCTTCAAGCAAGGCATTCAGCCTTTTTCAATAATGGAGCTAGCCACTCTGCGCGCCGTAGCATCGGGGATCTCCCCCACAACGGTAATGGTATAAGCTACGCCGTTCACTTCCATCCGGTCCATATAAGCTACGGTTGCACCCCGTATCGCGCGACCTTTGAAATCCTCAAGCTCGGGTCCAAGACGCTGCACAAATACTGTGAAAACACCCAGCCCATCACTGAAGACCATCATATCGCCATCGGACAGTGGCTTTACCGAGACGACCTTAAAGCCTTCCGGCAGCCAACGCACCTGCCAGCGACTCTGAGAAGATTCACAAGTGGCACGGTTATCCACACGTCGGGCATTCTTGGAGACGGCATCGAGAGCGGAGTCCTCAATCGGTGACAGGTCCAACTGAACAAACTGATAGCGCTCCAACACGCGGCCCTGAGTACTGACCAGCATAGTTTTGAGCGGTAACCCGGTCTCCCGATCGAGACTGACCACCAGCCCCAAGCGATAGCGGTCGCGTGGCCGGGCCTCAATCACCACCGCATCGCGGTCAGCAATACGCTCCTCACCGCGCAGGATAAACTGATAAGCGCGCTGTACCTGTTGCTGTCCCACCGCATTCCACAAAGTGGTTCTGGCGCTGGGCGATACACCGAACTCACAGTTGCCGCCACTGCCGTGACTGATCAACTCCCGCGGCTCACCACTCAGGTAACGCACTCGCTCCACCTGCTCACCATCGCGCACAGCGTGCACCACCTGAAGCGTTTCCAGCATACCGGCGTGCTCAAAAGTCACCAGCCCACTGTACTCCAGCTCTGCAACTGCCGTAGCCAACTTGGCCAACCACTGCTCTACCTCGTTGCCGGCCACCGCGACAGAAACCGCACCCGGGTTGGACAAAGCCTCTGAAGAGAGCACCGTGGGGTCAATGAGAGAAGGCTCTGCCAGAGATTCCTGGCCAGCCACCGACGAGGCCGGACTGGTGGCGGCTTCTACAGTGGCGCTAACCACGGTAGCGGCCGCAGCCTGGGAGCTGGCCATATCGAGGTGAATGGTACTTGGAACGCTGGAGGAAATACCGGCTTCGGTGCCAACGGCGTCTTGCGCCAACACCGGCAGCGCCAGCGCCAGCAGAGAGGAAGCCAGCAGCAAACTGCTGGCCCTGCGAATTCCAATACGGATAAGACTCCCCCTGAAAACGGCTTTCGTCACGCTACATTCCAACTTGTTCGCCATAGGTCGCGCGTGCAAAAGGCACCATACCTTGGCTTCCGACATGCGCGGCCTGTTCGGAATGTTGAATCATTACGCGGTTTAAGTGGCGCATCAGCTCTGGCGTAGGCGCCTGCTGGATGACCTGTTGACCGACAACGCCACCGCGCTGTTCCGGAACAAACCGCGGAGTCGCAGTGCTCACAGATCGGGTAGATGGCGCAGGCACATAGAAACCGGATGGCTGTGGGGCGGATTGAACCACCGGCTGAGCCGGTCGCTCGACTTCCGCTACCAAATCGGCTCCCTGCACCGGACTCTGCTGGGTATCGGTCATCTGCTGAACCCCTAAGATCGCGGCGAACGCCACAGTCGCGGCTACAGCGCCACGTGAAAGCGGACGCCACCAGCGGTTGTTGATCAACCCATTGGCCGCAATCGCACCACCACTCCCCTCTTGCGATAGCGGCTCTTCGAGATCGATTGCCGCTGAGATACTCGCGGCGAGACCACTATCGACCGGGGCAGTCTGTTCGCGGCGCATTACGCTCGCCGCCAGTTGGTAGCGTGACCAGCGCGCACCCAACTCTTCAGAAGCAGCCGAAGCTTTGAGAAGCCTCTGCAACTCCAACTCGCTGACTTCGCCATCCATAAGCGCCGAGAGCGACTCGTTGAGACGTTCCTGATGATTCCCGTGGGACATAGGGGTTAACCCTCTTGTGCAATCATTTATTCGGTGCCCACACGCACCATAGTTGGTATGAGTTATGACCGGGCTCGCGGCGGTTGGTTTCCCCAGCTGGGAAAATTTTCCGCTAATTTAACTTCGGTCACCCAGTGTTTCCGGTTCCCCGGCCATCACGGCCTGGACTGTCCGGTCAATCGCTTCCCGTGCGCGAAATATCCTCGAACGCACCGTACCCACCGGGCATCCCATCACCTCGGCGATTTCCTCATAACTCAGTCCCTCAAGCTCCCTCAGCGTAACCGCTGAGCGCAGATCCTCTGGCAGGGCACGAATGGCGCGGTGCACCGCGGCTTCCAGCTGATCCCGAAACATCTGATTTTCAGGCGTCTCGTTATCCCGCAACAGGTCAGCACCCGAGTAGAACTCGGCATCCTCCAAATCCACGTCGGAGGATGGTGGCCTGCGGCTGCGGGAAACCAGGTGGTTTTTAGCGGTATTAATCGCAATACGGTACATCCATGTGTAAAAAGCGCTATCGCCGCGGAAATTGGCGAGCGCTCGATAGGCCTTGATAAAGGCCTCCTGAGTTACATCCTGTACCTCACTGTGGTCCTTAATGAACCTACTGACTACGGCAACAATCTTGTGTTGATACTTGAGTACTAACAGGTCAAAAGCGCGTTTATCTCCCTTTTGAACCCGCTCTACCAGCTCGCGGTCACTCGTTGACGCCTGATGCGCTGTCATCCCCAACTCCCATATCCAGCCACACTACGGGCGCCACGACTATTTATTAATGAGCTGCCTGCGCAGGCGTTTCTTTTACTCTGTTGAAGACACTGACAATAGGACATAAGTTCCACGTCAAATCGACGAATAATCAGGAGGCGCTATACTACGCGACCCTAAAAGATAAATGAAATCTATGAATGCCCAGGTAAACTACGACGTTCTCGTAATCGGCAGCGGCGCCGCCGGCCTCACCCTGGCCTTACATCTCTCGGCCAAGTACCGCGTAGCCCTGCTCTCTAAACAGCGCCTGCAGGACGGCTCCACCTGGTTCGCCCAGGGGGGGATCGCCGCGGTACTGGACGAGATGGATTCGGTGGAGTCACACATTGCAGACACATTAGACGCGGGTGCGGGACTCTGCCACCCATCGTCAGTGCGCTTCACTGTGGAAGAAAGCACGGCAGCGATCCGCTGGCTGATCGACCAGGGAGTGGACTTTACCCGCGAAGGTGAGGACTACCACCTGACCAAAGAAGGCGGCCACACCCATCGCCGTATTATTCACAGCGCCGACGCCACCGGGCGCGCGGTACACAGTACCCTGCTGATGAAAGTGCTCAACAGTCCAAACATCGACTGTTTCGAGCACCATGTGGCCATAGATCTAATTCGCCAGCCAGACCCAGAAAAAGGCCGCTTTCGCTGCGCTGGCGCCTATGTGCTAAACAAAAACACCGAAGGGGTGGAGTTGCTGCAAGCCAAGGCGGTGATACTCGCCACCGGCGGCGCCAGTAAAGCCTACTTGTATACTAGCAATCCCGATGGCGCCAGTGGCGACGGTATTGCCATGGCCTGGCGCGCCGGCTGTCGGGTGGCCAATATGGAATTTAACCAGTTCCACCCCACCTGCCTCTACCACCCAAAAGCCAAAGCTTTCCTGATTACTGAAGCCCTGCGCGGCGAGGGCGCACAGCTGAAACTGCCCGATGGCAGCCGCTTTATGGAGCGCTTTGATAAGCGCGGCGAGCTGGCGCCCAGGGATATTGTCGCCCGAGCTATCGACCATGAAATGAAGCGCCTCGGTGCAGACTGCCTCTACCTGGATATCTCTCATAAGGATTCGGGCTTTGTGCGCGAGCACTTTCCCACGGTCTATAGCAACTGCCTGAAGTATGGCATTGATATCACCCGGGAACCCATTCCTGTGGTACCCGCCGCACATTATACCTGCGGCGGAATCATGGTAGACCAGCACGGATGTACCGACCTGGACCAACTCTACGCTATCGGCGAAACCACCTTTACCGGTCTACACGGTGCCAACCGTCTGGCCAGCAATTCCCTTCTGGAGTGTCTGGTTTACGCGCGGTCAACCGCACTGCATATCGACGAACACCTAGAGTCCGTGCAGTCGCCCCGCAGGGCAGCGGACTGGGATGCCTCCAGGGTTACCGACTCCGATGAAGATGTAGTGATCTCGCATAACTGGGATGAGTTGCGACGCTTTATGTGGGACTACGTGGGTATCGTGCGCACACGCAAGCGTCTGTTGCGCGCCCAGCATCGGGTAAAATTACTTCATCGGGAGATCCGTGAATTCTACGCCAACTACCGCATTACTAACGACCTAGTAGAGCTGCGCAACCTGGCCCTGGTTTCCGAGTTGATTATCCGCTCAGCACTGGACCGGCGCGAGAGCCGCGGCCTGCATTACTCTCTGGATTACCCGGGTCTGCGTGAGTTAGCCATGGATACTGTTTTGGTACCGGAAAATTACGCCAACCAACGGCAGTTTATTTGATTGCGCACAAACGGCGGGCCGCCGCCCGCCTTAGCGTGAGAAACGCAGTGCAGCTTGCAACCTGCGCCAGTCATCTCTAACCAATGCATCCCGCGCCAATACCAGACGCAAGGGTACGCCAGTCTGATCCCGCCCATGAATGACAACCAGCCAGCGCCACAGCAGCAACTCCCCCCGGAACTGAAACTCCCGCTCCTCACCGCCTGTGCTACGCCAAAACCAGCGACGCTCGCGGGTTGATAACACACCGGTCATTCGCCTCAGACGCCCCCTCTCAAGTAAGGCATAAATCAACACCAACAATAGCGCCGACCAGAACAGCCAGGGAGGAAGCTGGCACAACCACAACAGAAGCGCTGCCTGGATTACCGCAACCAGCAAAAAAAGAAGAAGGAATGGCGATGACGCAACGGCGCAACTCAGGCGCGCGCTGCGTTCAAAATACTGGGGAGACTGGCTATTCCTGAAGTCCGGTGTTGTCACGGATAATCTGCACTATACGCAGCAGGTCTGGATCGACCGGATCTTCTCGGCGCATAAACCAGGCAAACAAGTCCTGATCTTGCTCGTCCATCAGCCGGATATAACGCTGCTGATCCTCTGGCTCCAATGTTTCATAGATATTATCCAGAAATGGCAGCAGCACCAGATCCAGCTCCAACATGCCGCGGCGACTGGCCCAAAACAGGCGGTTGCGATCCATACTTCTTTTCCAACCAGGTTAAAGAGCGCAGTATACCCGCAGCCCAGGCAAACTTGAAAAGGGGCGCGGCAATCCCCAAATAACGCCACCAAGACAACCGGAGGTGGCAGCACTATGGACCAGCAACAGTGGCAGGATTTTCTCAGCAACGAAGGCGCCATTTGGGAAGGCGGCAGGGCCCACTTCCCCCTTACCAGCAATGACAGCCCCCAGGGCTTACATCTGATCGACCTGGGCCCCGTGGGCGGCGTTTCAGTGAGCGGGCCCGACAGCCAGAAATTCCTGCAGGGTCAGCTGACCTGCGACCTGGTAAACCTACCCGACAGACACAGCACCCTTGGGGCACACTGCAACCCCAAGGGGCGTATGATCAGTGCTTTCAGCGCACTGAAACTCTCCCAGAGCGAATTTATACTCCGAATGCCGCGCGACTTAGCGCCAATTGCCCAACAGGCACTGGCCAAATACGCCGTCTTTTTTAAAACAGAGCTGCGTGATATCAGCGACGAATTCCACTGGCTCGGCCTACAGGGGCAAAACGCGGCTCAACAGGCCTCAGAGATATTGGGGTTCGCCCCCCTATCTTCCGGTCAAGTCAGCACTTTTGAGTATGATGGCCAGCGCTGTATTGCCCAATCGGTCAATGAAAGCCAGCTAACCCTCTTAGTACCAGCCAGCAAGGCTCAGGAACTCTGGCTGGAACTCTCTCCCCACAGTGAGGCCAGCGGCTACGATCAGTGGCAAAAGGGGCAGATCGACGCTGGCATCCCCCAAATTGATGCTGCCACTTCCGAAATGTTTATCCCCCAGATGACCAATCTCCACCTGCTTGGCGGCGTCAGCTTTAAAAAAGGTTGCTACACAGGCCAAGAAGTGATCGCCCGTATGCAATTTCGCGGCGCCGCCAAGCGCCGCCTCTATCGTGCGAAGTGCGAAGGGGGCGACTTGCCAAGCAGCGGATTGGAAATCTTTACTGAAGGCACCCAGAGCATCGGCAACCTAGTGGAGGCCTGCCACAGCAAAGATGGAATACAGCTATTGGCTGTGCTCACCATCGCCAAGGTCGCCGCCGGCCAAACTCTGCAGCTGAAAGACGGCCGTACACTGGAGATTCAAGAGTTACCTTATGACGCGGACGCCGACCCTTTAGCTTAAATTATCGGAGTCCAAACAAAAAAGTGGTACAGCTCAAAGGTTGCCTGTCATCAGCTATAAGTCAGCGCCGGAAAACCCGATACCCACTCCTTTGCACCGATGAGCCAATATTCCATCCTTAGAAATTTAATAATTGAAAGCGATTCAATTTAGGCATGGTAAACAAAACTAAAAGGGCGGCTTTTCAGTCGCCCTTTTCCTTGATCCGTGTTTTGTTTGCGCCCCCTGAAATCCTACAAAATAATTTGAGTCCTGATTCTCCACAACCGCAACCACGACCACTACAATATTTAAGCTTGTTTCTACACCTATTTAGGGGCACGGCCGTGAAGGGAGACGCTATTGAAAGAGATGGAGCAGCTTATCGTCGCCCTGGAGTCCTGTATCGTATTGGCAGGCTTTGCCGCAATTGTGGGTACACTCCAGCCCAAGAAAGGGAGAAATATAACCAAGGGGAGAATTGTATCTCTCGCAATGATTATTTATATAAGCCTAGTCAATGCCCTTCTCGCCGGATTCACTCTTGCGTTATCTAATTTTGACATCAGTGAGCAAAGCTTATGGTCAGCTAGCAGTGCCGCCATGAGCCTAGCCACGACATTTTCCATCATTTATCTCTGGCAAAAAAAACGCCTCAAGTCGGTATCGATTGCCGCCAAAATCACGTACTTCCTTCTCTTTGGTTTTGCTGGCACAATGGTTTTTATCAACCTGCTAAATGCCTTCGGAATAATCTTCAATAAAGAATTTGCCCCTTACTTCCTTTCTTTTATTTTCAATCTATTTGTCGTGGGTTATGCCTTTTCGAGGCTACTTATGCGCCCACTATGGGAGGTGGTTAGAGAAAATGAATTGAAAAACCTACACAAGCCTCGCGCTAACGTCAGATGAAAAAATCGCTAATCAAATAGCTTCGCTCGAGATACTGAGACCACCATCACCCCCTAGACACATAAAATACATTTTTTGAACCGACAACAGCAGTGAAGCCAATAAGGTCAACCCCCAAAACAAAGTCTTACCCTGCCGAAACTGTAAGAACCACAATGCTAAATGGAGGGCTCCTATGATAAAAAAGCATAAACTATCCTTTGAACACGGATAACTTCGTCTCTTTTTAATACCTCTACTCGGGGCGACAGCGAAAGATGAATACACTGTCGGGACAAATTGAACAACTACTCCACATTATAGAGGTCTCCATTATTTTGGCGGGCTTTGCAGCAATGGTCGCAACATTTCAATCACGCAAAGTAGAAAGCATCACCCGAGGACATGTTGTCTCACTTGCCATGATTGTCTACATCAGTTTATTTAGCGCTCTACTCGCTGCTTTTTCGCTTTCCTTATTAAATTTTCACATTGAAGCCGGATATGTCTGGTCAACCAGCAGCAGCCTGATGGGAGTAGCAACGACAGGATTTATTGTCTACCTCTGGAAGAAAAGGCACTTTAAATTTGTCTCTATCATTATGAGATTTACGTACTATGCGCTTTTTGGCATAGCCTCATTCGTAGTGATCATAAGCACCTTAAATGCCGCAGGTATATTCTTCGAAAGAGAGTTCGGTCCTTATTTCCTATCATATATTTGCAATCTGTTTTTTGTGGGCTTTGCTTTTGCCAGACTCCTAATGCGCCCCCTCTGGAAGTCCGTTGACATTAAAGAAAAAAATCGTACACAAACAGAAAGAGGAAAGGCTCGCCGATAGCCCCCTTACAACCCAAAACCGCATCTCAAGCTATTCATCCAAACCAATGGTCAGTACATACTGACCTTATCTAGTACAGCATTTGTTTAGTACATTGAAACAGATTGCTCGTAACACCCCCTCTATAGACGGAAATGAACAACCAGCAAAAGCACTCGAAATTCTGTCTATGCCCCTTTACATATGGTATGTTTGCAATATTACAGTTCAGTTGTTGGGCCATTGTAATGCCCCACAACTGCTTGACCTAACATCATTCAGCACTCTAGAGGGCGAACAGCTTATTGAGAAACCAATAATTGAAGTGAGACTTCTCGCCGCTGAGATTGCACTTTCATCCTCTAAAAGTATCACCGGTATTTGTGTACCCACATATCGACAATTCTCAACTACCCGTATCGAGCATAGCTATAAATTTAAACAGACTCCTACACAAATCATCACCGACCGCTGCACAATGATTTACTCGCAACACAAACCAGTATTCAATACCTATAGAAACTTCAAATAATGTAAATTTTTGCGTTACCACCAAATGCAAAACATAAGCCAGAAAACAACTCATGCAAGGATAAAGCTCCCTGCACAACAATCAAACTGAACACACATGCAATAAAAATTATGAAAATAGCAATTTTATCAAGAAATCCAAAACTGTATTCTACCCGCCGCCTTGTTGAAGCAGCCATTGAACGCGGCCATGAAGCACGCGTAATTGACCATGTCCGCTGCTTTATGGACATGGGAACCGAAAATCCCTCTATTCATTATAAAAATGAAGAATTTATACCTGGTGATTTTGACGCAGTGATTCCGCGTATCGGTTCATCAGTTACCTTCTATGGCACTTCAGTAGTTCGGCAGTTCGAAATGATGGGAACTTATTGTGTCAATGAGTCTGTTGCTATTTCCCGCTCTCGGGACAAACTCCGCTCTATCCAGCTGCTATCACGCAAGGGGGTAGGTATTCCAGTTACCGCCTTCGCCAACTCACCTGACGATATAGAGGGCTTAATCAGAGAGGTGGGAGGCGCCCCCCTAGTAATTAAAGTATTAGAGGGTACTCAAGGGATCGGTGTGGTGCTCGCCGAAACAAAGAAAGCGGCAGAGAGTGTTATCCAAGCCTTTATGGGGGTAAAAAGTAATATTCTTATTCAAGAATTTATTAAAGAGGCCGGGGGCAGCGATATTCGCTGTTTTGTGGTTGGCGGTAAAGTAATTGCGGCGATGCAGCGAACAGCCCCAGAAGGCGAATTTAGATCCAATCTGCATCGCGGCGGAACGGCCAAACTGGTCAAGCTATCCCCCTCGGAAAGAGCGTGTGCTGTAAAGGCTGCAAGCATTATGGGACTCAATGTCTGTGGTGTTGACCTTCTCCGCTCCAGTCGAGGACCACTCATTATGGAAGTTAACTCCTCACCCGGCTTAAAGGGCATAGAAGAGTCAACCAGTAAAAATGTTGCGGGAATGATTATAGAGTTTATTGAGAACAATGCTAAACCCAACAAAACAAGAACTCGAGGGAAAGGTTAACCCTCTTCGGCTCTTAACAGCACTACGTTTATGGTCGCCTTAGCGGCCATAAACGCCCCAGATGTGCCGTAGAACCCGGCAGTCTTATATTTATCGGAGCTGGTTATTTAATGGCAAAATCTAAGCCCAAAAACAGGGTCTTAATGTAATTTACATACAAAAATATGCCCCAAATTTAACTGGGGCATATCTAGAAATATTGTAAAAGAAAACAATACCTAGCCGTTTACCAAGGCTGCTCCTCACCCAGGTGAACAAACTGTCCGGTGGGGCCATCATTTTCAATCAAAGCAAGGTCCACAACCGTTTTCGCCCCTTCAGTCACATCCATAGGCGCAGCACTGGTCCCCAAATCGGTTTTCACCCACCCTGGGTGCGCACTGTTTACCTTAACTCCAGTGCCGGCGAGGCTTTGGCTCAAGGAAACAGTAAACATATTTAGCGCAGCTTTTGAAGCATTATACGCGAAAGGCTTTACCGCACTCCAACCGGATTCCTGGTCGGCATTTACCGCCAATGAGCCCAGGATACTGCTTACATTCACAATACGACCAGCGTTACTCTTTTTTAACAAAGGCAGCAGTTCTTGTGTAAGTCCGACCTGGGAAAACAAGTTGATACCGAAGGTGGTTTGCAGGTCTTCTTGTGAGACAGTCTCACTATTGTTCTGCCCCCACTCACCCTCCACTATAACGCCGGCGTTGTTTACTAGAATATCCAGTCGACCATATTGTTCGGCGATCTTTTGAGCTGCCCGCGCACGATCCTCTGCTTTGGTGACATCCAATTCAATGATATCAATAGGCGCAACCTTGCCGCTCCAGTTAGCTCTTACTGCCTCCAGCTTGACCCTGTCCCGACCAGAGAGGATTACTTTGACACCTTGGTCAGAAAGCTGTTTGGCCGCCTCTAAACCAATACCTCTATTTGAACCAGTTACCAGTGCAATTCGATCGTTCGACATGATAAATCTCCTGTGAGTCGGGTTGTTTCGAATACAGGAGCATTTTATTATTATCAGCAATGTGAACAATTGTGGCCCAGGAAAATGAATGTTCGTGATTTGGAAACAATAAGCTTTAGAACCTTATCCGTATTCGTACACGTATGTAGGACCTTGAACCTATCCCTGGTGGCAGATCAGCTAGAACTTCCCAAGTCGACAGTCAGTAAAGAGGTTTCAAGGTTGGAATCCCACTTGAAGGCCAAATTACTAGACCGCACTACCCGTCGTGTTGCACTCACAGAGGTCGGGGCTATTGCCTATGAACGGGCCCTGCATCTGGTGGAAGACTTTAAAACAATGCAAAACGACGTGCTGGTAATGGATCAGCAGGTCCAGGGATTACTCCGGATTTCAGCCCCCCCAGCCCTGGGTGAATTTCTTTCCAAGAAGGTTATGCCCGCCTTTCTTAAACGCTGGCCCAAAATTACCATCTCTTTAAATCTCACCTACGACTTTGAAGATCTCTTCTCCCAAGGTATTGATCTCGCCTTTCGGGTTGGCGACATCCACGATGAGCGTTTGATTTCCCGAAAACTTGGCAGCTCCACACGAATACTGGTAGCCAGCGTTGAATATCTCACCACCCATGGAACACCCAAGTTACCTGAGGAGCTGGTAAGCCATAACTGCCTTAGATTCCAGTTCAACCCAGGAGATACCGAATGGACGCTCACCTCTGACCAATCGACTATAAACATTCCAGTTAATGGAAATTTCTTTTGCGCCAATGTTTCAGCTTTAAAAAATGCAGCGGTCAATGGGGTGGGAATTGCCCAGCTACCCATCAATAATATTATGGAGGAGCTGGATAAAGGTTTACTAATTAATATTCTTCCAAACTGGCATGTTCCACCAATGGACATTCATGCCGTTTACCGCACAGGACTGAACAAACCCAAAAAATTGGCTGCGCTACTTGACTTCCTCAAAGAGGAAAAGAATCTGTTTAAGTGGAGTATTTAGCAATATGGGCAACCAAGCTGAGATGACCAGATAAGCCCCACCAATTCACTTTAAAACAAAAAACTTAACTTGAATCGGACAAAATCTGGCTAGAGGCCTCTATCTTCCTTATTTTCACTATAGATGGAAAACCTGTTACCATCCCTCTTACTGTAGATTTAGTGACGGCAAATAAAGAATTGTTGTTTTTAAGGCTCCTTACCAACTCTGGCAAATGCACTCCCTTCTGACACAAAGCCTGTATTGCTGAGTAAGTCCCATGGGACCAAATACCAAAAACCAAGCATATACAGCTACCCTTATGGTAAGGATTTTCCGTGAAAAATATAAACCCATAATCTTCAGTAATTGAGCCCCTCAATGTATTCGACTGATAAAAACTATCATCAACCTCATCAACAGCAAAGCGACCCAGAAAATCCACCTTAAACTTTGAGTCAATTTTCCTGGTAAGCAACAAATCACGACTCACAACATTTATGGCCGGACCCCCAACACATATAAAGGTCTTATGATCGCCGACAAAATTTCGGGAATCATGGAAGATAACCTTTCTTTTGGGATATACTTTTTCAACCCTGTCTTTTAAAAGCTGCATACCAAGAGATTCATCATAGGGCATAAACAACACATTATCAGGGATTTGACTTTGAGTACTAGTAATTTCAGAAAAGAGTGTTTTCTGCTTAATTAAAGGAAGCACCACATGAATTTCAGAATCAGAATCTCCAAAAAATTTATCCCACAAATCTTTATAGGCTTTTGCATCGAATTTTTTCTTAAAAATCGCTGCAGAACCAATAAAACTTGCGGTAAGAAGAGCCTCCACAAATGGAGCAGAAAGAAAATCCAGAAAAAAATCGGTTAACGCCAACTCCACCGGCCCCTCCTCACTCAAACTGTTAGATGTCGTAAAAAATCTTACACAACACCACCCTTCACGATAGAAAAAAACCTACAGATTCGCCTTTTGGTAAGCCGCCCAAATTCAAACTAAAAATATTGTAGACAACTTATAAAAATTAAATGTCACCCATCTGTGAGAGTGCGCCTTCCAGGCACCTAAATACACTAATGCAGAGGTTTTATTAAAAAAACCTCAAACACTTATAAAAACCATTAAATTCAATTGATTCAGTGTTCCCAACTTGCCCATAAAGACCGTAAGTCGGAACACCATTTTGTGGAATGGCTTTTACTGCATAAATATGAACTATTACACCTCTACAGAAACTCTCTTTAACTGATTCGCTTCCGGCAGGGCCCACACAATGGCCTTTTCACCGCGCTGCTGCAACCAATGGTTAACTTGCGAGAAAGGTTTGGTGCCAAAAAAACCGCGGTGGGCAGAGAGGGGCGATGGATGCGGTGCGCGTAGTACTAGGTGCTTCTTGCGGTCGATAAAACCGCCTTTCTTCTGTGCGTAGCTGCCCCACAGGACAAACACTAAGCCTTCGCGCTGTTCCGCCAACTTGTGGATCGCGGCATCGGTAAACTGCTCCCAACCACGACCCTGGTGAGCACCGGCCTTGCTGTCCTCCACCGTGAGGGTAGCATTCAACAATAAAACACCCTGCTCAGCCCAAGGCTGCAGGCAGCCGTGATGAGCAGGGGGTATTCCCATATCAGAGTGTAATTCTTTATAAATATTCTGCAGGGATGGTGGAATACGCACACCGGGCATAACAGAAAAACACAAGCCGTGTGCCTGCCCTACGCCATGGTAGGGGTCCTGCCCCAAAATAACCACTTTTACCTGATCAAAAGGCGTGGAATTAAAAGCATTGAAAACCTGACCACCGGCGGGGTAGATTTTTTTTCCGGCTTGCTTTTCTCCACGTAAAAAATTGCGTAGCTCTGCCATATAGGGCTGTTCAAATTCTTCGCCTAATACATCGTACCAGGAAGGGTGAATCTTGATTTTATCCGGAACCGGCATTATTTAACCTTCAATATCTTTTTAACGTGTTTCTGCAATTCGGGCACTACCTCTTTTTCAAACCAGGGCCTACGGCGCAACCATAAGGAATTCCGTGGGCTGGGGTGCGGTAAGGGGAAATACCTCGCTGGAAGAGCATCGCGGTAATGACGAATATTCTCGGTAATATTACCATACCAGTGCGGCAGGTAATGGCGCTGCGCATATTGTCCCACCAAAAGGGTGAGTTGCAAATTGGGTAGCTGCTGCAACAAGCGATTATGCCAAGTAGAGACACACTCGGGCCGCGGTGGCAAGTCACCTCCTTTACCCCTACCGGGATAACAAAACCCCATGGGAATAATGGCAATTCGCGACTCATCGTAAAAAGTATCGCGGCCTATCGAAAGCCATTTACGCAAGCGGTCACCGGACGGATCGTTCCAGGGGATATTCGTGGTATGAACCTTGGTGCCTGGCGCCTGACCAACAATCAATATACGAGCCGATGCTGCTGCACGCAGTACCGGATTGGGTCCCAGCGGTAAATGATCCTCACATAGTCGGCAAGCACGTATTTCTTCCAACAGTACTGGTAACTTCTCGGCTGCCACCTAATCTACTCCCTCCGGAAAAGCCAGGTGTAACAGGAGCGCACGGCGGTCTTGGGGATCGTGAATACGGCTAATATTATCATTATCAAATACAATAAAAATGCCCAGATCGCCCACCGCCAAACCATCGCCTTTTCCCCCAGTACGAGAAACTTCGTAGCCAAGTTCAGAGGAATTTTCATGCTCCCAATAATCCAGGCACCACTTCGCTTTCAAGCTTGGTAACACCCTCCGACACACAGCGTGCCCATTCGGCTCCAAGGTAAACAAAGCACCGTTATAGTAATCGAGGCCCGCTAAATTTTCAGGTTGCCCACGAAAATTCAGTCCTGCAACTGGCGGCGGCGTGAAAATTTGTACCCCCCCCTTGGCGTCAAGCTTTACCAACGCGCGGGGATCTCGCTCTAGTACCATCCAAAAATTATCTCCAACTTTCTGCAAACCCACACCTGAGAGGTTGTACCCTTGCATATAACCCTGGGCTTTAGCTTTAGCCGACCACATATTTTCCAGCCAATGCCCCCTCCCCTGAATATCTACTTCGGCAATACGGTTATAGCGTTCGCTCAACAGGTAAAAGGTATTACCTGCACAGCTGATTGCTTCAAAGTCCATCGCCACTGCTGGCCGAGTAAGGTCCAGCAGAAAATACCATAAATTTCTTGGCCTATCTTTCTTTGGAACACTCAACCCAGATAGAGTTAAATACGTCTCAAGTCTGGCGTGCGTACCCTTTAATACAATCTGGTAAATTTCCTGAGATTTTTTGTCTGAAACAGTAAGAAGCTTACCGTTGCAAAAACTTAACCCGGAGAGACTTAATCCCGCACTGGCATCCACCCAGTAATGATTTAACTTTTGGGCAGGAATAATTTCTGCTGCTACCCCTAGCTGTGACAGCAACACACTAACCACACCGAATAAGAGACGTTTAATCACAGTAATTCCAATTAATATTTACCAGCTGCTAAGACAAGTCGTATTTACCAGATATCATGGCGGCTTCTACCAAAATACGCCGGGAAAATTATCTGGTAATTTGCCTAGGCGACTATCTAATCAATCAAAATGATATATCACCTTACTGACATACAGGATGAACAGAAGTACAAACTGTAGCGCAGCAAGCGTGAACACGAGTAATGGCACAAACACACCGGAGAAACTAGAAAGTTGCCACGACTTCCAGAGGGATAGGGCACTGAGAATGATGCAAATACAACCAGCAGCCATCAAGTAATATAGATCTAAATTTTGCCAGATAGACGCAATAGCACCGTACTTATGTGTTCCCACAGCCCAAATCGGCATCGCTGACGCCACGACACCAATACTAAGGGCTGTACTTAAAACCCCGTAATAAACGAATTTCATCTATTGATCCAGGTAAGTTTAAGCGTCTAACGGGAGTTTTTAATCATACTGCAGCAGGCGTTTACTGACTCACTTAAGCGCAGAAAGCCGTAGCCTGAACACCCTCTTAGTGCCCACAGCTATGGCAATACTCACTAGAACTAATGATGAACATCAGGGAAGGTCAGGTGCAGCAACAAGGCTCGCTTGTCCTGCGGTACTTGAGCACGCCCCACATTGTTATTATCCAAAACAACGAAGATACCCTGAGGATTGACCGCCAAGCCCTCCCCCTTACCGTAGCGGGTTTCTTCATAAATCCGCTCAGGTGACTCCTCCAGTGCGCGGTAATCCACACACCACTGAGCCTCTAAACTCGGGAGCTCCCTGCGGCATACTGCGTGGGCGTTGCGCTCCAGGGTAAATAGCGCCCCGTCATAATAGTCGAGACCCGCCAGGTCCTCAGAGCGCCCATAAAATCCAAGACCAGCAACTGATGGCAGAGAAAATACACTAACCTCGCCTTTGGTATTGAGCTGTAAAAGGCCGCGGGGCTCACGCTCCATGGCCACCCAAAAGGCTCCTGCGGCCCTGACCAGCCCCTCACTGGAGGCATTGGGCTTTTGCAGGTAACCTTCCGCCTTGGCTATAGGGGACCAGATATGCTCCTGCCAACTTGCCTTGCCTTGACCATCCACATTGGCAATGCGATTGTAATGTTCACTGACAAGGTGGATGGCGTCTCCAGTACAGCTGATTCCTTCAAAGTCCAGCTGATCCGCAGGACGAAAAAGCTCCATGAAGGCAACCCAGAGACTTCCCACCTGCTCCTTACTGGGAGTTTCCAAATCTGTGAGAAGCCGATGGGTACGCAGCTCGGCGCGCTTGCCATCCAGTGCCAGCGAGTAAATCTCCCCAGAGTTCTTATCGGAAACAGCCAGTAACTTACCGTCACAAAAGCTGAGGCCGGAAATATCCAGGCCCTCACTGTTATCCACCCAGTAGCTGGCTTGCAGCTTTGCGGGGATGATTTCCGCTGCCACAGCCAGAGGCGCGAGCAATATAGAAGCAACACTGAGGAGGAAACGTTTAATCACTGTGCCGCCAGTTAATCACGGAAGTTGTTAAATTGCAGGGGCTGTTCCAGCTCCTTACTTCGGAGCAGCGCGATGACCTGTTGCAGATCATCGCGCTTCTTACCAGTAACCCGCACCTGCTCGCCCTGAACAGCGGCTTGTACCTTGAGCTTTTCATCTTTAATCAGCTTAACGATTTTTTTTGACAATTCTTTGTCCAGGCCATTTTTCAGGGTCACACCCACTTTCACCTGTTTGCCGGATTGCTCTTTTTCGCCCACCTCCATCGCCAGTGGGTCGATATCACATTTGATCAGCGCGCCGCGCAGCATATCCACTATTTGGTCTACCTGCATATCCACCTCTGCGCGCACCACCAGGGAAAAGTCGCTCATCTCCACTTCCGCATCCACGCCCTTAAAGTCGAAACGGTTGGTAACAGTGCGGTTTACCTGATCTACAGCATTGGTCAGTTGGTGTTTGTCTACTTCGGATACAATGTCAAATGAAGGCATTAATTTCTCTGCTCCTATTTCCAGATTTGCGGAGTTATCTCCGTATTGTGATGGCTATCGGCTAGCCAGATATGGCCATCTTGAATGGTGATACTGAGATCCATATTGCGCTCGGCCATCAGCGCTAACGGCTCTGTGGTATCGGCGTCGAGATGATAAACCTTAAGGTTTTCAAATCGTACAAGCTGACTGTCGAGCTTTTGCCACCAAACTGGCGCAGCTCGCCGCCCGTAACTGTATACCAAAACCTGTCCAGCGCGACCGCAGGCCTTGCGCAATCGCTCCTCGGTGGGCAACCCAACCTCAATCCAGAGGTCGATTTCACCAGTAAGGCTCTTCTGCCACAGATCGGCCTCCTCGTCAGAGGAGAGTCCGCGGGTAAACTCCAGGGAGTCTGCGGCATTGTGCGCAAAGGCCAGTAAACGCACCATCATACGCTCGTCCGTTTCCGACGGGTGGCGCGCCAAAGTGAGCTGGTGCTCGGCATAATAGTCGCGATCCATATCGGCTATTTGTATTTTGGCTTTGAAAATTGTTGCTTTTAATGCCATTTCGGCTCCATCTCTACACCACCTTCAGCACTGTAACTAAGGCGGACTATTCTTGGTTGGTTCACGGGAGAATAAGGATATTCCGCATGACCTCAGCTACTGGCAGCAGCCCGTTCATCTGGCGCTGCACTCTACTCTGCCTGCTGACGGGTTTCCTGAGTGGCTGCGGCATCAATAATATTCCCACCTATGACGAACAGGTGAAAGCGACCTGGGCCCAAGTAGAAAACCAGTATCAGCGTCGCACAGATCTGGTACCAAATCTGGTAAAGACCGTTCAAGCCTATGCTGGGCATGAGCGCGAGACTCTACAAGCGGTTACCGAGGCTCGGGCCAAAGCGAGCTCCCTACAGCTAGACGGCAACCTCCTCAATGATCCGGCCAAGCTCCAGCAGTTCGAAGCCGCCCAGGCCCAGCTCTCCAGCGCCCTATCACGCCTGATGGTGGTTGTAGAGCGATACCCCGACCTCAAAGCCAGCCAGAACTTCCTCAGCCTGCAGTCGCAACTGGAGGGCACCGAAAACCGGATCAGTGTCGCGCGCCGGGATTATATCCAGGCAGTGCAGCGCTACAACCGGGAGATTCGTACTTTTCCCGGACGCATCTGGCATGCACTCCTCTATAGGGGTATGCCGCTGCGGGAAACTTTTCAGGCCACCAGCGAGGGAGCAGAACAGGCTCCAGAAGTAGACTTTCAATAGGCAGGTGCTGATAACCCTATGATACGCCTCGCCAAGACTATATTTGCCCTAATGACCCCGCTACTGGCCGTGGTGTTGTGGGCCGAGGTCCAGCTCCCCCCCCTCTCCGGACGAGTCGTGGACAGGGCCGAGCTTCTGACCGCCGAAGAACGGTATAAGCTCACCGAACGAATCCAGCAATACGAGTCCGAGAGCAGTAATCAGCTGGTCGTCGCCATCCTGCCCGATCTTCAAGGTATCACGATTGAGGAATATGCTAATCAGCTGGCACGCGAGTGGAAGCTGGGGCGCAAGAAAAAAAATAATGGCGTACTGTTCTTAATTGCTCCCGGGGAACGCAAAGTTCGCATTGAGGTGGGCTACGGCCTAGAAGGTGTCCTTACTGATGCCCTATCTGCCAATATTATCCAAACCAAGGTACTGCCAGAATTTCAAAGCGGCAACTTTGCCGGTGGTATTAACGCTGGAGTAGGCTCCATTATTGCCGCCACTAAGAATGAGTATGTAACCGAGCCAGTGGAAACCAAAGAAGGTCGGCGCCTAGTCTTTCTGATTGGTCTATTCCTGGCTCTGATTATGCTGCACTTATTCGGGACTTCCGTTCTCAGCTCCCCAGTACACGGACGCAACTACAAACGTGGCCGCTTTGGCGGCTACTATGGTAGCGGCGGCTTCGGTGGTGGACTGCCGGGTGGAAGTTCTTCCGGAGGGGGCGGATTTAGCGGTGGGGGTGGAGGGTTTGGCGGAGGGGGCGCATCGGGAGGATGGTAATGCTCAACAATAGTTATCAACGCCAGGTGGCCGAAGCCATCAAGGAAGTGGAATCCCATACCGATGCGGAGCTTGTGGCGATTGTCGCACGGGAAGCCGACAACTACCTGTACATCTCCACTCTTTGGGCCGCCTTTTTCACCCTACTGCTCTCACCACTCATTGAATTTCTCCCCTGGTGGATCAACTTTCAGCAGGCCTTCCTTCTGCAATGGATACTCTTTATCGCCTTGGCGCTACTTTTCCGCTGGCGCCCGATTACCATGCGGCTGGTGCCCAAAAAAATCAAATATTGGCGTGCCGCAAATCTCGCCCGCCGGCAATTTCTAGAACAGGAGTTACACAGCACCCAAGATCGCCTAGGCTTACTAATTTTTGTCTGTGAAGCCGAGCACTATGTAGAAATTCTTGCGGACCGTGGCCTTGCCCAGCAGGTTACCAATGATCATTGGCAGGTAATCATTGAGGCATTTATCCACGAAATTAAACGTGGCAAAGCGGGAGAGGCCCTACTCCAGTGTATTGCGCAATGCGGAGATTTATTAAAAGAGGCCGCCCCCAGCAGCTCAGTGAAAGATGAACTACCCAACCACCTGATTCTGATCGACTAAAGCACCGGATAATCACCTTACCGACAAGTAGGATTTTAACGTCACAATTCGCGTATGTCGTCGCAAGAATAGGACTTTCGACTAAGCTTCAGTAATTTCCATACTACTTCCTTTTCATTTTTCCGGATGACATTCACAGCATTCATTAAAAATCAATGAATATTGCTACTTTCAACATATCTTATTTTGAGTACAGACCCTGGGAGAAGCAGTGGGAATACCCGATGACCAGTAATTTTTTATAAGTAAGAAAAGATATAGCTAATGGGAAAGCGCTTAACTTTATTATGGCTATTGATCACTCTCCTGGCATCCTCATATATCCGTGCTGATTTTATCAGCCTGAGCGGAGCGGAAACAGCCCCCAATATCGCTGAAGTAGAAATACTAAGTCACAGCTTGCGAGTTACCCTTGAAATTTCCGCTGCCGATGCCGATGCATTCTGGCCAGGAATCACTCCATCAGAAAGCATCTATGAAATAGCCAGATTCGCACAAACCCATAAAGAAATCGCCTTTGAAGTGCACTCACCAAAGGGGAGAATAATACCCAGTAATACTTCAGTAAGAATTGCACAGAGAAAACCGAGATACTCCCCCTTCGCCGGAAAGGTAGATCCCAGGACCGGACTGCATCTGCCGGAGTTACCTTCTGATAAAACTATCCTACTGGCCACTCTCGAATTTCCTATTCAAGAGCTCAAAAACCTGAAATTACACCCACCTCTAGATAACGACGGCATAGCCTCTGCCACTATCGGATTCACCAGCCAGCATGGGCGCACGCCTGTCAGTGGATTCCACTATTTATCACGAATCGAATCACTCAAAATCGATAGGGAAGATCCTTGGAACACCCGATTCGAAAACCAAGATATTAACCCTCACAACCGCTACCCCCTCAGATCTTTCCTCTATGTGGAGCCTCGTCAAGTACGCCATGAAATCCTTTTGCGCCCCAGGGACTTACTGCAATGGACCGCACAGCCCTTTGACGCATGGCAGACCCTCACCCGAGAAAAAAGAGCCTTTTTACAGCGTACAACTGAGGGATTCTTACAGAATAAAAACCCCACTACCATAGACCAGGAGTTATCTATTCCGATCAGCACTGAAATATTATTCCTCAAAGCCAACAATATCGGATTCACCACTGTAAAGAATGACGAGCAGATCGAAATTGGCTCACTGTTGATTGGTTACCGAGAAAAATTCTCCATCAAGGAATTACCACAGAGTGTTACCGTTGATTGGAAGCTATTTACCGAAACCATCAATTCCGTACCCACCCTGATTCAGGATCCTGCCGGGCCCTTCCCCACCCATGTTGTGCCTGACTTCCCCGATATCCAATGGCGTAATTACCTCTACGACTACCGCGCGCCCAACAGCGATCCGGTTCCCGTTAAGACCCCTAACGCCGTAATTCCGATGGCAGTACTCTTTTCGTTCTGTTTTGCAGTTTTCTTTATTCTGACTCTCCGCAGTAAAAAAATGGAGACCAAAAATAAACATCCCATCCTCTTTTACAGCGTTGTCATTATTTGTGCCGTACCTATCTACTATGCCCTACCTGGGGAGCTGCGAATTCCCCTGCCGGGAACCATCAATACAAAGGCACTCGAAGAAATTACCGAAACACTTTTGATCAGGCTCTCCGCCGCCTATGAAGAGCCAGAAAATGAAGAGCTTAAGTTACAGCTAGCCAACCTAGTGAGCCGAGATAATTTTGATAAAACTCTCTCCAACCTGTCACAGGTTTATCAACCACAAACTAGCACCGGCAACCAGGGCTCGGTGAAGTCTATCGGTGATCTGGAAGTTGAATACGCCGATCAAACATTCGAAAATGGCAGTAAAACTTTCCGAATTATCGGTAAATGGCGTTCAATTACTGAAGACTACAGTTGGGGACATATGGAACAGCTACCACGTGAGACGCGTGCAAGCATCGAAATTACCCAGTCGGATAATTACTGGAAGATATCTGCATTTACACCGCTATCCATACGATAAGGCTAAGAGTAAACAGAGTAGGAAAGTGCCATGAGAAATCTTCGATTTTATGTCTTTCAGTTTCTTTCACTCACCCTGGTTCTTTGCATGAGTGCACAACCCCAAAGCGCTGAGGCCCACCTTCTACTCAACCCGAACGTAATAACCCCGCATATTGAGCATAGGACCAGCAGAATCAACCTTTCGATGAGACTGCCTTATGCAGCAAGCACCTCGCTAGAAGAATATCGGCTCTCCAGCGCACGATATTCTGCCCCCCACAATCAGGAAAAGACAAAAAATTTAACCCTCAACTACAGACCAGGGAAAATGAGAGTTATTCACTCAAAGGGCCTAGTGCAAAAATCAGCCCTGATCAGCTATACCAACCTAGACACCATACAGACCTTCCTCAGGAAAGGTATAGTGCATATCATTGGGGGACTAGATCATGTACTTTTTGTACTCTGCCTAAGTCTTGGCGCCTTGACCCTACCCTTACTTTTATGGCGTATCACCGGATTTGCCATTGGTCACAGCATTACCCTTTCTGCTGGAATTTTTGGCTTTATCCCTGTCGCCGTCTGGTTTATCCCCCTGGTTGAAACCGGGATAGCCCTCTCCATTATCTACATGGCCTGGCTTTCCCTGAGGATAAAACCCACCGGAAAAACATCTAATGAACACACAATATTTTTCACCACCTGTCTATTGGGGCTTTTGCATGGACTGGGGTTTTCGTTTGTTTTGCAAGAAATACTCAAGTTAGATTCACCCAATCTCTGGCAAAGCCTACTGGCTTTTAATCTCGGTGTAGAAGTCGGACAAATATTTATTATTCTTGCAATCTGGTCTCTCTTTTACTTGGCTAGGCACTGGCAAAAAAACTGGGAGGCTCAACTACGCTACTCGATTGCAACCATTTGCGTTGCAATAGCCGTAATCTGGGCTTTTGAGCGCGGAGCTGGGGTTATAACTGTAATACAGCAGAAAGGTCTATCAGACTCTACTCTAGCAATAAATACTAGAGGTGAAAACAGGTTTTGACAACTTGGCTTTTCCTTAGATTTCAAAACAACTGTATTATCGATTAGCAACGCGAACTTTAAACTTTTTATACATTAAACATTGTAAATCTCTCCAACTGCTTATACCCCCTTACGATCTATTAGTATAAAATTTATGCCCCCTCAAACCCCCCAGAAAATTACCAATTCCTCTATTGAGCAGTTACAAAATAATATCCGAAACCTCATCTTTAATTTTTACACGAAGGCCTTTTTATGTCTTGCAAAAACCTCTCGATATTGATTAATTAGCCAACCATCCCAATATTTTTGGTCATAAAAATTATAAATTTGTTTCTTCCCGAAATTACCGAGGTCTGCAAGCCTTACATCATCATATATAATAGAATTTATATCCTTAAACAATTGGCCTGCAGTATATTCCTTTTCACCTACACCACCAAAGTTTGAATAGGAACCCTTATACCAATTATCTTCATCTATAAGACCGATATATCCCTTTGAACCAATCGCAATTACAGGTCTACTACAACCCAGGCAATCAAGAGCACTCCTTCCTGGGGCTACTACCAGATCGGCTGACTGGTAAAGTGTATTGAGATCATCTTCTGACTGCCAACCCAGAAACTGTATACATTTTCTACCAACTCTTTCATTTAACTCATTTGCAGCCAATTCCAGCTGAGCTTTCGCAGGTCCATCACCCGCAACCAACCATTGCCAAGAATCTAATTTTCTCTTAGCTTGGTTTTTCCACGAATTCATTACACACCTAAGGATAAATTTTTTATCCGGCCCCATACGACATGCAAATACAATTATTCGATCACTCTCGCTTATCGAACCCTGAAAAGAACTTCTTATTGTCTTTACTCTGTCCGACCGCTTACTAGCTCCACCATGGAAAACCTCATGATTTACAGCATTTGGGTAAATCAATATCTTATGAAGATCTCTAACTCCCTCCTTAACCAGATGATCCCTTACACCAGGACTAACACAGTAGATACGACCATAATCCTCACACCCCTCCTCTAAGGAGTCAGTATATTTTCCATGAATTGTAATCATAATTGGTATATTTAATATTTTGGCGATACCTTGCCCCACCTCCCTTGAAGCAAATGGATGCGCATGAACAATATCAAACTTATGGGATTGGGCTACGTAAGCAGCTGATGCGGATAGGTCTTTAAAATCGTCTTCAATAACATGGAAACCACCGTCACGGCATTGCTGCGCGAAAGGTCCAGGTTTACACAATATAGTGCAGTGCCAACCCTCCTGAGTTATTGCCCTAGCCTGAGCATATACATGTGAGTGAAGCCCGCCAAGCGGTGCCTTGAAGAAAACAGGGACAAGAATACGCATAATCACTCCTATTATTTAATTTAAGATCAAAGCCCATATCTTTACCCCCCCACTACCGCTCAGATGGCCTCCCCTAGCACAACACCACTTTTATGAGCACTTCTTGCCACTATTAACCCGGCGATCCTATAGTTCTATATAATATCCAAATGGATATTATTGATGCAAGAAAATTACCCGCTTCC
>NZ_CANMKV010000026.1 GCF_947498635.1 uncultured Microbulbifer sp. | reverse complement strand
TCCGAAGTTGATGGAGGGGGCATCATGCCAGTCAGTCAAAGCAAGTAGAATAATGTGGTTCATGTACCGCTTACGATGTAAATCTGGTATCGTCCGTTCTCGCACAGCTGATAGTAGCGCATGAGTGTTTTTCTCTTGATGTTGAGAGATGTCAACTCTGCCAGCTGAGCCCTCCATTACCAGTTGCACTAATTGTCCGAAAGCAGGAGTCATCATATTATTTTTGCAATTTACTTTTTATCCATACCCTAAGCGTAGAAAAGATAATACTTGATAGTGGATAGTGAGAATATTTTTGGCTTTTTATGGCTGACAATAGCGCATTTGAAAGAGAGGTTTTGGGTATGGCAAAAGTTTTTTGTTTATTGAAAAGTAGGTGAAGGAATTCTTCCTGGTTTTTAATTGAGAATACATGATGGATAGGTATGGTTTTATCCAGCCTTGCTTTAATGATGGCATTACTTGCAGAAAAAACCCCATTTCCTACTGCGTAAACAGGTTTGTCGTATGTTAATGATTCAAGTAAAACAGTACTATTTATTCCCAAAACACAGCTGGACTTTGATATCAATTGATGTAGTGGAGTTTCGTTGTCGAGCTTTATTTGGCTATTTGGGGGGAGAAGGTTAAGTTGAGGGGTGCGGTCAAGTGGGTGTTGGCGTGCAATAATAGTTATCTCGGGGGCTACATGTGATTCGGCCCACTCAAGAAAGTTTTTCATGGTGGAAAATGGGGAAAACTTTGTAATGTTTGTGTCTGTTTCTAATTGGAGGGGGATAAATACATATCCATTATCAGATATATTATTATCCTCAAATTTTTCCCTATATGACACTTTCCACTGCCTTACGTTTTTTCGCTCTTCCGAACTAATAGTTCTTGGCTTTGTAATAGAGATCGAGCTTTGTGCATTTACTCCGAGGGGATCTTCATAGTAAGTGCCTGACTGTGGAAACCAGCCGGCTTCCAAGAAGGAAAATTTCTGATTTGGATTTATATCGCGGGCAAGATCTATAAAATCCTGTTGATAATGAGGTAGACCATTCCAAATTATTATCTTGTCAGGTTTAAAGCTCTCTATCACTTTATAGAAGTGGTTCGTCCGATAGTGTTTTATCTCTTTTAGGGTTTTATTTGGATTCGCTTTGAATTGCTTCGCTAGAGTTTTGCTTCTAGGCAGGGCGATAAAGTTAAATCCGCTTGTTGCAACCTTTGCTTTTACTATGTTTGTGCAGTTTACACTGTGTGGTTGATTGATGTGGTTTCTGCTAAAAAGCTGTACCTCTTCCTCGACTAAAAGGAAAATATTACTTCCAAGTTTGGACTCTTTACGTGCGATTGCTAAGATGATTTCCGCGCGCTGAATATCTGGCATTGGCTCATAGATAAGAACACGCATTACTTCTGTGATTCCTCATAACATGCTACTACATCTTTGCTATCACCGTATTGAGCCACAACACCATTTTCAATCCATATAGCCTTGTTACAAAGCCGCTTAACAGTTTCCGTAGAGTGAGAAACCAGGACTACGGTGTCCCCTGACGTTATTTTCTCTCTCATTACTGCCTCTGATTTCCTTCTAAACCTAGAGTCGCCGACCGCTAAAATCTCATCAATCAGTAAGACATCAGATTTCAAATGAATTGCGACAGCCATTCCAAGGCGTTGCTTCATGCCCGTAGAGTAGTTTTTAACTGGTTGATCAAAAAACTCTCTTAGCTCGGCGAACTCATTAATGTCATCAAGTTTACTGACGATAAAATGTTTTTTAAGGCCCATCATCATGCCACTGATAACTGCGTTTTGCCGACCGGAAAGATTTTGGTCGTAGCCAACGGTCAAAGAAAGTAGTGCGGTTCTGTGACCATGGTTGATCACTTTCCCGTCATCAGGCTTGATGATACCGTTCAGGAGACGAAGTAGAGTGCTTTTTCCTGCACCATTGCGACCAAGAACTCCAAGCGAGTCCCCCTCATAAAGCTCAAAACTAATATCTTTCAGTGGACTATAAACACTGGTTGCTCGGGTAAAAGGAATGCCTGAGCGATAGGTCACCCGTACATTTTTCAAGCTTATGGCTGACTTCTTGCTTTCACTCATCGTTGCATCAGTGCTCTTGCGAATACGGGATTTAGCTTTCTCATTATTAATCTAGCAAGAGCATAAAGCGATATAGCTGCGCAGGTGTAAACTGCCAAACTAGATACGTTAGGTATTTGGTTATACATCAATATGTCGCGGTAGCTCTCAATGACCCAGATCATTGGGTTGTAAGCGAGAATATCTTGAATGTTTTCTGGTAACGAACTGACGGTATAGAGGATACCTGAACCATACATGCCGAGTCGTAGCAGATGGGGAATCAGATTAGAGAGATCTGGTACAAATGGAATGAGCGCACTAGCGATCAGGCCACAGGCATAATTCAGCAAAAACTGTATCCCGAGAATAAGAGGAAGATAAATATAACTCCATGTAGGTGGATACCCCATAATCCATAGGCTAATCAATAGTAGGGTAAATACAATACTGAACTTGAAGGTATCCATGACGATATTAATCGATGGGAGTACTACTTTGGGGAAGTTGACTTGACTGATGAGTGCGTGATTTTGGATGATTGCAGCTGAGCAGTGGCTAACACATTGGGCAAACCACTGCCAAACTACTAATCCAACGAGAAGGAAGGGGACAAAATCATCGGTTCCCCGCTGAAATACGACGGCAAATATAAAATAGTAGATCACCATTGAAAAAATTGGTTCTATGATCCACCAGAGGAAGCTCAAGTAAGTTTTTGACGCTTCGGATCGTAAATTACATAGCGCCTTGTAGAAGACGATGTCTCTATGGTGTTTTTTGAGAAAGATCACGGATTTACAGCACTTTTTGGTATTCGGTTAAGATTTCTTCAGAAACTGCTTTGGAGGATAATCCTAAAGTAGGGCGACCAATTTTGGACAGATCCTTTTTGGCTATACTTAACAGCTCTTTAAGCCGCTTCACATCATTAACAGGAAAAACGGCTGTAGAAGGTAGAAGTTCAGCGCAGCCTGGTGTATTGGAGGCAAGAACTGGTTTTTTTCTAGCAGCTGCCTCAAGCAATACTTGCGGTTGATTTTCTGGTGAATTGCTAGGTATTACTAATAGATCTAATGAATCTATAAACTCCTTGCTTCGTAGTTCGCTAAGCTCACCAGCATACTCAGTATTTCTATAGGTGTTAAGGCACTGCTTGGCATATCTGTTGGTGGATATTTTTCCGGCAACCTTAAGTATTATTTCTGAATCACCAAGGTCATTTAATGCATGGGTAAGAGTATGCAGGCCTTTGTGTGGAGCAATAACTCCAAGATATCCTACCACGAAGGGGGTATTCCTCGTTCGTCGATGAGAGCCTGCTTGAAACCAAGTATCCGAAATGCCGGCGGGAGTATAGTGGCAATTACTCAATGAGTAGTATTCTTTTAATCGCTTCAGGCTGGTTTTGGAGAGACAGATTACCGCTCTTGCTTTATTTAGGACTGAGGCCAACATCTGTTTGCGATTTTTGCTATCTGACGAGACTGCAAATGGAGCATTCTTCAAAAGTAAAATCTTAGCAATATAATTTCTTGCAGCTGGGAGCTGCGAAGCCGTTTTTACCAACTTGTTGGGGTGTGTTTCTGCAATGCATCGGAAGCAGGCTTCTTGCTCAACAAAACCTGAGCAGAATTTGCCGGACTTAAGGGTTAATGTATGTTTTGGGCAGAGCCACCAGAAGTCGGTGACCGATATAAAGTAAGGAATACCTAATTTCTGGGCTGCATTTAATAAATTAATGCCAATGTGGGCTGGATTCACCATGTGTACGAGGTCGGGGCTCAGCTCGGTGAGTAGGTTTAGATAATTATCAACTGAATCGCCTTCAGTAGTATTCCAGCCAAAAGTTGGAAGCTTGATTAGCTGAAACCCCGAATCGTCAATATGAGTGCTATCGGTTAATATCCCCTCAGGGTCACCGCCTGCAACTATAACGTCACATCCCGACTTACTTAAATCGTGAGCGAGATTGCGTATGTACTTTTCGGTCCCCTGATTATATCCGGGCCCGAATTGCATGGTGCAGAATAGTATTTTCACGTTGACACCGGGCTATTGGGGGGTCTTAATATACCTTAATACGTTATAAAACAACAGGTTACCGTAAGGTCACGGCCCTCTAGTTAAGCGAGTCTCAATTGTTTCCCGAACTACAGATCCTTCATTGCTACCGTACTTTTTATCCTGAATCCCAGGGGGGGCTAGAGCAGGTCATCTTAGAGGTTGCACAAAAAACAAACAAGTGTGGTGTTCTGACTTTGTCTGATTCCCCTGTGAACTTGAAACTTAACGGGAGTCTTCCTGTTATTGCAAGGAAACGCTGGTTCTCAATTGCTTCATGCTGTGTCGGGCCGGGGCTTTTGGTGGAGCTGTTCCGCTCGAAGGCTCGGCTATTGCATTTTCATTTTCCGTGGCCGTTTGGTGATTTGTCATACTTACTGGCTGGCCGGTCACGACCACTTGTGGTGACCTATCATTCAGATATTGTCAGGCAGAGGCTGCTGGGTGCTTTATATAGACCCTTAATGTATTGGTTCCTGGCACGAGCAGACCGCATCGTAGCAACGTCTGATAACTACCTGGAAACCAGCCCAGTCCTGAAGAAATATCGGAACAAGGTAAAGGTGATACCTCTAGGAATCTCCGAGCAGGGGTATCCTGATCCATCTGAAGAGGCATTCCTAAACATTGAGAAGCAATTTGGTCGTGACTTTATGCTTTTTGTTGGTGTTCTCAGGTATTACAAGGGATTGGAGTATCTAATTCGAGCCGCCGCAAATCAGCCTTATTGTGTTGTTATTGCAGGTAAGGGCCCCGAGGCTGATCGCTTAAAATTCCTTGCGGATGAGCTCGGTGCTACCAATATTTACTTTGCTGGTTTCGTGAGTGATGAAGAAAAAGTCGTGCTGATGAAGTTGTGCAGGGCGGTGGTCTTCCCATCTCATTTGCGCTCGGAGGCTTTCGGAGTAACCTTGATCGAGGGGTTGATGAGTAGCAAGCCTCTCATTTCCTGCGAAATCGGAACCGGAACCAGTTTTGTCAATCTGGATGGAGAAACAGGGTTTGTTGTGAAGGCGGCGGACCACCTCGCTCTGCGAAAGGGTATGGATGACCTCTGGTCCGATCCAGCGAAAGCAGAAGAGATGGGTCGTGCTGGTCGTTGTCGTTACGAGCAGTTATTTACTGCTGACAAAATGGTCAACGCCTACCAGAAGCTCTATCAGGAGGTGCTTTTGGAGAGGGGGTTGACGCCGTAATGGCCAAAATAGCTGTGGATGCTCGGCCACTCTCAATTCCCACGACGGGAATTGGGCGCTATACCCGTGCAATTTTAGAGCGCATGATCGTAAGTGAGCATGAATGGTACCTATATAGCCATCAGCCCCTTCTGGTTGATTTACAGTCGCTTCCTAATGTGACGGTTAGGTCGGGAAATGTTCGTAGGGGGAGCTTAAGTTCATTCTTTGCTCAGGCGGTTTTTCCCTTTTGGGCTTGGAGGGATAGTGCGGATCTGTTTTGGTCCCCACGCCACCACCTGCCGCTTTGTCTCGGCTCCTCGGTATCTAAAGTACTTACAGTACATGACTTGGTATGGCAACGATTTCCTGAGACTATGCCGCGTCTTGGTCTGCAGCTTGAGAGAATGCTGATGCCCCCGGCAGTTAAGTTAGCTGACTCAGTTATTGCTGTTTCAAGGTCTACGGCAAGTGAATTACGGCAATCATTTCCCGCGTGTGCTGAAAAGATTGTGACAATTTACGAAGCCCCTTTTCTAGAGGTTGCCGATACACCTAGCCCTTTGGGAGAGTATTTTCTTTTTGTGGGTACCATTGAACCACGCAAAAACCTCAAACGTTTGTTGGATGCTTATAGCTCATATCGGAAAGAAATAGCCGGGCCACTGCCACTGAAAATATGTGGAGGTAAGGGCTGGGGTTTACCGGAGTTGCAGGGGAAGATCCGAGAGTTAGGACTTGAGGAAAGTATCGAGCTTCTCGGTTATGTGGCCGACGATCAATTGCCAAAACTATATCGAGAAGCCAGGGCGCTGTTAATTCCTTCGCTCTATGAGGGGTTCGGTTTACCAATTGTTGAAGCTTATAGCCAAGGAACTCCCGTATTGACGGCTAATCTGGGCGCAATGGCTGAAGTTGCCGGGGATGCGGCATTGACGGTCAATCCAGCCTCCACAACAGAAATTGCGCGCGCATTAACTTTGTTGACACAAGATCGTGAAAAGGTTTCAGAGTTGCAACTTCGTGCATTGCAAAGGGCGGAGAAATTTTCTTGGGATAAAGCAGCAGCAGAAACCCTTTCGCTGGTCGAGTCTATCCTCAATCGAGCTCGAGAACGGTAGTGACTTAGTGATTTGGTTGTGGTAAATCAAGTCTGAAATACCAGGGTTGGTCGTTGTATGAACTGTAGGAAAATCCTATTTTTTAGCAGACTACTATTGTAAAGAGGCTGACCTACTTCAGGATAGAGATAGTTCAACCTCTATCGAGTTGACCGGTGTCACGATTTCAGAAATTGTACGAACCGGCTCAATTTATGTAAACAGCTTTGGTAGCTCTCCCTGTTCAGAGGCCGTATTCAAATCACTATTTCTCTCCATTAACTGCCTAATTAGTATTTTTAATTTCTCAGTATTTAGCGGTTTAATTGGCTCTTGGTAGATGGCTGCGCTAAGTAGTGACTGAAGTTCTACTAGTTCCTCAAATCCTAATTGATGAGACATCTCACTTAGATTATTCCCTCTGGCTTGTGGCCATCGTTGTTGTAACCATTCCAGTAAGGCTTGTTGGATGTGTATTGGGTCTTCGCTTTCAATAGCTTTTTTCAACTTGCCTTCATGCTGTTCTTTTTTTTCTGAATTTGGATTCGTTGTTTGAAGTTTGGTTCGCTTTTGGTTGAGCCGATAAAAATAAAGAATCCACAATAGGTGGGAGGCAATGGCAGCAATAGCTAGGTTGCGCCAGAAATGACCCTGCTTTTCTAAGTTTATGGTGCTAGGCGTCGCTAAAGTGGGCAGATTTCCGGATTCTTGTGACGGTGGTGTTGTGGCTGCAGTGCCGCTGACCTTAAAGCGGAATGCGGGGAGTTGAGTGGTGCGTTGCTTCTTATTTTTAGTGTCCCACCAGGTGAGGGTGATGGCGGGTAGTTGATAATCGCCGGGCTGAGTGGCGACGATTGCGGTGGTTTCTATGCGGCTGCCAGTGACACCATTCGGGCCAACTTGGTCTTCCTGTTGTGGTTGGTCCGGATAGGTTTTAAGACCCTGCAGGTCTAGTTTGGGAAGAGGGGGTAGCTGGGCTGCGCGCAGGCCCTCGGCCCGAATGGTAAGGATTCGAGTGATAGGTTCACCGACCGCAAAGGTATCTGGGTCTTGACTCCAAGTTTGCACAATTCCCAGGCTTGCCGCAGGTAGCCAGTGAGCGCCACTGTAGCTATCGGGCTTGGGGAGCACTTCGATGGTTTTTCCCTGGGAGCGTAGGCGCAGTCTTTGGCTGTTACGATTAAATAGCGAGAAGGGATCTCGACGTCCAGCAACAGCAACATAAGTTAGCGCGGGAATAGAGAGTTGCCCGGAGCTATCGGGAAAAACCGCATAGGTAAGTTCATAGACGGCATGGCTGACACCATCCAGTTTTCGTTCATAGCGTTGCTCATCAACTTTCTCTACATGTGCGCCGGCTACCTGCAGGGGCTCGGTAGCGATATCGTGCAGGCCAATGGTAGTGTACAAGCGGACCTTTACTAGTAGTTGCTCTTGTACGAAGACTTCATCCTTGTCCAGCTCAATCTCCATAAAGGCTTTGCGCTTGGCGCCATCGGGTGCGCTCCCGGCCTCGCTGACCTTAATAGGGATTGCGTCGGAGACTTGGCCTTTAAAATGTAGGGAGGGGATAAATAACTCTCCCTCACGTTTTGGTGCGAGTGTGAGTATCCATTCTACGAAGCTCTCTGCACGGCCATTGATGACTCGATATTGGTTGGATTGCTGGCGAGAGAGAATGTCGAAATCCTGCTCTAGTAATTCGAAATCGGGTTGGCCGCCATTCTCATCGCCAGAATAACGCACTCTTAGGTTTAGGGTTTCATCGATACCAATTTTATTTCTATCGACATTTGCGCTGAGGTCACTTGCCTGGCTATTTACAGGCAGGCAAAAGAGTGCGAGCAAAAGAAGCAAATAACGGACCCCTGATAAATGTACAGGGTTGTTTGAATTATTTTTTCTTAAAAAGCTTTCCATGAGCTTCCCTGGGTTTGAACACATTTAAAACCAGACATAAAAACTAGGCTTCGGAGATCATTTTCTACCAGCGCTGGGTGGCTCCGTTTTCAGGGGGTTCCCATTCTCCACTGCGGTAGGCACGTCGCCTCTGTAAACTCTCATATTTAAATTTCTCTCGCATCAGGCCGGCGGGATCATCGGGGATTTGCCGTAGCCATTGATCCAAGGCCTGTTGGGTTTCAGGGTCTAACTGGCCTTCCTCTACACCGGCCCCCTTGGACTCTTCCTGAGGTTCCCCTGGTTTTTTCTCCCCGTCTTGTGCGCGCTGTTCCTGCTCCTGTTCTGACTCAGGAGCTTGTTGTTGAGCAGACTGCTCCTGTTCCTGTTCAGCTTCCTGGCTGGAGGGCTCTTGGGGTTGACCTGAGGGTGGTGGTTGTTGGTTTTCCTGCTGCTGGCCCTGCTGATTTTGTTGCTGGTTACCAGCTTGCTGTTCCTGCTGCTGTTTTTTATCCTGATCCCCGGCCTGTTGTTGTGACTGCTGTTGCTGTTCTTGTTGCTGTTTCTGAAGCTCTCTGAGTTTTTCCGCAATATCCCGATTGTGCTGTGCATCTGCGAATTGGGGCGCTTCTGTTAGGGCTTGGTCATAGGCTTTTATGGCCTGCTCATACTCGCCTTGCTGTACAAGGCTATTCCCCAGATTGTAGAGACCCTGTGGATCTTTTTGTTGAGAAAAATCCTGCTGAGCAGCGGCATAGTCGCCTGCGCGATAATTTGCCGCGCCGCGCCATTCAGGGTTGCGAAATGTTTCAGCGGCTTTAGAGGTTTCCCCTTTTTCTAACAACTGTTGCCCCTGTTGATCTTTGCGTTGCCAGAGATCTTTCCACTCCAATGCCTGGCTTTCATTGGGGAAGCTGATCACTAAAACAAGGGGCAAGGCGCAGGCGAGAGCGCCACGACGAAACAGTAGTGCGGCAAATGGCAGAAGGAGCAGAACTAAAAGGGGTCCTTCATCGCGCCACTGATCGAATTCCCTTTCGGTCAGCTCAGCCTGCTCCGGATTTTCATCCTGCGGGAGTAGATGTTCAATGTCTGAGTCATTCACTGTGATTTTTGCATAGCGGCCACCACTGTCGCGGGCCAGGTTACGCAACTCTCGCGGGTCAAAGTTGGAAATGACAATGGCTCCGTTGCTGTCTGTTACAAACCCCCCACTGTTGCCTCGGGGAATTGGACTTCCCTCGCCACTGCCGACCGCAAGAATACTGAGCTCAACGTCAGCATCGGCCAGGGATTTGGCGATGACACTTACAGCGCTTGGATCAATACCGTCGGTGACAGAGAGCAGTTGCCCGCGCCCTGCAGAGCCATCTTTAAGGAGGCGAATACCAGTATTTACCGCCATCTCTATATTGCTGCCGGGTACGGGCATAATGGCTGGTGATAGCGAAGGTACTAGATTGGCAATAGTGGCGGTGTCCTCTGTCAGTGGTGTCACCACATGAGCTTCGCCGGCGTAGGCTACCAAGGCCGTCAGCCCGTCCTTTCGTTCGCGCAATATATCGAGAATTTTCAACCTTGCGCGGGTGAGGCGGTTGGGGGAGAGGTCCGTCGCCATCATGGAGGGTGATAGGTCCAGCAAGATCACCAGGGCATCTTGGTTGCTGTAGACCGGTGTTGGCAGCTTTCGCCAGGTGGGCCCGGCCATTGCGAGAATCATGGCGGCGAGCAGAGCGAAGATCAATCCGAACAGCCATGGGCGCTTGGCGCCACCGCGCATTAAGAGATGTGGTAATAGATCTGCATCAATTACCTTTTGTAGCTGAGCGTTGTTTAAGAACATTTTGCTCAGATTCCAGCAAAGTACTGCAGCCGGAATCAGCAGCCAAAGCCAATAGGGACGCAGGAAGTGAAAAGACTGGAGTAGTTCAGGTGAACTCACTGTGCCCGGCCTCCGTTCGTAGCTGAGGGTTTGTTGGTGGTCGAGTGATATCGAAAATTTATGCAGAGAGGGGTTAATGCCCAGACTGCCGCTAATAGTAGGGCAAGGCCCAGAGGCCAGACAAACAGGGATTTTAGCGGGCGGTAACTCTCCGCTTCTTGTTCCACCGGCTCTAATTCATCCAGTTCTGAATAGATTTCTGCAAGCTCTTGGGGGTTGTGTGCACGGAAATAGCGCCCACCGGTGGTATCGGCGATCGCCTGTAAGGTTTTGCTATCGAGATCTCTTGATGGGTTGATCCGCCGGCTACCATAACGGCTGCCCAGAAGGCCCGGTTGAACCATCTCTTCGGCACCCACGCCAATGGTATAGACCGTAATTCCAGCCTGCTGCGCCAGTTCTGCGGCTTTCAGTGGGGAGACTTCCCCTGCGGTATTGGCGCCATCGGTAAGCAGAATTAATACGCGCTGTTCTGCAGGACGCTGGGTGAGGCGTTTAACCGACAGACCGATAGCGTCACCAATGGCAGTACCTTGGCCGGCAAAACCGATTTGAGCCTCACGTAAAAGTGTCCCTACCGTTTCGCGATCGTAAGTCAGCGGCGCCTGTAAATAGGCGCGAGTGCCGAAGAGCACCAACCCCAGACGATCGCCCTGGCGCCGCTCGACAAAGTCGCCCACTACCTGCTTGACCGCATTGATGCGCATCGCGGGGCGGCCACCTAAAAGCATGTCTGGGGTCTCCATACTGCCGGAAATATCTACCGCAACCAGCAGGTCCCGTGCGCTACTGGCCTGGGAAATAGGCTCTCCATACCAGCGCGGGCGCGCTGCTGCGCAAATAAGCAGCAGCCAAATCAAGGTGAGCAATAGGAGATTGATCGGATTGTTTTGCTCCCCGCCACCGCGTTGGGAAAGCTCCGAGTAAAAGGGTACTTTGAGTGCGCTGCTCAAAGGTTTGGCCTGCGCTAATAGTAGTCGTGCAAGCAGTGGTAGTGGGGCAAGTAGAAATACCCAGGGCCAGGCAAACTCAAACACTGGCAGGCTCCTTGTCAACGCGGGGGGCAGGCGCTTGTTCTGAATATTGGTGTTGCTGGACCCACTGAATGGCATATTGGCAAAAAACCTGGCTACTCTCTGGTTCGGATGTGCCTCGGTAAAGTTCTTCGAGTAACACTGCATGCACCTGGTGAGGGGGTTCCAAGAGGGCGCTGTTTTGGAGGAATTTGAGCCAGGCATTACCGGTGAGGTTGCCGCAGCGCGCTCGGCTGAACGTGGTTACCGCGACGCGCTTTAATATTTCATTGATCTCTTCGGCGGCTTCTGGCTTCTGTGTATTTATCGTCTCCAATAAGGCGACAGCTTCTTTCCGGTAGCGATTGCGTTCGGCCTGTTTTTTCTTGCGGTGAAGCCAAAGGGTGAGCCCTAGCAGAAAGGCGAATATCAATAGGGCGAGCAGCCACCAGCCTGGGGCGGGTGGCCACCAGCTCACAGGAGGAGGCTCTTGGATGTCGTGGAGCTGTGCTAACAACTCCTGCGTCTCTGGTGAGGGAGGTTGTAGTTGCTGTTGTTTTCTCAGCACGGTTTTCCCCCGGTCAGAATGCGGCTGCCGACACTATGAATTGAAACGGTCAAATAAATGCTATATGGCGAAAATAAAGGGTGTTTCATATCGATCACGGCTACTGCCTTTTGTTTTTGTGCCAACCATTTTGCTGGCGAGAACCGTAAAAAGACATTAATTCCCCGACCAGGGGCTTGGTGTTGTCAAAGTCCAGCAGTGGTAGTCGATGCTTTCGACATAGCTGCTCTACATCGGCCCGAGCCTGAGCCTGTTTTTCAGCAAAGTACTCACGCAATGGGCGATTGCCAGTATTCAGGAAAGTGCGTCGGTGGCCATCGGAAATCGTTAGAGACTGACTGGGTAACTGCATCTCTAAGGGGTCCGTAATCCGGATCACTTGTAGATCAGCATGCCTTGAAAGTAAGTATAAGGATTGAGAGCACGGCTGGTTGAGGTCGTGGCAGTCACTGATCAAAAACAGTGCGCTGCCTGGGCGAGCGATACGGCGGGCCTCCTCCAGCAGTGTTTGCATGGACTGGCTACCGTGCTCTGGGATTGGGCTTTGCAATTTGGCGGCTCGGTCTACAGCGCTGTGGATCATTGCCAAAACGGCGTGGTGGCTGCGTTTTGGGCGCACGGTGTCTATGTCGTGGTCGGAGAAGAGCAGCGCGCCTATGCGGTCGCTATGTTGCAGCCCGGCCCATCCCAATGCTGCGGCGATTCCGCTTGCGGCCACAGACTTAAATGCCCGATGACTGCCGAAAAACATCGGCGAACGGAGGTCGAGCAGTATAACAATAGGCCTTTCCCGCTCTTCCTGATAAAGCTTGGTGTGGGTTTTACCCGTGCGTGCAGTGACACGCCAATCAATTGTGCGCACGTCATCGCCAGGCTGGTAATCCCGGACCTCCTCAAAATTCATTCCGCGTCCGCGATAGCGGGTGAGTAAATTACCGGCTTGATCACTGCGCACCAGACGCGGTTTAAAGAGTTGTAGCTGGCGCGCGATGTAGCGCATCTGCACCAGCGAGCTCACTTCAGGGTAGGCTCCGCGCAAATCTAAATCTGAAGGGGGTATTGCCGTTTGCATCAGATCGTCGGTACCTGTTGCAATAGGCGCTGAATCACCTGATCTGTAGTGATACCCGCCGCCTCGGCTTCAAAGCTAAGCAGCAGGCGATGACGTAAAATATCCGGTGCTACGGCCATTACATCATCGGGTGTTACGAAGTCTCGGCCCTCAAGCCAGGCATGTGCACGGGAGCAGCGATCGAGTGCAATTGTTGCTCGGGGGCTTGCACCAAAATCTAGCCATGACGCCAGCTCGCTGTCATACTTCGCCGGTTCGCGCGTAGCAATGATAAGTTGGACAGTATAGGTCTCCACGGCCTCGACCATTTGCATTTCCAGGATCTGATTACGGGCCTGGAAAATCGTCTCTTGGCTAATAGTTTCTGTAGGGCGATTTTCGCCAAGCGTGGCCTCGGATCTGGCCAGGCGCAGGATTTTTGCTTCCGCCTCGGCGCCGGGGTAGGCAAGATTTACCTGCATAAGAAATCGGTCCAATTGCGCTTCAGGTAGAGGATAGGTCCCCTCTTGCTCAATAGGGTTTTGGGTGGCCATCACTAAAAATAATTGCGGCAGCGGATAGGTTTTGCGACCTACACTAATCTGTCGTTCGGCCATGGCTTCCAGCAGCGCCGATTGAACTTTGGCGGGCGCGCGGTTTATTTCATCGGCTAGGATAAGGTTGTGAAATACCGGTCCCGGTTGAAAATGGAACTCTCCGGTTTCCGGCCGGTAAATGTCGGTGCCGGTAATATCTGCCGGCAGTAGATCTGGCGTGAATTGAACTCGATGGAAGTCTCCCTCAATAGCTTCGCCCAGTGTTTTGATCGCCTTGGTTTTGGCCAGGCCTGGGGCCCCCTCCACGAGAAGGTGGCCATCGGCAAGCAGAGCAATCAAGATGCGATTAACCAGTGTCTCCTGGCCGATGATCTGTTCTTCCAGCCAGTCGCCCAGTGCGGTGATACGATCTCTGATATTCCGTTTTGCTTCCATAGCGTCTCTTCTTCTATAAATGTGCCCGACCTGTCGATACGGGTGGCTATCTACCATCTTTTATATATAGTCGCCGCCAAAGCGGTGGGACTTGTTGATTTTAGCGGCACCAAATAAAGAGGCAACCACCGAACTTACGCCCATTGATAGGCGACATTCTTTTGAGGGGCTCTGGTGCCACTTCAAAGGTTAATGGAAAGTTTAATTTTTAGGACTCGTCCCTGCAGTATTTAGGGGATGAGATGACGATCTTTTCGGATCTACTGTCATTAGATTCGATGTGACAAAAATGAGATTGGGAGGTTCCCCGTGAATATGGCGACGGTGATTACCGATAGCCGTGAAGAGTTGGTCGCACAGGTTTGTGAACTGATTCGCGATACGTTGGCATCTGATGCCGAGCCCGTTGTGGTCTTTGCTCAGCAGTTTCTGCACCAGTACCCGCTGGAAGACCTGCAGGGCCGGCGCCTGGTGGATGTCTACGGCTGCATTTACTCCTGGTGGAACTTTATCCAGCAACGCTCTGATGGTTTGCCCAAGGTGCGGATTTTTAACCCACGCCTGGAGGATGACGGCTGGGAATGTCCGCACACGGTAATAGGGTTACTGGTGCGCGATATGCCCTTTCTGGTGGACTCGGTGCGAATGGAGGTCAATCAGAAAAATACTGTTATCCACTCGATAATAAGTACGGTGTTTCACCTTGAGCGCAGTGCCAGTGGCAAATTAAAACACCTACACCCTTCTCGAGACGCCATCCAGAGTCTGAGCTTTGATCATGTCACGGCGAAGGAGAGCAAGTCTGCCAAAGGATCGAAGCTCATCAGTGAGGCGCTGATTTATATAGAGGTCAACCGGGATACATCGGCCGACTTTGCCTCGGGCCTGAGTGCGGCCTTAAAGGATGTGCTCGGGGATGTGGAGTTGGTAGTTGATGACTACGCGCCGATGCTTGAGACCTGTGGCACGATGGAAGGGCAGCTGAAGGCGGGTATCTCGGAGGACGATACCAATCTCCTCGAGGCCAGCGCCTTCCTGCAGTGGATGCGCGATGGCAACTTTACCTTCCTGGGGTACCGGGAATATGAATTCAGCCAAGTTGACGACAAGAAAATCCTCACAGAGGTTGAAAACCGCCGTCTGGGGATCTTCAAGAAGCTGGAGGAAGCTGCTGCGCCCATGAATGAAACCTCGTTCAGCGAGGGCAAGCAACGCTTTTACCAGGGGCCCAACTACCTGACTTTTGCCAAGTCGTCGGTGAAATCCCGTGTACATCGCAGTGCCTATTCAGATTACGTGATGATCAAGCGCTACAACGCAGAGGGCGAGGTGATTGGCGAGTCGGCCTTTATGGGCCTCTATACCTCACCGGTGTATACAGAGAGTCCGGCCAAGATTCCGATTATCCGGCGCAAGATGGCCTCAATTATTGAGTCCAGCGGCTTGACTGGGTATGGGCATGATGGCAAGGCGTTACGTCGTATTCTGGACACGTTCCCCCGCGATGAACTTTTTCAGAGCAGCTCTCAGGAGTTGTTTGATGTGGTGATGGGGGTGCTGAGCCTGAATGAGCGCGCCCATGTTCGCCTGTTTATGCGCAGGGATCTCTTTGGCAAGTTTGTTACCGCCACCGTGTATGTGCCGAGAGATCAGTTTAGCAGTGATGTGCGCGAAGTCATTTGCTCCCATATCTCCAAAGCGATTAAGGCCAAAGAGTCTGACTTTACGACTTATTTTTCCGAATCGATTCTCGCGCGGGTGCACTTTGTTTTCCGCGTTTCGGCTGATGAACCTGTCGATATCGATGTAGCGCTGCTGGAGGCGCAAATTGTGGACATAACCCGCTCCTGGGAAGACATTTTTCAACGATCCTTAATTGACAGCAGCGGAGAGGAGCAGGGTAACCGTCTTTTCCGAACTTTTGGCCGCGCCTTCCCGGCGGGCTATCGGGAGGACTTTGAACCGCGCATTGCCGTTCAGGATGTGGCTGCAATTCAGGACCTCAACGAAAACAATCGGGTGGCGATGAGCTTTTATCAGCCGGTTGGTGCGCCCCAGGGCAGTTTGCGCTTCAAAGTATTTAACTGGGGCAGCGGCTTGACCCTCTCCGATGTGATACCGGTCTTGGAGAATCTCGGTCTGCGGGTAATTGGAGAGTTCCCCTATACCATTCGCCCCAGTGGTAGTACCGATGTTTGGATGCATGAGTTCCACTTGGAGTTTGGTCTTCCAACGAAAATCGATGCGCAGGCATCGCGCGGGCTTTTCCAGGATGCATTTGCGGCGATTTGGAACCACACCGCGGAGAGTGATGCCTTCAATCGCCTGGTATTGGCCGCGCGCCTGAACTGGCGTGAAGTTACCATGCTGCGCGCCTATGCCCGCTATCTGAAGCAGACAAAGTCCGGTGCCAGCCAGAGTTATATTGCCGCAACCCTAGCCAGCCAGGTGGAAATTACCCGTAACCTGGTAGCGCTGTTTCGCGCATTGTTCGATCCGCGCCTGAGTAGCGGTAAGCAGGAGCAAACCCGAGTCGAGCGCTTGATCGCAAAGATTCACGATGGCCTGGATGCGGTTGAAAACCTCAACGAAGACCTGGTACTGCGTCGTTATCTTGAGTTGATCCTCGCCACCTTGCGCACCAACTTCTTCCAAACGGGAGCGGATGGGCAGCCTAAAGATTATATCTCCATCAAATTCAGCCCGCGGGATATTCCCGGTATCCCCGAGCCGCGTCCAGAATTTGAGATTTTTGTTTATTCCCCAAGAGTAGAGGGTGTACACCTGCGCGGCAGCAAGGTGGCCCGTGGCGGGCTGCGCTGGTCTGATCGCCTGGAAGATTTCCGCACTGAGGTATTGGGTTTGGTGAAGGCCCAGGCGGTGAAGAATGCGGTGATTGTCCCCAGTGGGGCCAAGGGTGGATTTGTTGTACGACGTCCCCCGGTGGATGGTAGTCGCGAAGCCATGATGGAAGAGGGCATTGCCTGTTACAAAACCTTTATCCGCGGGTTGCTGGATATTACCGACAACCTAAAAGATGGTGAAATTGACCCGCCCAAGTTGGTGGTGCGTAGAGATGAGGATGACCCCTACCTGGTTGTGGCCGCGGATAAGGGGACGGCCACTTTTTCGGATATCGCCAACGGTATTGCAGGGGATTACGGCTTTTGGTTGGGTGATGCCTTCGCCTCGGGAGGAAGTCAGGGCTACGACCACAAGAAAATGGGCATTACCGCCCGCGGGGCTTGGGTATCTGTGCAGAGACACTTCCGTGAGATGGGAGTGGATGTTCAGAAAGAGGACTTCTCTGTAATCGGTATTGGCGATATGGGGGGAGACGTCTTTGGCAACGGTATGCTGCTCTCGAAGCACATCCAGTTGAAGGCCGCCTTTAACCATATGCATATTTTTATCGATCCGAACCCTGATGCGGCGATCAGTTTCGAAGAGCGCCAGCGACTTTTTGAGCTGCCTCGCTCCAGCTGGCGGGATTACGATCGCAAGTTGATCTCCAAGGGGGGCGGTATCTTTGAGCGCCGGGTCAAAGCGATCAGTATCAGTCCGGAGATGAAGGCGGCTTTCGATATCAAGGAAGACCGGTTGACGCCCAATGATCTGATTAGTGCGCTACTGCGTGCGCCGGTAGATTTGATTTGGAATGGTGGCATTGGCACCTATGTGAAGGCCGGCACCGAATCCGACAGTGAGGTAGGAGACAAATCCAACGATCACCTGCGCGTGAATGGTTCTGAATTGCGCGCTAAAGTTTTTGGTGAGGGCGGCAACCTGGGGATGACCCAGCGTGGGCGTATTGAATTTGCCCTCAAGGGTGGTCGCTGTAATACCGACTTTATTGATAATGCCGCCGGGGTGGATTGCTCTGATCACGAGGTAAATATCAAGGTGCTGCTCGATAAAGTGGTGGCTAATGGTGATCTCACCGAGAAGCAGCGCAACCAGTTGTTACATGGCATGACGGATTCCGTGAGCGATCTGGTGTTGCATAACAACTACGACCAGACCCGCGCCTTGAGTGTGGCTGAATATCAGGTCTCAAAGCGCCTGGATGAGTATCGTCGCACCATTAACAGCCTCGAGGACGATGGCCGCTTAAATAGGGCGTTGGAATTTATTCCTGACAATGAGCAAATCTCTGAGCGGGTGCACAAAGGACAAACCCTGACTCGACCGGAGCTTTCGGTTTTAATTTCCTATGTGAAAGTAAAACTGAAGGAAGAGCTTCAGGAGGCGGAAATTACCAATAACCCCCGCGTGCGCGAAGCGGCCGAATCTGCCTTCCCTGCGGCATTGGTTGAACGCTACAAGGACCAGGTATACGAGCATCCACTGCTGCGCCAAATTGTCTCCACCCAGGTAGCCAATGAAATGGTGAACAGCATGGGGATCACCTTCTACAGCCGCATTAGCAGTGCAACAGGGGGCGATGTCAACGATGTCGCGGCTGCTTATATCAGCGCCCGCGATGTGTATCAGATGGTGGAATTTCAACAGCAATTGGCCGCATTGGATTACAAGGTGCCAGCCGAGCTGCAGACCGAGCTACTCAACTCTATGATTGGCCGGGTTCGCCGCGCCGCGCGCTGGTTCTTGCGCAATCGCCGCAGTGACTTGGAGCCCGCGCAGAATTGCGCACTGTTCCAGTCCCAGGTGCAAAGGGTGATTAAGGCGTTGCCTAAAGTACTTAGTGGGGCTCCGCTGGGCGAGTGGGAGCAGCGCTACCAGAAGCTGTTGGAGGCGGGCTTACCAGAAGATGTCGCATTGCTGTCAGCCTCTCCAACTTACTTGTACTCGGCGCTTGGGATTTCTGAGTCTGCCTATGCCAGTGATCGGCCGGTTGAAGAGGTGGCTAAAGTTTACTTCAGCCTCTCCGATGCTTTGAACCTGCACTGGTTTGGCAACCTGATCGTGGATCTACCGGTGGATAGCTTCTGGCAGGCTCAGGCCCGCGAGACCAGCATGGATGACCTGGATAGCCAGCTCGCCACTCTGGCGGTAAATATCCTGCGCCTCTCTAGTGCGGAGAATTTGGACGTAGATAGTGCAATGTCGCGCTGGAGCGCTATTATGGCGCCGGCTATTCAGCGTTGGCATAACATGATTGCTGAGCTGAAGGCGGCCGCTGTGAGTGATTTTGCGATGTTTACTGTTGCGTTGCGTGAGTTGATGTATCTTGCCCACGCCACAGCAGACCGCGAGTCCCTGGCAGAATAGGCCGTTAATGTGCCGGGAAGAGACCGGCGCGAGCCCGTGAAATATACGCAGATTTGCGAATCCGCGTCACTACTTCACGGGCCACATTGAACCACGATATCCGCACGTTTGTACCGGGCGAGCGGATTCTGCTCCCACGTAAGGAAAGGTATGTATTCAACTCTGCGTAAAGCCCTATTTGCGCTCGATCCCGAGCGAGCTCACCACCTCTCTTTGGACGCAATTGGTGCCGCCGAACGCCTCGGCCTGATGTCTTTTTTCAAAAAATCCGTCACGCATGACCCGGTAGAATTGATGGGGCTGACCCTGCCGAACCCGGTTGGTTTGGCAGCGGGGCTCGATAAGAATGCCCAGGCGTTTAACGGTTTGGGTACCCTGGGCTTTGGCTTTGTGGAGGTGGGTACCGTGACCCCTCGCCCGCAGCCGGGAAATCCGTTGCCGCGCCTATTTCGTGTGGAGGAAGCTGAGGCCATTATCAACCGTATGGGATTCAATAACCTGGGGGTTGATTACTTGGTTCAAAGGGTGAAGCATCGCCGCTATAAGGGGGTCTTGGGTATCAATGTTGGCAAAAATTTTGATACGCCCGTAGAGCGCGCGGCTGACGATTACTGTTTGTGCATGGAAAAAGTCTATCCCTATGCCGATTACATTACTGCCAATGTCTCATCGCCCAACACCAAGGGGCTGCGGGACCTGCAGTTCGGTGAGAGCCTGAACAGGCTCCTTTGTCGTATCAAGGACAAGCAGGCAGAGCTTGCGCAAAAGAACGATCGTTACGTGCCGGTTGCGGTGAAAATTGCTCCAGATATAGCGGGAGAGGCTATTGAGCAGATTGCCGAAGCGCTCTGTGAGTACAGTATAGATGGCGTTATCGCCACAAATACGACGATCGACAAGTCCTCAGTGGCCAATTTGCCCCATGGTCGTGAAGAGGGTGGGCTCAGTGGCAAGCCGCTTCAGCAGCGCTCTACAGAGGTTATCGCACAATTATCAAAGGTTCTTGGTAAGCAGGTCCCCATTATTGGCGTGGGTGGTATCTTTGAGGGCGATAGCGCCGCTGAAAAGATTCGCGCCGGAGCAACGGCTGTTCAGGTTTATACCGGGTTTATTTACCGCGGGCCCCAACTGATTCGTGAAGCTGTGGAAGCAATTGCTTTGGAGCGCCGACGCAGCGCGAGTAAATAAAGAGATAAAGTTGCCTGGTAGAATCCTCGGGCTTTGCGCGCCGTTAAGGCGCGCTTTGATCGTGGTGGCCTTAAAAAGATGCAGGTTTTACGGCATCACCCCTTTTGACTAAATGGTACTCCAGCCGTCTGGGTACTGAATATCGGTAGAAATGGCGCCATAAATTTCCAGTTTTTGCGCCTTGGTGGTCCTGTCAAAGCCATTCCAGTAGTCTTCCCGCCCTTCACGCCAGCCGTTTACCCACTCCTGGTGAGGGTCACTTTCCACAAAGGGGCAGCTATCAATAGACTTATTGTTCAAGGCTGCAAGATATCCTTTGTAAAAGGCCCTATCGGCGTGATTGCGTTTTTGGCGTTTCATCTATACGGCACCTCCGCTTGTAGATTTACGGACTGCTGCGCGGCCCGTTGGATGCTTTATTACGATTTTGTTGCATCGACAACTAAAGCTTAGCGAATCTTTTCCGCGGGCAGCTGCTTGACTCCCTTCGCATCCTCACATTGCAAGAATATGGTGGGTTGAAGGGAATCGGAAAAAGCTGGGCTGGGCAATGTCTGGGACCTCTCGCCAGTTCTTATTAGGTGGCCTTATGGGGCATCGTTACTGGATGCCAAGAGAGCAATGGAGATGACTATTGAGACAGCCCCGAAGCTGTCTGTCATAGGCTCAGCCGCTACAAAATGGGATAATCGCGCCAAATAAGGTTGGTCAGAGGAAGTGGATACTACATACCGGCACCTTTGACCGATCACCTACTATTCTAAATGGCGCCAATAGGCGCTAAATTCACCCCGCCGAATGGGGTTCATCGAGTAAAAGTTTTGACCGACTCACATATAGAAGAATTTACGTTCACCGCGACTTGCCCTAGGGGACTGGAGAACCTGCTCGCAGGAGAGCTGAAGTCACTGGGCGCCAATATTCTGCGGGAGCAACCCGCGGCGATCTCTTTTTCTGGTTCACTGAAAGTCGCGTATCGCTGCTGCCTCTGGAGCCGCTTGGCCAACCGAATCCTCCTACAACTCGACCAGGTGCGTATCGACGGTGCGGAAGATCTCTATCGAGCCGTTTCCGAACAGCCCTGGGAGGCGCATATCGGGCCCTCGGGAAAGCTGTGGTTGCAGTTTTCAGGAACGAACCGAGAAATTCGTAATAGTCAGTTCGGTGCGCAAAAGACAAAAGATGCCATCGTAGACCGTTTGCGCCAGCAGACTGGGGAGAGACCCAGTATAGAAAAGCACAATCCTGATCTGACTGTCGCTCTGCGACTCCATCGGGACCGCCTGGATATCGCCATAGACCTCAGCGGTGAAAGTTTACATAAGCGAGGATATAGAACCCATGTCGGTGTAGCACCGCTAAAAGAGAACTTGGCGGCAGCGCTCCTAATGCGCTCCCGTTGGCCGCAGATTGCGGCGGAAGGCGGTGCCCTCCTGGACCCCATGTGTGGTTCGGGCACCATTTTGATTGAGGCGGCCATGATGGCGGCAGATATCGCACCGGGCCTATTCCGTGAGAGCTTTGGCTTTGAGCGCTGGCTCAATCACCAGAACGATATTTGGAATGAGCTTCGCGAAGAGGCCCTGCAGCGTCGTGCTGCGGGCTTAGCATTGTCGCTTCCCGAAATTCGCGGTTACGATGCCGATGCCAAGGTGCTGTTTGCTGCCGAGGCCAATATTGCCAGAGCGGGACTGGAGCGCCAGGTTCGGGTCAGCTGCAGGCCTGTTAATGCCTTCAAGGTGCCAAGTCATCGGGAGGTTAAGGTCGGCTTGGTGCTGAGCAACCCGCCTTACGGTGAGCGCCTCGGGGAGCAGGAAGCGTTGCGCGAAACATATGCGGAACTTGGGCGCCAGCTGAAGGCGGAGTTCCCCGGCTGGCAGGTGGGTATTTTTACCGGCAACCCCGAGCTGGGTTACTCCACCGGGTTGCGTTCCCATAAGCATTACCAGCTGTACAACGGTACCATTCCCAGTCAGCTACTGCTATTTGAGGTGCGTGAGCACAGTGAGCGAGGCGACGACTCTGAGAGGGAGCGAAAGCTCTCTCCCGAGGTAGAAATGGTGGCCAACCGCTTGCGTAAAAACCTGCGCACTACAGGAAAGTGGGCCGCTAGAAACGGTATTGACTGTTACCGTCTCTACGATGCTGACCTGCCTGAGTACGCCGCTGCGGTAGATTTATACAAGACCCAGGAGGGGGTTTTATACGCTCACCTGCAGGAGTATCGCCCACCGGCCAGTATTGATGAAGGCAAAGCGCGCAACCGTTTGAGGGACCTGCTTCGCGCGGTGCAATCAGTACTGGATCTACCGAGAAGCAGGGTCAGTATTAAAGAGCGCCGTCGTCACAGCCACAAAAGTGGCCCAAAAGGGGCTGGTCAGTACCAAAAACAGGCTGAGGCAGGATCGACCTTGCAGGTGCGAGAGTTTGGTGCAGAGCTGGAGGTGGATTTGTGGAGTTATCTCGATAGCGGCCTGTTCCTCGACCATCGTCCCGTAAGGAAATACCTACGTGAACTGGCCTCCGGGAAAAAGTTTCTCAATTTGTTTTGTTATACCGCAAGCGCCACGGTCCAGGCGGCTTTGGGAGGCTGTGCGCAGAGTATCAGTGTGGATATGTCCCGGACATATCAATCCTGGGCTGCGCGAAATTTCCGTGCGAATGATATGAACCCCTATCAGCACCAGCTCGTGGAGGCGGATTGCTTGCAGTGGCTGGAGTCGGCTCAGCAAAACCGCAAGGGACATTACGACTTGATTTTCCTTGATCCCCCGAGCTTTTCGAATTCGGCCAAAATGCGTGGGGTGCTGGATATTCAGCGCGACCACAATAGTTTGATTTCTCAGTGCATGTCTCTACTCACACCGCGAGGGACCCTTATTTTTTCCAATAACCTGCGTAGCTTCAAAATGGATCAGTCCGTTGCCGAAGCATTTTCCGTACAGCAGTTGTCATTATTGGATAAAGACTTTCAGCGCAACCCCAAAATTCATAATGTTTGGGAAATTCGGGCGAAGGGGTAAGGACAGGCTGAGAGCGGATCACTAAAAATCCACAGGGCTAATGTGGTGCAGGGGTGTGTTGTCGCCGGCCAGTGGCCGGCGTCACTTTTTCTCCGGAAAATGTCTGCCGAGTGATATATCTATATCAGTATTTTATGGACATTGGGTGTGAGTAATAGTGTATGGATGCCTGTACATTCGGCTAGGCTTTTGGTGGTATCACTTGTACCGCTCTGCTAAAAGCTAGTGGGCTAACTATCGGGTACGCTGGAGGGCTTTAAGTGTGGATGGTTTTTTGTATTTTGCTTTGCATTAGCTATAAAACAGCTGATGTCTTTTGTTGGGTAAGTGCTCTGTGAAAGCTAATAACGAACGCAATTAAAACGGTAGCTTTTCCACCATGGCCCCGCTTTTATTAAAGCCGTATGTGGCAGCAGGGAATTGATAAGAGTCCGGAGTCTAATTATTTGGCTGTCAATTCAGCTCCATTATCACACGTATTCCAATATCCTTCGCACGACTGTTTTCATCCAGGCCTTTACGGTAATCTGCCCCGATCCGATTAGAAGGCTCTCGCATGGAGCCACCGCGAACACTCCGTAATTGACAGTTTTTAATGGATACTGGGGAAGCGGTAGTGCGGCTTTTATCGTAGCCGGGTTGGTAGCAATCTTGTACCCACTCAGCAACATTGCCCGCGGTGTCATAAAGACCGAAAGGGTTGGCTTGGTAGTGCCCGACGGGCCCGCTTTTTGTCGTAAACAGGCTATTAAACTCGCTGTCGCAGCCTCGTCTACAGTTGGCCTTGCCCCGTGCATCGGCACGGTTCCACCAAAATGGATGGTCTATACCTGCGCGAGCGGCGTACTCCCATTCGGCCTCGCTGGGCAGGCGATATTTTTTTCCGGTCTCGTTTGAAAGCCACTCAACATACTTCTGTGCCTCCTGCCAAGTTATATTGATTACCGGTCGCTCCCCGCGGCCCCAGCCTGCATCACTTGGCTGGCTGGTACCTGTAGCCAGGGTGAAGCGGTCATATTCCGCGAACGTAATTTCATGGATTGAAATGGCAAATGGTTTCGAAATATTCACCCTGTGCGCTGGGCGACTATTTTTAAACTTCTCGCTGCCCATGGAAAACTCCCCGGAGTCAATCACAATCATTTGTGGCCCAAAGCCGCCTGAGTTGAGTTTTGAGCGAATTGTTTTACCGGCAATATAAGACTTCTGTAGCTTTGCAGTAAGTTTCAAGCCTCGATCACCAACTTGGACCCAGCGGCGATAAGGGATGAAGCCAGCTGCGCTGACTTCCACGTCGTATAGCCCGGGTTTAAGTCGGATACCGGGTTGGTAGCGTGGGGTAATATTCATAATGCGAACTCGGGCCGTTTCCGGTTCGGTCTTTACGGTGAGTCCATAAGATGGTGTGGGGCTGGCCTCATTTTCAGACTTTTCGAAGACTGTTGCGGAGGCGTTTTCCTGTGAGATCACGCTTTCTCTTGGGGCGATGGCCGAAGGCTGCGTATCAGGAGTTTTGCTGACTTGGGGCGGATTGAGAGAGCGGCTTTGCGCGCGGGCGCGAGCTGCCTCAACAGAGTGAATCCCATTATTGGCCAAATCGTGCCTGGCTAGCTTCAATGCGGCTGGGGCTTCCTCTTCGTTCACTTGCTGTATGTCAGGGCTGTTTGCCCCCGCTTTGGTATCCCCAGTAAGGCGACTGACGTTATCCAACATTGGAATTTCACTGTGCTGGGGTTCCCAGGGGCTGAACAGGGAAAAAGAAGCCCAGCCCACTAGTAAAGCGGCTGTGATCGTACTAAGTATCCATGGGCGTTTGTGCTTCATGGGCTCATTGACCAGTTGACGTAATCGCACAACGGTGTCCTGTTCTTTGCGCGCATGCCTAGCCTCTTCGGGGTCTCCCTGCTTCACCTGCCAGATTTTGCTGAACCGGTCTCGTAGATCGCTGAATAGAGTCAGGAAAAGTGCGCGCGCCAGACTGGATACTCCGACAGAAACATTATTGAGCTGGCTGATTTGCTGGCTGGGTTTACCGGCCAGAGCCGCAACCAGTTGATCGATCGCATCGGCAACTTCTAAACCCCTTTGAAAGCGTTTGACCGGGTCCTTCGCCAGGGCGCGATCTATGATCGACTGATATAGCGCATAGCGGGCGGGCAACTTAGGGATGGGGTCGGTCAAGTGCTTGATGGCGATAGCCACCGCTTCCTCGGCCAGGTAGGGCACGGCACCGCTGAGCATTTCATAAAAAACTACGCCGAGGCTGTACAGATCGGCGCGACCATCAATGGCATTGCCTCTGGCCTGTTCGGGGCTCATATAGTGGGGCGTTCCCACCACCATGCCGCTATTGGTCATTCGGGTCGTGTGTGCCACTGCGCGGGCCACACCAAAATCACTTAATACCGCAGAGCCGTCCTCGCGAAACAGGATATTTTCCGGTTTCAAGTCTCTGTGCACATACCCTTTGCTGTGGGAATGGTCCAGAGCCATGGCGATTTGTCGTACAGCATTCAGCGCTTCGAGGGGCTCCATCGGGCCTCGGGCAAGCCTTTCGGCAACAGAGCCCCCGGACATATAGTCCATAGCGATATAATTGAGGCTGCGATAACGCCCGATATCGTGGATGCCGACAATATTGGGGTGGGAGAGCTGCCCGACGATATTAGCTTCTCGCTGGAATCGCTCGCTGAAAATGGGGTCCGCGTTGAGCACCGGCGACATAACTTTTAGGGCTACTTGGCGACCCACGCTGCGTTGGATGGCTAAGTATACTGTGGACATGCCACCCTGATTAATTTTGCGGACTATGCGATAGCCGGGTATTTGTAGCGATGAGTTGCCACTGTTGACGACTTCCATAGTGTTTTGTCGCTCGATCAAAGCAGCTGAGATATTCCACCGGCCAGTGCGGCAATTACTCCGCAGGCAATAACTAAAGTCAGGAGCAGGCGCCAGCCTCTGTTATTGGGCGTTTTGAATGGTGTATTTTTTTTGTGAGGCTCTTGCGAAAGGTTTACGGAGGAGTGAATAGCTTGGGCCTCAGACGGAGCGTCGATAACTTGTACGGTGATATTATCTTTGCCGCCAGCATCAAGGGCGGCGTGAACAAGAAGTGCTACGATACGTTCGTTGTCGGTATTCTCGGTAATGATTCGGGCTATTTTTTCACTGGGGACTTCTGAACTAAGACCATCGCTGCAAAGTAGCAACTTTTGTCCGGCGCTCCAACGGTAAGATACTCGATCAACTTCCAGTTTGGGGTTGGTGCTGCCGCCAATACATCGGGTGATCACGTGGCGGTTGGGGTGTGCAGCGGCCTCTTCAGGGTTAATCGCACCGGAATCCATCAGCATCTGGACGTAGGAGTGATCACTGGTTAGCTGGCTCAACTCCCCGCCTTTGTCGCCCTGTGTCCAGAGGTAAGCTCGGCTATCTCCAACCCAATAGATGTGATAGTAATCCCCCTCCTCGGCGAGAACCACCGCGGTAGAGCCCATATTGGCTGTACTGTGTTCGTCTCCCAGGAGTAAGGCGTGGGCTTTTTGCAGGGCCCGCTCATAGTGGCGATCGGTGGCAGCAGATTTTTGAATTTCTTCGACTACTGTCTGGCTGGCTATCTCACCGGCGTGGTGGCCACCCAGGCCATCAGCGACAATCCAAATCCCCTTATCTTCATCACCCCAGTAGGCATCTTCGTTCTGCTCACGCCGATAGCCAGGATGGGTGGCGCCAGCGCTACGCGTAGCACTCGGAGGGCGCTGAACTACTTCGCTGTGCCGCGATACTTCGCGTACTTTGGCTTCACTCACTGGCGTGCAACTACCTGTAATGGTTTCTCATTATAATTGACGGCGGCCGCCGCTATGGCAAAGCCTGTCTTTTCCTTATGGCGCTGCAAGTGTACTTTATCCATCGATGCCTGTAACAGCAGAAATGCTTATCCTTGCCTGGTTAGCATATTAGACTTTTAAGCCATTGTAAGCTGCAAACCGAATCACACGCTGATGATATGCCCCGTGTTAAACTTGGCCCTGTCATTAGTCAGCAAATTTTTACAGTTTTTACCATTAATTGGAGCTTGCCCCCACATTTAGGGTATCCCTTTTTCAATCTCCTTGGGGCTGAGGAGCGAGATCAATGTTCAAACTTTGTGATGTAAATAATTCCGGTCAGAGTGTTTGGCTGGTGCCGCCCGGTGTAACCGTGGGGCGCGACCAAAGCTGTGATCTGTGTATACCAGATGACTCGATAGCGAAGCTGCATTTAAAGATCGCGATTAAAGGGGATCAGCTGACCTTGGCGAATGTCTCAGGTAGCGCTAAGGTTTTGGTTAATGGCCAGCCAGTAGCGTCAATTTGCCAATTAAAACTGAATGATCGAGTGGCAATTGGTACCCGAACGCTACAAATTGTTGATCCCAAGGTAACTAAACTTGCCGTAGGAAAAGCTAAAAATAATGCCTGGGCACTGAGGGCCAACCATAAAGTGATAGCCGGTAAAGTATTCCCGGTAAAAGGGGGGGCGGTGGTTGGACGCTCCGACGAGTGCGATATCACGTTTTCTCTATCGCATCTTTCGCGTCGTCATGCGCGGCTTGAGGTGCGCGAAGGTCTTCTATTTGCGGTCGATCTTGGTTCGGCTAATGGCACTTTCGTCAATGGTCGCCGGATTACAGAAAGTCGTGTACGTCGAGGAGATGAGTTGCGTTTTGACTCTTTGAGTTTTTCGGTAGTGGGGCCTGCAGATGACCTTGATCGAACAGCAGTACGCCCGGCGATTTCATCTCAATTGATGAAGTCCTCAGGGTTTGTCGCTGGTGAAATGTCTGGTGAAGATGTAACCCAAAGGTCTTCGTTCTCAGAGCCGCAGGAGGTCGGACAAAATAGGGAAGGCGACCGGGTGGCGAGGGAGCCAAAGTCCCGGATGTCGTTGAGGGCGATTGGGCTGGCTCTTTTATTGGTTGTGGGCGTTGCCGGTTATTTATGGGTAAATACTCAGGGAGTGTTCGCATGACTCAGCCCCGCGAGCTTATTCTTTACACTACTCTTGGGTGTAGTTTGTGCGAAAAGGCCAAGTTGGAGATATGGCCTTTACTGACTCAGTTTGGGTTGCAGCTACGGGAGGTGGATATTGCCGATAACGAAGCTTTATTTGAGCGTTTTAGCCTATCAATTCCCGTCGTGGGGCTTGGCGACCCGACAGAAGTTTGTACCTGGCCCTTTAAAAAAGAGCAGCTGGAAGAATGGTTGAGCAAGCGGTTGATCTAGGAAGCTCCGAGAGCTCCCAGGTACTCCGCAGCTTTCGAAATTTGTAAGGGTATTTCTCAGAGGCCTTCTTTCGCGATGTGATTCATAGGACAGTGTATAGATCCTAAGTGCCCCGAACAGCTTGATCACCAACTCCATTTAGGGTGCGCGAGTTGCTGTGAAAATTGGGTTATCACTGAGTGTGTCAGATGCTTCCTAGAGCTTACTGCTCGCCTCATTAGCCCGCAGCAGTTGTAATTTTGTCCCACTTCGATAAGCATAAATTACGGTGTAAGCGAGCACGTTCTGTACATACGTTCGCGTTTCGCTGTAGGGAATGGTCTCGATCCAGACGTCGTGGGGAAGGCGCTGGCGGGTCTCCTTCAGCCATTTGGCGACCCGTGTCGGCCCGGCGTTGTAAGCGGCTGCTGCAAGGAAACGGTTGTTATCGAAGCGATGTAACAGGGTGCTCAGGTAAAAGCTGCCCAAAGCGATATTGGTTTTGGGGCTGAGCAAATCCCAGCTGCGGCGGTAGCGAACGCCTGAGCGGCGTGCCGTTGCGCGGGCGGTGGAGGGGAGTAGTTGCATTAGCCCCAGTGCTCCGGAACTGGATTTTGCATCGTGGCTAAAGTGACTTTCTTGTCGGGCGACAGCGTAAATCATATAGGGTTCCAGTGGTGCACTTTGTCGACCGACCTGCGCACTCACACTTTGAACGATATCTGCAAAGGCGAGGGGAAAGCGCAGCTCCAGGTCATCCAGATAATCCGCAGCGAGCACAGACTGGATGGACTTATGATACCAGCCCCAGGCACTGGCCACTTTCCCCGCCGCAAGTAATTCCCCGTGATCCATTCCCTTGGTTGCGTAGTTCCACTCCCTACGCGCATGAAATAGCTCTCCAATGGCTTGCAGTTCGCGAGCTCTTTGCAAGCCGGCACGCTGTGCAATTTTCTGTACCTCCACCGGTGTGATTGGTGCAGGTCGATGTACGAAACTGTAGTTTTGCCCAAGGGCATCGGCGGCAAGGAAGCCGTAATAGCTGCGTTCGCGAGCGGCTTTCCCGTAGAGCATGGATGCCGCTCCAGATTGGGAGTTGCCGTAGAGTTCTACCAGTGAGCGGGCTTTCCAGTAGAGCCAGCGGTCGCGCTGCTGCCGCTTTGGAGGGAGTCGGTCAATCCAGTAGGCGACTTGCTCCCAGTCGAGCTTGCGCAGGGATTGTCGTGCCAACCACTCAATTGAGCGCTCATCGCGGATAGCCTGATTGTTGGTCAGGTTGAGCAGTCCGTGGATATCATCCTGACGAGCGAACTGCCGTGCAAGATGGCGCAACATTTCAGCTTGTTCGCTATCGCTAAACAGGATACTTGCACTGTAGCGCCGCCACGCCTCCTCGGCGATGGAGGCCTCTTTTTGGGCCAAACGATGCAAACCATGCAGAATAAGGTCTCGGTTTTGCTCGGGAGCCTGTAGGAATCGGGAGTAGTTGAGAAGAAGCTTTGGGGATTTATGTACTTCCCGCAGGAGTGTGGCTTTGCGCTTAAAGGGGGGCTCCATTTTTCTGGCAATATAGGTGGCCAGTTCAGGATTGTCTTCCTTGAGGGCGAGCAGGTGACGCGCCCAGCTTTTCTCTTGCGTGAGGCCGCCACTGCGCATCCAGCGAGCGAAGACAGGATCGCATTCCTCAGCTTGGGAGCGGCCAACCAGCCAGAGTTCGTTGATGAGCTGATTGGCTTTTTCTTTATCTCCATGTCGAGATAGGGCATCGGCATGGTAACAGCGCAAAGCTGCGCGACGGTGTTTCTCGGGCTGATAATATTTCAGGTAGGTCTTAAACCGACCCTGTCGGCCAAGCTCTTTGAGTAACCGAATGCGCATCCAGTCACCCAGGGCCGTATTTTGATTGTGGGAAAGAAATCGGTCGACTTCTACCAAGGGTAAATGGCGCAAATTTCTACCAATCGCCCAATAGTCGATGTAGGGGGCCAGGGGGTAATCCGATAATAAGGCTTTCAATTGTTTTAGCTGTTTCTTGTCGCCACGCTGGATGGCGAGCCGGGCTTTTTGCAGTAGCTGACGCTGGCTAGTGGTATCAGTGGCCTGTATTTCCTCTTGTCGTTCTGGCTCCGGCGTTGTTGCCTGGGAGTTGAGACTGATCCAGGCGAGCAGGGAGGCGAGTAGTAGGGGGAGCGCCTTGATGCTAACTGGCATGTCAGATATCCCAATGTTGAGCCTAGTCGCGTAAGTTTACGAGACGGCTTGGCAAAAATGCGTAAAATAGCGAACTTTTCACAGGACCCGTAGCATCATTTTTCGTTTCATTCATTTATCGAGCGAGAATGTTAACCGGGTTTGTTAATTGTAGTGCCTAATTATGTTGCTTCTATTGGATGGGGTCAGTCTTCGCTACGGAGCCCAAATACTCGCTGACAATGTCAGCGCAAAAATTGAACGGGGCGACCGTATTTGCCTTGTAGGGCGCAATGGGGAGGGGAAATCCAGCCTGTTGCGGTTAATTGCGGGTCGAGTGGACCCAGATGCTGGAGAGGTTGTGCGTGCCAGTGGGTTGGTTATGGCAACTCTTGAGCAGGAGTTGCCAGCGGACTGCCCCGACTCCGTTTACCAATATGTCGCCGAGGGTCTGGGGTCTATAGGTCAGGTGTTGGCCGGCTACCGGGACACGCCCTCGGCTGAACTGCAGGCCAAGATTGAAGCGGGACACGGCTGGGATCTCCTGCCCAGGGTTGACAGTGTGCTCGATCGCTTGGGTCTGGACCCGGAGGAGTCTGTGGCGGATCTCTCTGGTGGCTGGCAACGCCGCGCAGCCCTTGCCCGAGCGCTGGTGACGGAACCTGATCTCCTCATCCTCGACGAGCCAACCAACCACTTGGATATTGCCGCGGTGGAATGGCTCGAGGGTTTCTTGGATACCTATAGAGGCGCGCTGTTATTCGTAAGTCATGACCGGGCTTTGGCGCAGCGCCTTTCTCGCACGGTGTGGGATTTGGATCGCGGGTATTTGCGCGTATTCCGCTGCCAATTTGAGCGATACCAGGAGGAAAAGGAAAAACTGCTGGAGGAGGAGGCTCGGAATGAAGCGCTGTTCGACAAGAAGTTGGCGCAGGAAGAGACCTGGATTCGCCAGGGAATCAAGGCTCGGCGCACCCGCAATGAAGGGCGTGTGCGCGCTTTACAGGGGCTCAGGCGCCAGCGAGAGGCGCGTAGAACTCAGCAGGGCATCGCTCGGATGTCCCTCGATAGTGGAGAGGTCTCCGGTAAACTGGTGGCAGAGCTCAGCAACGTCTCTTTTGCCTACCCCAATGAGGCGCCGTTGATCCGAGACCTCTCATTTACTTTAATGCGCGGTGACAAGGTTGGCCTGATAGGTCCCAACGGCGTTGGTAAGAGTACTCTGATTCGGGTTTTACTCGGGGACCTTGAACCGCAATCTGGGCAGGTACGCTTGGGTACCAAGCAGCAGGTCGCCTACTTTGATCAGCGTAGAGACCAGCTGAATCCTGAACTCACCGTGCTTGATAATGTGGGGCAGGGGCGTGATTCAGTTACGGTTGGTGGAAAAAGTCGACACATTATGTCCTACCTGTCGGACTTCCTATTTACCGGATTGAAGGCCCGTACCAAGGTTGGGGCACTGAGCGGGGGAGAGCGTAACCGTGCTCTTTTGGCCAAGCTATTCAGTCAGCCGGCCAATATCTTGGTGCTCGATGAGCCCACCAACGATCTGGATGTGGAAACCCTGGAACTGCTTGAAAAGCTCTTGTTGGACTTCAGCGGTACTGTTTTGCTGGTGAGCCATGATCGGGCCTTTCTCGACAATGTGGTGGATTCGTGTCTGGCCTTTGAGGGGCAGGGCTGCATCCGCGAATATGTTGGTGGATACGCGGATTTTGTTCGTCAGGGAGGCAGTTTCGAGCAGGAGTCTAAAGAGGAAAAACTCTCTGAGAGCAAGGGAAAACCCAAACCTGCTGAAGCGGAGAGCCCCCAGGTTAAGAAAAAGAAACTCAGCTACAAATTACAGCGGGAGCTGGATGGTTTACCGGCTCTGATTGAACAGCTTGAAGGGGAAGTTAACGCTATAGAGACTGAAATGGCCGATCCAGCGTTCTACCAGCAGGAGCAAGCCGGGATGCAGGAGCGATTGAATCTCCTCGCAGACAAGCAGTCACAGCTGGAAGTGGCCTTCGATCGCTGGTCTGAACTCGAGGGGGGCGATGAGTAGGGTCAGGGCAGTTCAGGGGAGTGGTGCTTGCCACCACTCCCTATGACAGGGGAGGTAATCGTTACTCTTCGTCTACATACACCCTGACGGCTAAAACATCGCACTTGGCGCCATGTAAGACGCCATTGGAGGTTGAGCCGAGCAGTAGCGCCAAACCGTGACGCCCATGGCTACCGATAATAATAAGATCGACGTCCAGCTCTTTGGCTAAGCGGTGTATCTCAGTGGATGGCTGGCCCAGAATGACGTGTTGCCGTTCAGTGGGAATATTTAAAGAAAGTGCGGCTTTTTGCAGTTGTTCCTTGGCCTGGTTTTGTAGCTGATCCTGTACCTCTGACAAGTCCATGGGGATATCGCCGCCATAGGCAAATGTCAGGGGCTCAATAGCATGCATTAAACTCAGCTCGGCATTGAATGCCCCGGCCAGGGCCGCCGCCTTTTCCAGTACCTGTGAGGACTCTTCCGAGAGGTCCAGCCCCACCAAAATTCGTTGATATTTCGTCATGATCCATTAACTCCTGCCTTTTCTTTTTGCCCGAAGGGGCTTCTTTCGACAGCCATTTTCAGTCTACCGTAAAAAAAACTGTTTGACATGGATCATATAAGACGACGCAGAATAGGCCGCTTTTTGAAACCCTTTAAGGAATCTTTATGTCCGAGTGGCTTCCGGTAATCATTATTGGCTTTGCTATTGCCCTGGTGCTTGGGCCGGTAATGTGGCTTAAGCCCAGCCAGCGCGACAGCCGCCTGGCAGATTTGCGCGGCCGCGCAGCTAGGCAGGGCATTACCGTACAGATCCAGACGTTACCAGCGGCACTAGGGGAGGGAACAGCAGCGGTGTATTACTACCGATGGGGCGAAAGAAAGCGCTTGCAGATTGGCTGGGTATTACAGCGCCAGCGTATTCTGCACGAATTAAATTTTTCCGGTAGTTGGGATTGGGGCAGCAGTGTCAAGGCACCTCAGGCAGCATGGCCGTATCTGCATCAGTTGTTGAATAGTCTCCCGGCGGATTGTTGCGCAATTATCGCAACCGATGTCGGATTGGGAGTGCAGTGGCGTGAGAATGGCGGGGTAAAGGCTTTTTCTCAGTTGTCGGACAGTTTGGCGGAGTACGCCCCTCTTATAGAGAGTGCTGTCCGCAAAGTTAGCCCGATCAAACTCCCTGAGGACTAAGGCGTTAGCCGTATCACCAGGCGTCTGAAAAAGGGGAAAATGTCACAATTTTGCCCCTGTTGGAGGGTAAAAATTGGCGAATAGACACCAAAAATTGTCAGCTTTGCTTGACCGCGCACTAAGTGAGGCTTATATATTCGCGCAGCGCAGGCCCGATTGAAGGGACTGAAATGCTTTTAAAAGCAGTAAATTTTTCATTTGAAATCAAAGGCTTATGGGTAAATCACTGGTCATCGTCGAATCACCGGCCAAAGCGAAAACCATCAATAAATATCTCGGCAAGGACTTCGTTGTTAAGTCCAGCGTCGGTCATATTCGCGATTTGCCTACCGGTGGGGGCAATAAGCAGCCTGTCGACGCAAAAGAGCGGGCAAGGCGTGCGGCTGAAACACGTAAACTCGCCCCCGAGGCGAAAGAGGCCTATAAGCGCAAGAAAAATCGTGAGCAGCTGATCAAGCGTATGGGTATTGATCCCGATCATGGCTGGCAGGCTCACTATGAAATTTTGCCGGGCAAAGAAAAGGTAGTCAGTGAGCTGCAAAAGCTTGCCGAGAATGCCGATCATATTTATCTGGCAACGGATTTGGACCGCGAGGGAGAGGCAATCGCCTGGCACTTGCGCGAAGCAATCGGTGGTAACGATGAGCGCTATCGTCGTGTAGTTTTTAATGAGATAACCAAATCTGCGATCCAGGAGGCCTTCAAAGATCCTGGGCGCCTGAATATTAACCGGGTACATGCGCAGCAAGCTCGCCGTTTTCTCGATCGCATTGTGGGTTACATGGTATCCCCGCTCTTGTGGGAAAAGGTGGCCCGCGGCCTTTCTGCGGGTCGGGTTCAATCGGTGGCGGTGCGGCTCGTAGTCGAGCGCGAGCGTGAAATCCGCGCGTTCATCCCGGAAGAGTACTGGACGCTTTTTGCTGATACCGAGACCAGCAAAGCCAACAAGCTGCGTCTTGAAGTGAAAAAGCAGGCTGGGGAGGCTTTTCGCCCAACCAATGAAGCGGATGCGAGCCGTGCGGTTAAAGCACTGCAGGGCGGCCAGTTTGTCGTCAGCAGCCGGGACGACAAACCGACAAGCTCCAAACCGGGGGCTCCGTTTATCACTTCGACACTGCAGCAGGCGGCAAGTAACCGTTTGGGCTTTAGTGTTAAGAAAACCATGACCCTGGCGCAGCGTTTGTATGAGGCTGGTCACATTACCTACATGCGTACCGATTCTACCAACCTGAGCAAAGAGGCCGTTGAGTCTGCACGCGACTATATTGGTGAGAATTTTGGGGGTAAATATCTTCCGGAAACAGCGAACAGCTACAGCAGCAAGGAGGGCGCGCAAGAGGCTCACGAAGCAATTCGCCCTTCCGATGTGCGTATTGCCCCAAATATGCTTTCCGGTGTCGAGCGCGATGCGGAGCGCCTTTACAATTTAATCTGGCAGCAGTTTGTCGCCTGTCAAATGACTCCAGCACAGTTCACTTCGACCTCCATTGTGGTGAGTGCCGGTGAATTTGAATTACGTGCTCGTGGCCGAGTGATTCGCTTCGATGGATTTCTTAAGGTTGCGCCCGCTTCCGGTAAGAAAGATGAAGATTTGCTGCTGCCTGACGTGAAGGTTGGGGAAAAGCTCTCTCTGCAACAACTGGATTCGAAGCAACACTTTACCAAGCCGCCAGCACGCTTTAGTGAAGCCGCCCTGGTGAAGGAACTCGAGAAGCGTGGTATCGGCCGTCCGTCCACCTATGCCTCGATTATTTCCACGATTCAGGATCGCGGTTATGTGCGCCTTGAGAATCGCCGATTCTATGCTGAAAAAATGGGTGACATCGTCACCGATCGACTCAGCGAAAGTTTCAAAAACCTGATGGATTATGGTTTCACTGCAAGCCTGGAAGAATCCCTGGATGCGGTGGCCGATGGTGATAAGGGCTGGAAGCAGCTCCTCGATGAGTTTTATCAGGACTTTTCTTCGAGACTTGAGAAAGCCCAATCCAGCGAAGCGGGCATGCGCCGCAATGCTCCGACGGATACGGATATCGAGTGCGATAAATGTGGTCGTCACATGCAGATTCGTACCGGCTCTACCGGTGTTTTTCTCGGCTGTTCTGGCTACGCACTACCTCCTAAGGAGCGTTGTACCAACACCATGAACCTGGTTTCTGGTGATGAAGCTGTCGATGCCGATAAGGATGAGGAGGCGGAATCCCGCCTGCTGCGTGAGAAGCGCCGCTGTGGTAAATGCGGTACTGCCATGGATAGCTATCTGCTCGATGAGCAGCGCAAGTTGCACATTTGTGGCAATAATCCCGATTGTAATGGCTACGAAGTGGAGCAGGGCACATTCAAAATCAAGGGTTATGATGGGCCGATTATTGAGTGTGACAAATGCGGTAGCGATATGCAGTTGAAGTCCGGCCGCTTTGGGAAATACTTCGGTTGTACTAATGAAGCCTGCAAAAATACGCGCAAGCTACTGAAAAACGGTCAACCGGCGCCTCCCAAGATGGACCCGGTACCTATGCCTGAGTTGGCCTGTCAAAAGGTTGAGGATCACTATATTCTCCGCGATGGTGCCTCCGGATTGTTCCTGGCCGCCAGCCAGTTCCCCAAAAATCGTGAAACCCGCGCTCCCCTGGTAAAAGAACTACTGCCTCACCAAAGTGAGATTGATCCGAAGTACAGCTTCTTGTTCGCGGCACCCGCGCAAGACGATCAGGGCCGAGATACTGTAATTCGTTTCAGCCGTAAGACCCAAGAGCAATATGTTCAGTCTGAGGAGGAGGGTAAGGCAACCGGTTGGAAGGCCTTTTACCGCGATGGAGCCTGGAAGGTTGAAGCCGGTAGCAAGACCTCTACGGCCAAGCGGAAACCAGCAGCCAAGAAAGTAGCGGCGAAAAAGTAAATGAGTAACCCCTATACTGGACTCGTCACTTCTGCTCTTCGCAAGAGTCAATTGCTCTCCACGAGCCACTATGATTCCCCTCTTCATCGCCTGGCGCTTGAAGAGGGGGCACTGCTGCAGTTATGGAAAGCCTACCGGGCTTTCCTGGCAGAACTTTCCCAGCAGTTGCAGTTAGGTTTTGAGGCGGAATCCCTGCAGGTTATCGGCGATAGCCTGCAAAGCCAAGGTAGGGCCAGTAGCGAGGTGAGGGAATTACAGTTACTGCTCTCAGAGCCCGAGAGCTGGTTGAGTGCGATGCTGTGCGCATGGAAACAACTTCTGCAGCTTTCTCTGGCCGAAGAAGTGCAAGGACAGGAAAATCTAATCCCGACCCAGAATATTGCGGGCCCTAGGCCAGTTACTCTATCCCTTGAAGTGCTTCTTGAGTGGCATGCCTCTTTGAGTGAACTGGTACGCAGGCAGCGTACTAACCTTGAAGAGTGCTGAGGTCACACAGCGCACTTCCTCTATCTGTTTGCGTCCACTGAAACTTCTAAATTGCCTGTGGTACACTGGGCGCAAACTGATGTGCGGTGAAGGGAAAGCAAATGTCCTCCGAAACTTTTGAGATTATTGAGCTGGCCAATGGCGAGGTGGCATTGCGCCGTGCCGGCCACGAGGAGGACCCTCTGGTGAGCATTCAATTCTCGGCGGAGAGTCTACAGTTTCTGCGAAAGCATAAAGTGGCAGTCGCTCGGGCAATGCTAGAAGCCGGTATTGAAGCTGTGCAAAATCTAGAAGACCTGGAGCCGGGCTACTTCGAGGAGGAGGAATCGATGCCGGTGAATCATACGATTCACTGATCAGAGTATCGGTTAAAACTATTCAACAGCGGCTATAAGCCGCTGTTGTTGTTTTTGGGGGATAGTTTTGGTTTGAGTCCGCAGGCTTTAAGAGGGCACTTAAGGGGTTTGGCGAATAACGCCAACGGCCAGGCCTTCAATGATAAAGTTCTTATCCCGCATATCTACCTGGATGGTCTCAAAATCTTCGTTTTCCGGTAGGAGTTGTACCGTTGCCTGATTGCCCTTGCGGCGGAAGCGTTTTACGGTCACCTCCTCATCAATCCGTGCAACTACAATCTGCCCGTTCCTAACTTGCTCTGTTTTCTGCACGGCAAGGAGGTCGCCATCGAGAATGCCGGCATTGCGCATGCTCATGCCGTGCACTCGTAGTAAGTAGTCAGCCGGCGGATGAAAAAAACTGGAGGGTAGGTCGCAATAATCTTCGATGTGCTCTGTCGCAAGGATGGGGTGACCTGCGGCGACACGTCCGATAATCGGCAGCCCCGACTGGTGATCTGGAATCCGAATACCCCGCGAAGCGCCGGCAACCATTTCAATGGCTCCTTTCCGCGCCAGTGCTTTAAGGTGTTCCTCAGCCGCATTTGGTGAACGGAAGCCCAGTTCTTGGGCAATCTCCGCGCGAGTAGGGGGATAACCCGTATCATCCAGGTAGGCTTTAATCAGCTCTAATACTTGAGTCTGTCGTGCGGTGAGATTGGTCATAGAATTACCTAGCGTTTCTGTATTTTTATACAGGTGCTGGGATTATATACAGATTTGGGGCTCGCGCAATCCTATCACCGGTTCCTGTATGAGCTGCTACAGTGTTTATGAAAACAAGGAATGAAAGAAAAAGTTGAAAGAGCTGACAGCGAGGGAAAGTGATAATGCTGGATGCCAAGGTGGCCGAAGCTTGGAGAGTTCTTCGTATACAGTCTGAATTAGTGGATGGCATTGAGCGTTTAATCGCATTTAGAGGGGCGGTAACGGTATTTGGCAGTGCGCGTTTCTCCGAGCAAAGCCAGGAATATCAACAAGGGGTTAAGCTGGGGAAACTACTGGCTGCGGAAGGGATACCGGTAATTACTGGTGGCGGGCCAGGCCTGATGGAGGCGTGTAACCGAGGTGCTTTCGATCAACCTGGTGCTTCAATTGGTTTGAATATTGAACTGCCTTTTGAGCAGGTGGCCAATCCCTATCAAGATGTTAATTTACATTTTCGATATTTCTTTGTGCGCAAATTTTTATTTGTGAAGCAGGCGCTGGGCTTTGTGGGGTTGCCAGGGGGCTTCGGTACACTGGATGAATTATTTGAGGCGCTCACATTAGTACAGACTAGAAAGGTGCAGCACTTTCCAATTGTTTTAGTTGGAAAACGGTATTGGAGTGGTCTGTATGACTGGCTTGTAGATACGGTGCTAGAGCGGAATTGTATTGATGAGAGAGACCTGCACTTGTTCCAGGTGGTCGACACAGTGGAAGAGGCCGCCGATTTAATTTTGCAGCACATGCGTGGTCCCGGCTAAGCCGTTGGCCTGGGTTTTCAAGGCGCTCAGAGTCTAACTCCGCACAGGAAAACACAGCTTACCGGTGTAGTGATATACATCCCTATTCGGCGGATCAAACAGTGAGTCAGGCGTTTCATCGTTTTGATTAATGACTTCTGGCGATCTCTCGCTATGACTTAACGCGTCGTTCCCCGCGCTCCCCCAAAGAAAGCCTCAGCGCCTTTCGTACTAGTTTGCCTATGTTGGGAAAGCGGTGTGCTCAGGCTGGTGGCGTTAAGCGTTCAGGTTATTCCCTCTATTTTCAACATCTCAAGCGATTGCTTCCAAGGTAAAGGGAGTCTGTTTGGTGTGATATGCCGCCAGACTGGCGGCGGAATATGCTACTCTGGCCAGAGTTAAACAGCTGTTTTAAATGGTGGTTTGATACCTATGAGCCAGACCGATACTGTTAGCCGCATCTTGGACGCGGCAGAGGTTCTGTTCGCTGAACGAGGTTTTACCGAGACATCCCTGAGAACAATCACAAGTACAGCCGGTGTCAATTTGGCGGCAGTAAACTACCATTTTGGCTCCAAAAAGGAGCTGATACAGGCGGTTTTTGAACGCTTCCTGACCCCCTTTACCGGCGCATTGGAGGCGGAGCTTGACCGGCGTATTGCCTCAGGTCAGCCCCTAAGGGTCGAGGGCTTGCTGGAGAGCCTATACCGAGTGGGTCTGGGCGGCCTGCGCGCGCGCGGCCTCGACCCCCAGCGCTTTATGCGGCTACTTGGGTTGGCTTATACACAGTTCCAGGGGCACTTACGCCGTTTTATTGTGTCTCGGTATGGTGAGAGCTATCGCCGTTTTGCCGGCCTACTGGCTGAAGCCTTGCCGGGTGTAGATCCGGTTACTTTCTATTGGCGGCTGTATTTTATGCTGGGCGCCACCATCTTTACCCTGTCGAGCTACGATGCCATAGAAGCTATCCTGAAAGAGGATTTTGGTGCTCAGAGCAGTTTGTCAGAAACTCTGGAGCGCTTGGTGCCCGCGGCTTCGGCAATGCTGAAGGTAGAGGTGGGTTGAGCCCCGTAGTGGGTGAATCATCGAGGAACTGTATATGTCTACATCACTTGGACCGGTGATGATTGATATCGAGGGACAGGAACTCACCAGTGGAGATTGTGAGCTTTTACGCAATCCTCTAGTAGGTGGATTGATTTTCTTTGCGCGTAACTATCGAGATCGCGTCCAGCTGGAGGCGTTAATCGCTTCTATCCGTTCGCTTCGCCCCGATATTCTGCTGGCAGTTGATCAGGAGGGGGGCCGAGTGCAGCGGTTCCGAGAGGGGTTTACCCGTCTGCCTTCCATGCAGAAGTTATCTGCCCTGGCGTCAGAGGCTCAATTACGGGATGTAGGCTGGTTGCTTGCGGCCGAGTTGCTGGCGGTGGGTGTTGATTTTAGTTTTGCCCCAGTTTTGGATGCCGATGACCGGCACAGTCGGGTGATTGGGGACCGCAGTTTTTGTTCTGACCCCAAGCGCTTGACTGCCATTGTAAGGCCGTTTATTCAGGGGATGCGTGAGGCGGGCATGGCCACCACCGGTAAGCACTTTCCAGGGCATGGACACGTCCTTGAAGACAGTCATGTGGAGCTTCCACAGGATGAGCGGACCTTGGAGCAGGTGTTGGAGTCTGATGCCTTACCCTTTATCGATTGCATTGGAACCGGTGAACTGGATGCCGTGATGCCTGCCCATATACGCTTTGTCAATATCGACAGTCAGCCCGTGGGTTTCTCCAGGTATTGGTTGCTGGATATTTTGCGGGGACGGCTGGGTTTTAGTGGTGTTATCTTCAGTGACGATCTGTCGATGGAGGGTGCGGGAGCCGCCGGCGGCTATGGAGAAAGAATTCGTGCTGCGCTGGAAGCGGGCTGCGATATGGGGGTGATCTGTAACAATCGCACCGGTGCCTTGGAATCTCTGGCCGCCCTACAGGATTTTACCCCGGCAGCGGAATCTAAAGAGCGCCTAAAAGCGATGCGCGGCCGACCTTTGATTACCTCCTGGCAGGAACTTGAAAAAAGTGAGCGCCGACGCAGAACCCGTGATTGGTTAGCTTCGATAATGCACTGATGCACTGAGATCGGTAGTAAATACTTGTAGCAGAGCTCGCTTCGAGATACCTCTGGGCGAGGCTGAATTGGTTGTTTGAGTAGGGGGATTTCGTGGAGTCCATAGAGAGTGTGCTGTTGTCCTGGCTGGGTGAAAATCGGGTCTGGGTAGTCTCTGTTTTCTTGATTGTACTGGCCACAGCTCTGGCGGCCTGGGCCTTTGGGCGTTTTGTTCAGAAGTTGGCTCTCAGAGCCGAGAAAACTGTCAACCCTTGGGATGATGCACTGGTTGGGGCGCTGTCCCCACCTGGGCAAGTGTTTCTTTGGCTTTTGGGGCTGACGGTTGCCGCACAGCGCGCGGGCCAGGCGACGGGGGCGGAAATTTTCGCACTGGCAGAGCCCGCTCGCGAGATTGGCCTTATCCTGGTGATGTCCTGGTTCGCCTGGCGCTTCTCCCACAGCGCTGAGCGCAATTTGTGCAATCCCCGCTATATCGGCAAACCGATGGATGCCACTACGGTGCGGGCGATCGGCAAGTTGGTGAGGGCTTCAATCGCTATCACGGCCGGCATCGTTATCATGCAGTTCCTGGGGTATAGCGTTAGTGGTGTGTTGGCCTTTGGTGGTATCGGTGGGCTGGCGGTAGGCTTTGCCGCTAAAGATTTACTGGCGAACTTCTTTGGTGGGTTGATGATTTACCTGGACCGGCCCTTTGCGGTTGGTGACTGGATTCGCTCTCCAGATAGGCAGATTGAGGGAACTGTCGAGGACATTGGCTGGCGCCTGACACGTATTCGTACCTTTGATATGCGTCCCGTCTACGTGCCCAACAGTGTATTTACCCAGATTTCTGTTGAAAATCCCTCGAGGATGCTCAATCGAAGAATCTTCGAAACGATTGGTATCCGCTATGAGGATGCCCATTTGATGGCAGTGATAGTGGCTGATGTTAAGAAAATGTTACAGCAGCACCCTGAAATCGATGCCAATCGGACTCTCATTGTAAATTTTAATAGTTTTGCCGCCTCATCCTTGGATTTCTTTGTTTATACGTTCACGCGAACAACGGATTGGGTGAGATATCATGAAATCAAGCAGGATGTTCTATTGAATGTCCTTAAAGTTGTCGAAAGGCACGGTGCTTCTTGCGCATTCCCAACTTCGACAATTCATATTGCCGATATTCCTTCATTAGCCCGCGAGGCCGCGTTAGACAGTTGAGTATTGGGAGTGCAATAAGGTACAAATGCTTAGTTTATATGTTGGTGTTAATCAGGGTTCTGTCGGTTAATTACGCATACTGGTAAAAACGTAGTATTTATTTCACATAGAAACCTAGACACTGGCGCTGTTTTATCTAAGAATCAGGTTACGCCTTTTTGGTATCTATCAAAAGGGTGAAGCAAGATAGCATTCTGCATGGAGCAGTTTGTTAACAATGGGGTGGCGTTTGCCCCTCTTGCCGAATGTAGTTATGAGGTGATAGAGGTAGGCGCAATAACAATAATGAGGTTTTCTCAATGAGTGATCGCGTTACAGGTACTGTGAAGTGGTTTAATAACGCACGGGGTTATGGCTTCATCACCTGTGGAGAAGGAACTGAAGATATTTTCGTACACTATCGCAGCATTCGCGGTGAGGGTTATAAAACTCTTAACGAGGGGCAGGCGGTTGAGTTCGAAATGCAACAAGGTGACAAAGGACTGCTGGCGGAAGATGTTGTTCCCTGTGAGTGATTCTAGGATCGCTCGTTGAAAGAACTGTTATCGTGTAGAGTTTGCGGTTGCCAGCCGCCAGCTCTGCCAGCGCCTCTTAAAGCGGGCTGCTCGGCTCGCTTTTCTATTTCCCTATCCTGTACCACTTTCCCTGATACCGTTCGTAAAATTTAGTCGCTCCCTTTGTTTGTGACTGATTTAATCACCTTAGTTTTATTTAATATTCCAATTCTTAAAACTGACGCCCTGCTTTTTTGAGATTATTTAACTTTCCCCGAGCATTAAATAATTCTGTCATCAATGTAATGGTAGGCGGGATATGGGTTTGTTTGGGCAGGGTAAGGGAAAAATTTCTTTTAGCCAGTATTTAATCGCTTAATTGATTTCGATTTCTAGGGATTCTGGAAGTTTTCAGGTGCGGTGTATGTTGGCCGGTATATGCAGTCCTGGATTGTATATTTGAGTGTTATAGCATGCCTACTTAATCGTTATTTATGAAATTATTTTGTTTTCTTAGTGGATGAATCAAATTGCTTTGATTCGCTGCTAGGCCTATTGGTAACTGTCCGCCCAATTATGGTGGGCAATCTGGTTAAGGCTTATATGTATTTTAATTTGGGGCAGAGAATGCAATATCCCCCAGCGTAAGAGGGATATTGCGGGCTTCCTAGGGCGTGTCGGAGCGGAGATTCTCTGCCGTTTCCGTCTCGGGGTTGGCTACAGTGCGAATTTCAATCAGCACGCCAAAGGCTGGATGATCAATATAGTGCAGCTGGCCGCTGCGCATACGCCGTTCGTGCTCAAGGTGGGCTGCGCGCTTGACAAAAGTTGGCTGCTCGGCAGCCTGGGGGGGCTCGCCCAGGATTATCGGCTCGTAGTTTCCTTGAGAGCTTGGCTGATCACGGGGCGTCAGGTCGGCGTGAGAGGTGGCTGTAGTTCCTGGCCGCGGAGGCAGCTGCAGGCCTTTGCCCGATGGGGGCGCTGAAAAGTCATTAAGCCAGAGGTTGGTGCTCAAGTGCAGGTAGCGAGAGACGCTCAGGGTCACTGAGCCTTCCAGTTGTCGGTGCCCGGCGAAAGCCTCACCACCATCAATGAGGACTGCCGGAGCCCTATGCTTTTGTACCAGTACTTGGCGCCAGGCTTTGTGAAAGAGAATGCGATCTCCCTCTCTGGTTAATGCAGCAGCTTTGTTGTCGAGTTTGGTGGCTGCTGGGGATAGGCGCAATCCGGTGGAGGGTGCCTCCTTGCGAGCTCTAACATTGAGGCCCTCTGGCTCAAAACTGATTGGTTCGTCGTTTTGCTCGGGCTGAGTTTGCTTTGCGTGCTTGGGGGTATCGAAATCAACCCAGCGGGAAGGGTATACAAGCTTGGGCTCCGCGGGCCAGGTTTCACTGGTTTGAGCCATGCCTTGAGGGCGCTCGAACACAATCATTTCGATCTCAAATGTGTTGCCGGCATAGCTGGCCGCCTGGGTTGCCGTGGCGGAGAGGGCCAAGGCTAAAGTTGAGCAGAGGCGAATTATCTTCATTATGGTCATGGGGTTACCACTTTTATCCGTCTTTCTAGCGCTATCGGTGGAGTCTTACGGGAGCATTTCGCAGTCGGTTGTTTGTGTTGGCGATTTTGGCAGGGGGGGAGGCCCTGTGTCGATCGATCACATCACCGGCTGCAAAAATGGTATCACTGTGCCAGGCGCTCCAGTACTTGATTGATTTCTTGCAACTTGCGGTCAGGGCCGCCCTCGTCGAGGCTAAAGTTCAGCTGATTGGCGCCCGCCAGTTGGTAGCGGCCCGGTTGGGTCTGCACCATTTTTACCAGGGTGAGTGGGTCAACCTGGGTGTTTTCGGAAAATTCGATGCGGCCGCGGGCTGCGGAGGCTTCCAGCTTGCGAATTCCCATTGCGTCGGCCTTCAGCTTTATCTCGGTGGTGCGGAACAGGTGCTTGACCGGCTCGGGTAGCAGGCCGAAGCGATCGATCATTTCCACCTGTAACTCCTTGAGTTGCTGGTGGTCGGCGGCGTTGGCGATCCGTTTGTACATCATCAGTCGGCCATGCACGTCCGGTAGGTAATCCTCGGGAATCAGAGCGGGCACTCGCAGGTTTACATCCACGGACGGTGATTCCAGTGGTTCATCGATGTTGGGTGTGCGCCCCTCGCGAATCGCTTTTACCGCTCGATCGAGCATTTCCATATACAGGTTGAAGCCAACACTTTGAATTTGACCGCTTTGCTCTTCTCCAAGTAATTCACCGGCGCCGCGGATTTCCAGGTCGTGGGTGGCGAGGGTAAAACCTGCACCGAGGTCCTGGGCTTCACTGATGGCCTCCAGGCGCTTTACGGCGTCGCCGGTCATGGCGCGCTTGTTGGGGGTCAGCAGGTAAGCATAGGCCTGGTGGTGGGAGCGGCCCACGCGGCCGCGCAGCTGGTGCAGCTGGGCTAGGCCGAATTTATCCGCACGCTCGATCAGAATGGTGTTGGCCGTGGGCACATCGATACCGGTCTCGATAATCGTGGTGCAGACCAGTACATTGAAACGCTTGTGATAGAAGTCTCCCATCACCTGCTCCAGTTCGCGCTCGCGCATCTGGCCGTGGCCAATACCGATGCGCGCCTCGGGAATTAATTCCTGCAGTTCGCGGGCAACTCGCTCGATACTCTTCACTTCGTTGTGCAGGAAATATACCTGACCACCGCGCAGTATCTCCCGGAGGATCGCCTCCTTCACTAGGGCTTCGTCGCGTTCGCGGACAAAGGTTTTCACCGATAGGCGCCGCGCCGGCGGGGTGGCGATCACGGAGAGGTCGCGAATACCGGCCATGGCCATATTCAGGGTTCTTGGAATTGGGGTGGCGGTGAGGTTGAGAATGTCCACCTCGGCGCGCAGGCTCTTGAGGCGCTCTTTCTGGCGTACGCCGAAGCGGTGTTCCTCATCGATAATGAGTAGTCCTAGATTTTTAAAGTCCAGGTCACTCTGCAGCAACTTGTGGGTGCCGACCAGAATATCCACTTTTCCGTTCGCCACTTTTTCTTTCACGCTGTCCACTTCTTTGCCTGAGCGGAAGCGGGAGATGACTTCGATATTGATGGGCCAATCCGCAAAGCGGTCCTGGAAGGATTGGAAGTGCTGTTGTGCCAGCAGGGTGGTGGGTACCAGCATGGCCACCTGTTTGCCCGCGTGGGCGGCGACGAAGGCGGCGCGCATAGCAACTTCGGTTTTACCGAACCCCACATCGCCACACACCAGGCGATCCATCGGTTTTTTTGACAGCATGTCGCCGACTACAGCTTCGATGGCCTGCTGCTGGTCCGGGGTCTCTTCGAAGGGGAAGCCTGCGGAGAACTCGCGATAGGCCAGCTTGGGGTCGGCAAAGGCATGACCGATGCGGGCCTCCCGGCGGGCATAAATGTCCAGCAGTTCGGCGGCGGCATCGCGCACTTTCTCGGCGGCTTTGCGCTTGGCTTTCTGCCATTGCTCGCTGCCCATTTTGTGCAGCGGTGCGAGGGCTTCATCGGCGCCGGAGTAGCGGCTGATGAGATGCAAGCTGGCCACAGGGACGTAGAGTTTGGCTTCGTCGGCATATTCCAGGGTCAGGAACTCCGCTGGTTGCCCGTCGATCTCCAGGTGCTGTAAGCCACGATAGCGCCCCACGCCGTGGTCGATATGGACAACCGGAGTGCCAATGCGCAGCTCTGCCAGGTTTTTTACGGCATTGTCGGCGTCATCCTTGGCTTTTTTCCGGCGACGCTGTTGCAGAACACGCTCACCAAATAATTGTGGTTCTGCGATTAAGTTGATGGCCGGGTCTATCAGTAGCAGCCCCTGATCCAGGGGGGCTACAGTGATGCCGATCGTTTCATTGCTGTGTAGAAACTCCTCCCAGCTCGGGAAGGTCGGGGGGCTTAAGCGTATACCTTTGAGCAGTTCCAGCAGTGCCTCGCGTCGCCCTCCACTTTCGGCACAGAAGAGCACCCGCCCGGAGTGCCCCGCCAGGTAGCTTTCCAGGGCTGCCATAGGTTGCTCGGCCTTGCCGTCAACTGGTAGGGAGGGTGGGGGCTGGGTGGCAAAGTTAAAATTGCCTTTGGCCTCCGGCAGCACTTCCGCGGAAAAGATCGCGCGCGGCATGGCTTTAAGTGCGCCATTAAACTCGTCGATATCCAGCAGTATTTGGCGGGGTTGCAAGATTGGGCGGGTCAGATCGCCACAGCGACTCTCGTAGCGATTGCCGACTTCCCGCCAGAAACTCTCCACGGGAGCTTGAATCTCTCCCTGCAAAAATGCTTGGCTGCCTTTCGGGAGGTAGTCGAACAGGCTCGCACATTGATTATCGAAAAATAGAGGCAGGTAATACTCGATACCTGCAGGCGCAATACCGGCGTTAATATCCTGGTAGATGGGAGCGAGGCTGGGGTCGGCCTGAAACTGTTCGTGCCAGTTTTGTAGAAACCCAGAGAGGCCCGCCTTGTGCATGGGGAATTCCCGCGCAGGTAGTAGGTGGATGGTTTCCACCTTATCCACCGTGCGCTGGGTTTCCGGATCGAAGGTGCGCAGGGATTCGATTTCATCGTCAAACAGATCAATGCGATAGGGCAGGGAGCTGCCCATAGGAAATATATCCATCAGCGAACCGCGCACAGCGAATTCACCGTGTTCGTAGACGGTATCTACACAGTGATAGCCGGCCTGCTCCAGCAGGCGTCGCTGAGTATCGATATCAAATTGCTGCCCCTCGGTCAGGATCAAGGCATTGCCGGCGACATAATCGCAGGGCGGAAGGCGGTGCATCAGCGTGCTTACAGGCACTATGACAATGCCGCTTCCCATTTGCGGCATGCGATAGAGCGTGGCCAAACGGTCCGAGATAATATCCTGATGTGGTGAGAAGGTATCGTAGGGCAGGATTTCCCAGTCGGGGAAATAGAAAATCTCAAAGTCGTCGCTAGGGCCCCCATCTCTCCGCGCTTTGTTAAAAAATTTCAGTTGTACCTCTAAGCGGTGCGCCTCAAGGCTATCCCTGGTAACCAGTAGGGTGGGGGATTGGCTGTTGCGTGCAGCATTTAGGATGGCGAGCGCGGCCGCTGCGCCGTGTAGTTGTCCCCAGAATTGCCGGTCATTACCGCTTTGGAATTTGGGGGGAGTCAGGGGCTGTATATCGGTCATCTTTCCTTAAATATCCGCGCTTTCATTTGCTGTGGTGCAGGGGGCGACTATTGTAGCCGCGATCGGATTGGGCTGCAGTCTATGTTAACGGCGTCGATGGATTTCCTCTCGAACGGCTACGCTTTTTTGGGGATTGTGCACGGAAAGGCCTGCAAACAACAAAAAGGTAGTTTTACTACATTTTGTTGGTTTTTTTTTGCGCAGTTGCGTAGAGATAGGCGAATCCTGATAATGCGCAGCCATACGGCCCCGAGTGGTTTGCGGGCCGTGATTTCCTGCCTATTAAACCTATTGCAGAGGTGTCTGACAGTGACTCAGAAGCGACCGAAGCCCGCGGACTTTTTCAAGGACTGGAAGCAGCGTGAAGCGCTAGCCGAATCCATGATCCCGATGATCGGAAAGCTCAACCGCGAGCAAAACGTCGGTATTTATATGTATGGCCGCAACCTGGTTAATCGCTCTGTTCTGAGCATTATGAAAGCGCACCGCTTTGTGCGCCAGGTTGAGGAAAACGAACTCTCCGAGTTTGAAACCTTCCCTGTATTGGAAGCTATCTGCAAGCTGGATCTGGGTCCTGTACACATCGACCTGGGAACCCTGACTAACAAGTTTATGCGCGACGCACGCAACTTGCCTGTAGATGACTTTGTGCGTGAAGAGTTGTCTGATGCCTCTGGTGCCGGCAAGCCCCTGCCGAACTCCAAGGACGTTGTGATTTACGGCTTTGGTCGTATCGGCCGCCTGGTTGCGCGCCTGTTGATCGATAAAGCCGGCAGTGGTGATGTGCTGCGCCTGCGAGCGATCGTACTGCGCAAGGGCAAGGCCCCGAACGACCTGGTGAAGCGTGCTTCGCTGCTGCGTCGCGACTCGGTGCACGGTGCTTTCCAGGGCACTATTCGTGTGGACGAGGAGACCAACTCCCTGATCTGCAACGGCAATGAAATCAAGATCATCTACGCCAACTCCCCTCAGGAGGTGGATTACACTCAGCACGGTATCGACGATGCGATTATCGTTGACAGCACCGGTGTATGGCGCGATGAAGAAGGTCTAAGCCAGCACCTGCAGAGCCCAGGCGCCTCCAAAGTGCTTCTGACTGCACCGGGCAAGGGCGACATTAAGAATATCGTTTACGGTATCAATAGCAGCGATATCAAGCCGGAAGACAAGGTGCTGTCAGCCGCTTCCTGTACCACCAACGCTATTGTGCCGGTCCTGAAGGCGATGATGGACGGCTACGGTGTGGAGCACGGTCACGTAGAGACTGTCCATGCCTATACCAACGACCAGAACCTGATCGACAACTACCACAAGGGTGAGCGTCGCGGCCGCGCTGCAGCGCTGAACATGGTTCTGACGGAAACCGGTGCCGCCAAAGCGGTGGCCAAGGCCCTGCCGGAACTGAAAGGCAAGCTCACCGGCAATGCGATCCGCGTTCCAACACCGAACGTTTCCATGGCGATTCTCAACCTGAATCTGGGTAAAGAGACCACCAAGGAAGAGCTGAACGAATACATGCGCGATGTGGCACTGCACTCTCCGCTGCGTCAACAGATTGATTTCACCAACTCCCCAGAGGTGGTGTCCAGCGATTTTGTCGGCTCTCGCGTTGCCTGTGTATTCGATTCCACTGCGACTATTGTGGACGGTAAGAACGCTGTGCTCTACTGCTGGTACGACAACGAGTTCGGCTACAGCTGTCAGGTGGTTCGCTGCCTGGAAGATATGGCCGGCGTCCGTTATGAGCTGTTCCCGAAAAAAGACTAAGGCGTCAAGCTAAAGTCTTGCAGTCGGCCGTAGAGGCTGGCTGCAGGGGTGCGGCGGCTTTCCTGGCCGCCCGCCCGCCTCTCCCCAAATCTCTGTTTTTTCAGCAGAAATTTCTTATCTCAGTGCCACTTTGGGCGCTTCCAGACTGGTAAAGACTTTGCCCCGTCTTTATAATGCGCGCGATTTTGCGAGGCGACCGTGCGCCGAGAAGTTAGCGTGCGCAAACCGTGTTTAGCTTCCTTCCGCCCGGTCTTCGGGTGATACGGTGTAAGCCCTCGCAGCACATAATTCCACAATATGGCTCGCTAGCCCGGGGTCGACTGCCTGTCAGTCTGAACCCGGGCCGGTGGGCCATATTGCAATTTTTTAAACTAGAAACTTAGGCATAGGCGTATGAGAAAGATCCGTCGGGGATTGGACTTACCCATATCCGGCGCGCCCGAGCAGGTGATCCACAAGGGTCCTGCACTCAAGACCGTCGCTGTTCTCGGCCCCGATTATCACGGGATGAAGCCGACAATGGAGGTGGCAGTAGGGGATAGCGTCAAACTTGGTCAGCTGCTGTTTAGCGATAAGAAAACCGAAGGTGTGCGCTACACAGCGCCGGCCGCCGGTCGTGTTGTCGCTATTAATCGTGGTGCCCGTCGCGTGTTGCAGTCTGTCGTGATTGAGATAGACGGCGATGCCGCGGAACAGTTCCAGAGCTATAGCGCAGGCAAGTTGTCTGGGCTTACTCGTACTCAAGTGGTTGAGAACCTGGTTGAGTCCGGTCTGTGGACCGCGCTGCGTACCCGCCCATTCAGCCGCGTTCCCGCCCTGGATGCCGAGCCGGTAGCGGTGTTCATCAATGCGATGGACACCAACCCTCTGGCGGCGAATCCGGAAGTCGTTATTGCTGAGAACCGCGAAGCCTTCTCTCAGGGCGTTGAGGTGCTCTCTAAGCTGGCGGAGACCACTTACGTGTGCACGGCTCCGGATGCAGATATTCCTGTGCCGAGCGCCGCTAATATCCGCCGTGAAGCGTTTGCCGGTCCCCATCCGGCCGGGCTTTCCGGTACCCACATCCACTACCTCAGTCCGGTATCCGGCTCCCGCAGTGTATTCACTATCAATTACCAGGATGTGATCGCCGTGGGCAAACTGTTTACCACCGGTAAACTGTTTACCGATCGTGTTGTGTCCCTGGCCGGTCCCCAGGCCAAGCAGCCGCGTCTGCTGCGCACTCGTCTCGGTGCCAGCTTAGACAAACTGATCGCGGGCGAGCTGAAAGGCGATAACGATCGCGTTATTTCCGGTTCCGTATTCGGCGGTCGATCGGCCTCTGGTCCCCTGGCCTACCTGGGCCGTTACCACAACCAGATAACGATTCTGGAAGAGGGCGACGAGCGCCCGTTCCTGCACTACTTGCGTGCCGGTAACAAGCGCTTCTCCATTTTCCCGATCTATCTGTCGCGCCTGTTCAAAAACAAGCTGTTCGACTTCACCACCAGCACCAATGGTTCCGAGCGTGCCATGGTGCCGATCGGTACCTATGAAAAGGTGATGCCGCTGGACGTACTGCCCACTCAATTGTTGCGTTCGCTGATTGTTGGTGACAGCGCCATGGCCCAGAAACTGGGTGCGTTGGAGTTGGACGAGGAAGATCTGGCACTGTGTACTTTTGTGTGTCCGGGCAAGTACGAGTACGGCCCCATTTTGCGGGACAACCTGACCCGTATTGAGAAGGAGGGGTAAGTATGTTGCGTAAATTCCTCGATTCGATCGAACCAAAATTCCACAAAGGCGGCAAATTCGAAAAGTTCTATGCCCTCTTTGAGGCTATTGATACCGGCTTGTTCCAACCGGCCGATAAAACCAAGACCACCTCTCATGTGCGCGACGGCATCGACCTGAAACGTATCATGATCACCGTGTGGGCCTGTGCCATGATCCCGGCCTTTTATGGTATGTGGAATATTGGTTTCCAGGCCAACACCATTCTCGAGGGGATGACCAACCCGGATCTGTCCGGATGGCGCCATTCGGTGATCGGTGCTCTGACTTCCTATAATGCGGCGAGCCTATGGGACAACTTTGTCTACGGGGCTATGTACTTCCTGCCGATTTACCTGGTCACTTTCATTGTGGGCGGTATCTGGGAAGTGCTGTTCGCCGCGGTGCGCGGTCACGAAGTGAACGAAGGATTCTTTGTAACTTCGATTCTGTTCGCCCTGACCTGTCCGCCAGATCTGCCGTTGTGGATGGTGGCGATGGGGATCAGCTTCGGTGTGGTTATCGGTAAGGAAGTGTTCGGTGGTACCGGCAAAAACTTCCTCAACCCAGCCCTTACCGGCCGTGCGTTCGTGTTCTTCGCCTACCCGGCGGCCATGTCTGGCGATGCGGTCTGGACTGCGGTTGACGGTTACACCGGCGCAACTGCGCTGTCTGTAATGGCTAGCGAAGGTATCCAGAATGGTATCGTGAATGCTGCGGTTGGCCAGGTAACTTGGTTCGACGCTTTCTTCGGCAAGATACATGGTTCCATCGGCGAAACTTCTACCCTGGCTATTCTGATTGCCGGTGTAATCCTGATGGGCATGAAGATCGCCAGCTGGCGTATTGTGGCCGGTACTTTACTGGGCATGATGGCGACAGCGTTCATGTTCAACCTGATCGGCTCCGAGTCTAACCCGATGTTCCAGGTACCCTGGTACTGGCATTTGGTGGTCGGTGGTTTTGCATTCGGCCTGATCTTTATGACCACCGATCCTGTATCCGCAGCCATGACCGATACCGGTCGCTGGTGGTACGGCATCCTGATCGGGGTGATGGTTGTCTTGATTCGTGTTGTGAACCCGGCCTTCCCGGAAGGCATGATGCTGGCGATCCTGTTCGCTAACTTGTTCGCTCCGCTGTTTGACCACTTTGTGGTGCAGTCCAATATCAAACGGAGGTTGGCACGTGGCTAATAAAGATTCCGTAACCGGTACTCTGATTGTCGCGCTGGTAATGTGCCTGGTGTGCTCCGTAGTGGTGTCCACCGCTGCGGTAATGCTGAAGCCTGCTCAGCAGGCCAATGCCGAGCTGGACATGAAGCGCAATGTACTGATGGCCGGTGGCCTACTGAAGGACTCTCACGCAAACAAAGCGGTAGTAGAGAAAGCCTTCGCTGATATTCAGATCAAATACGTTGACCTGAACACCGGTAAATTCACCGATGAAGCACCGGCAGGTGGCAGCGGTCGCGCTGCATCCAAAATCGCGTCCGCCAGTGAAAAGCTGCCGGCCGATGAGGACACGGCCAAGATAATCCGTCGGGAAAACATCAAAGAGGTCTACCTGGTAGAGAAAGATGGCGAGCTGGACAAGATTATCCTGCCTGTTCGCGGCTATGGTCTGTGGGGCACCCTGTACGGCTTCCTCGCTCTAGAGAGTAATCTCGACACCGTAGCGGGCCTCGGCTTTTACGAGCACAAAGAAACGCCCGGACTCGGCGGTGAAGTGGACAATCCCAACTGGAAAGCCCAGTGGATTGGTAAGAAAGTCTTCGACACCCAGGGCAATGTCGACATCAATGTAATCAAAGGGCAGGTTAACCCCAACAGCCCTGACGCGATTCATGAAGTCGATGGTCTGTCTGGTGCGACTCTGACCAGCAAGGGCGTGGATAACCTGGTGAACTTCTGGTTAGGTAACCAGGGCTACGGTCCCTTCCTGAAAAACCTGAAAGTAGGGGAGGCATAAGCATGAAAATTAAAGAGACTCTGCTAGACCCGATTTTTAACAACAACCCGATCGCGTTACAGATCCTGGGTATCTGCTCGGCACTGGCTGTCACCAGTTCCATGCAGGTTACCTTGGTCATGTGTATCGCCCTGACCTCGGTTGTGGCCTGTTCCAACGTTGCGGTATCCCTGATTCGCAAGCAGATTCCGAACAGCATCCGCATCATCGTGCAGATGACCGTGATTGCCTCTTTGGTAATTCTGGTGGATCAGCTGATTAAGGCTCTGGCTTACGATATCTCTAAGCAGCTGTCGGTATTCGTTGGTCTGATTATTACCAACTGTATCGTAATGGGCCGCGCGGAAGCCTTCGCCATGAAGAACCCGCCGCTGCCCAGCTTCTTCGATGGTCTCGGCAATGGCCTGGGTTACAGCGTAATCCTGATCGGCCTGGCCTTTATTCGCGAACTCTTCGGCGCAGGTAAGCTGTTCGGTGTCGATATTCTGACCACCGTGAGCAACGGTGGCTGGTACATCCCCAACGGTCTGCTGTTGTTGCCGCCCAGTGCGTTCTTCCTGATCGGTCTGTTCATCTGGGCAATCCGCGCCTGGAAACCTACCCAGGTGGAGCAAGACGAGTTCAAGATTGCGCCCAACTCTCTCGCGCAGGAGGCCTAAGCCGTGGAACATTATATTTCTTTGATTATCCGCGCGGTTTTCGTTGAAAACATGGCGCTGGCCTTCTTCCTCGGCATGTGTACCTTCCTTGCCGTATCAAAGAAGATCGAAGCTGCGATCGGCCTTGGTGTAGCGGTGATTGTGGTACTGACGCTGACAGTGCCAGTGAACAACCTGATCTACACCTACCTGCTGAAAGATGGCGCACTGGCCTGGGCTGGTTATCCCGATGTAGACCTGAGCTTCCTCGGCCTGCTGTCCTACATCGGCGTTATCGCAGCGCTGGTACAGATCCTGGAAATGTTCCTGGATAAATATGTGCCGGCTCTCTACAACGCACTGGGTGTATTCCTACCGCTGATTACAGTGAACTGCGCCATTATGGGTGCCTCGCTGTTTATGGTGGAGCGTGAGTACGCCTTCGGTGAGAGTGTTGCCTACGGCTTCGGCGCTGGCCTCGGTTGGGCCCTGGCGATTACCGCTCTGGCGGGTATCCGCGAGAAGCTGAAGTACAGCGATGTACCGGATGGCTTGAAAGGCCTGGGCATTACCTTCGTAACTGTTGGTCTGATGTCCCTGGGCTTCATGTCTTTCGGCGGCATCGATATCTAAGCGGGGAAAACAATAGAATGAGTATTGAAATTATCCTCGGCGTAGCGATGTTTACCGTCATCGTGCTGGCGCTGGTAGCGGTGATCCTTGCTGCCCGCTCGCGCCTGGTAAACACCGGCAACGTCAATATCCTGGTTAACGGTGAGAAAACTCTTACCGTACCGGCCGGCGGCAAGCTGCTGCAAACCCTGGCTGCGAATAACCTGTTCCTGGCCTCTGCTTGTGGCGGTGGCGGCAGCTGTGCGCAGTGTATCTGTAAAGTGAACTCCGGCGGTGGCGATATGCTGCCGACTGAAGCGGCACACTTCACTCCGCGCGATGCCAAAGAAGGCAAGCGCCTTTCCTGTCAGGTTGCTGTAAAGCAGGACATGGAAATCGAAGTACCTGAAGAGGTGTTTGGTGTGAAGCAATGGGAATGCACTGTGGAGTCCAACCCCAACGTGGCCACGTTCATTAAAGAGCTGACCCTGCGTTTGCCCGAAGGTGAGAGTGTCGATTTCCGTGCTGGGGGTTATGTACAGCTGGAAGCTCCGGCTCACCATGTAAAATTTGCTGATTTTGAAGTCGAAGATCAGTACCGTGGTGATTGGGAACACTTCGGTTTCTTCAAGCTGGAGTCCAAGGTGACTGAGCCTGTGGTTCGCGCCTACTCCATGGCCAACTACCCGGAAGAGAAGGGTGTAGTTAAGTTCAACATCCGTATCGCGACCCCGCCGCCCCGCACCGAGGGCATTCCACCGGGTCAGATGTCTTCCTATGTGTTCAGCCTGAAGCCCGGTGACAAGATCAAGGTGTACGGACCCTTCGGTGAATTTTTCGCCAAGGAAACCGACAACGAGATGGTCTTTATCGGTGGTGGTGCCGGTATGGCACCGATGCGCTCGCATATCTTCGATCAGCTCAAGCGTTTGAATTCCACCCGCAAAATCAGTTTCTGGTATGGCGCTCGTTCGCTGCGCGAGATGTTCTACGAAGATGACTATAACGGTCTGGCCGCTGAGTTCGATAACTTCAAGTGGCATGTGGCTCTTTCCGACCCGCAGCCGGAAGATAACTGGACTGGTTATACCGGGTTCATTCACAACGTAGTGTATGAAAACTACCTGAAGGACCACCCGGCGCCTGAAGACTGTGAGTACTACATGTGTGGACCGCCCATGATGAACGCTGCAGTCATCAATATGCTCAAAAACCTGGGTGTAGAGGATGAAAATATCCTCCTCGACGACTTCGGTGGTTAAACGGAGAGCTTAGTTTGCTAAACGCATTCAAAGCCCCGAAAAAAGCGAAAACAGGGCCCGTTCTTCCGGCCCTGTTTTTGCTTTGTGTGGTCGCTATTTTTTCTGCCTGCACTCCGGCACCGGAGAACTGGCAGCTGAGCGGCCGCACCATGGGCACCAGTTATCACATTACGGTTGTCGATGTCCCCGCAGATATGGAGTCTACTGTGTTGCAGGCGCTGATAGACAGCGAGCTGCAACAGGTTAACCAGGAGATGTCCACTTATATCGATGACTCCGAGTTGATGCGGCTCAATCGCAGCGCTTTGGGTAAGGCCGTGCCGGTAAGTCAGTCGCTTGCCGATGTTGTGGAGATGTCCCTGGATATCCACCGCCGCAGCGATGGTGCCTTCGAGGTGACAGTCGGCCCCCTGGTTAACTTATGGGGGTTCGGCCCCCAGCCGGAACCGGAACATATTCCCTCTGAGGTGGAAATTATCCGCTTGCAGCAGGTAGTGGGCTCCGATGCACTTAAGTTGACGCGTGATCCGGATACCATCACCCGCGAACGGCCCGTGGAGATTGATCTCTCGGCTATTGCTAAGGGGCACGGTGTTGACCGGGTAGCACTACTTCTGGAACAGCAGGGAATACGGAACTACCTGGTCGAGATTGGTGGTGAACTGCGCACCCTCGGCGTGAATCCAAAGGGTAAGGATTGGCGAATCGGCATCGAAACGCCCAACGCATTTGGCCAAATGGTACAACAACCGATTGATGTGAGTGGGAAAGCGGTAGCAACCAGTGGCGATTATCGCAATTATTACGAACGGGATGGGGTGCGTTACGCCCACAGTATTGATCCCCGCACGGGGCGACCGCTCAAGCACAAGTTGGCCTCTGTTACGGTGATTGCAGAAACCTGTGCCGAGGCGGATGCTCTTGCCACAGCCCTCAATGTACTTGGGGCCGATGCGGGTATGGCTTTGGCTCAGCGTGATAACCTAGCCGCTTTCATGTTGGTAAAAACTGAAAAAGGATTTGAAGAGCGATTCAGTTCCGCTTTTTCTCCTTACCTAGAGAGGTCTGAGTGATGACAATATTTATCTTTGCTTTTGTTGCCATGCTACTTGTTGTTGCCGGAATGGCACTCGGTGCCATGGTGCAAAATAAGCCATTGAAAGGCTCTTGTGGTGGTCTTAACAATATCGGCATGAAGCAGGACTGCACGATTTGTGGCGGTAACGATGATGCGTGTGAAAAAGAACAGGAGAGGCAGCGGCAGGAAAAGGTAGCTGCTGAAGATCTTGCTTACGACGCAACCAAGAGCAAATAATCCACCCCTTTCCAAGCCCGTGATCAACGGGCTTGTTGTTTTATATCATTGGCACAACCTGTGCCGGTAAGCGTAAATTAAATAGCGAGTGGAAGGTGGTATTCTGCCTTGCACCCTGTTTTGGAAAAAAGAATCAGAGCTATAGATGGCAGAGCAAAAGTTTGACCTGGTTGTAATTGGTTCGGGCCCGGCTGGTGAGGCCGCCGCGATGAGCGCAGCGAAAAAAGGTATGCGTGTAGCGGTGATCGAAAAGCGCCAGGCGGTTGGCGGTAACTGTACCCACAAAGGTACCATCCCCTCAAAGGCACTGCGCCACTCTGTCAAACAACTAATGCGCTATAACACCCAAAGCGTTTTTCGCGCGCTGGGGGAACCGCGCCGCCTGACTTTCCCCCAGGTGATGCAAACTGTCAATAAAGTGATTTCCTACCAGGTGGAAATGCACACCTCTTTTTATGCGCGCAACCGGGTAGAATTAATCGTAGGTGCGGCAAACTTTCGCGATGCTGACAGCGTAGAAGTGCAGCTACCGGATGGGGCTACAGAAATCGTCTCCGCGAAAAAATTTATTATTGCCACTGGCTCCCGCCCCTATCGTCCCGCCGATGTCGACTTCGACCATGAACGGGTCTACGACAGTGACATGATTCTGGATATGCAACATACCCCACACTCGATCATGATCTATGGTGCGGGCGTGATTGGCTGTGAATACGCCTCTATTTTTGCTGGGCTGGGTATCAAGGTAGATCTGATTAATACTCGCAGCAGCCTGCTGGAATTTCTTGATGACGAGATCTCTGATGCGCTGAGCTATCACTTGCGGGATATGGGCGTTACCGTCCGCCACCAGGAAGAGTATGCCCGTGTAGTTCCTAATGATCAGGGTGTGATCATGGAGATGCAGTCTGGCAAGCGCATCCATGCCGATGCGCTGCTATGGTGTAACGGCCGTACGGGTAATACCAATTCGCTCGGCTTGGATAATGTTGGCTTGGAAGCAAATCACCGCGGCCAACTCAGCGTCGATGAGCATTACTGCACTGAAGTGGAAAATATATTTGCGGTTGGTGATGTGATTGGTTGGCCCAGTCTTGCCAGCGCCTCTTATGACCAGGGGAGGGCGGTAGCTGCTGCTCTTGCCGGTCGTGGCCACCGTGTTATTGAGGATGCTCCAACCGGGATTTACACACTACCGGAAATTTCCTCAGTCGGTAAAACTGAATCCGAGCTGACAGCGGCGAAAGTGCCCTATGAGGTAGGGCGCGCACTCTTCAAGCACACGGCGCGCGCACAGATTTCTGGCGAGCGAGTGGGTATGCTCAAGATTCTTTTCCACATTGAGACCCGCGAAATTCTCGGTATCCACTGTTTTGGTGCTGAAGCTGCCGAGATTGTACATATTGGCCAAGCCATTATGAAACAACCCGTACCTAACAATACGATCGATTATTTCGTGAATACCACCTTCAATTATCCCACCATGGCAGAGGCCTATCGTAGTGCCGCCCTGGATGGGCTCAATCGGGTTGCACGACTATGACAGAACCCTCACCGAGTGAATTCCAGGAGCTGGTAAAGGGGTTCTTTGAAAAAATCCCTTTCAACCAGCAAATCGGCCTTGAGATGCGCTCTCTCGACCTGGAAGCGCTTACGCTTTCTGCCGGATTTGATTTACGGCCAGAGTTGATCGGCAATGTCTGGAAGAATATTCTTCATGGTGGCGTGATCGCCACCGCCCTCGATACTGTCGGGGGTCTCACTGCGATGGTGGCGGCCTACCAGCGTATGGGAGATATGCACTGGAAAGAAAAGGCCGATCGCCTATCGAAACTCGGTACAGTGGACATGCGCGTGGACTACCTAAAGCCGGGCAGGGGGGAGCACTTTCTTTGTGAGGGTTCTATTTTACGCACTGGCAACAAATTGGTGGTTGCCCGAATGGAGTTGAGCAATGACAAAGAAGAGCTTATTGCTACCGGCACGGCGACTTTTCTCTATTAATCATGCTTTGTACTTAACGGTTTAACATAGTCTGCAAAGAAAGCGGCTGAACTCTGTATTAGGCTTGGCAATATCCCGGTATCACAGAATGCAAATAATTCACTGTGAAGACAGCCATATTCCTGAGGTCGCTCTGTTGTTTGATGAATACAGGGTATTCTGCGGCTATAAGTCAGATTTAGAGAAAACTGAAAAATTTCTCAACAATTTGGTTGGTAGCCAACTCTCTACACTTTTTATAGCGGTGGACTCGAAGAGTCGTGAGGTAATGGGGTTTGTAAACCTCTATCCATGTTTTTCCTCTCTTGCACTTACACGCCTGTGGATTCTTAATGATCTAGGGGTATCAAGCCGCTTTAGGGGGAGGGGGGTATCTAAAAAGCTGATTCAGGCTGCGATGAATTTTGCTGAGGAAACTAAAGCTGTTCGTATTGAGCTAAAAACAGAGAAAAGAAATGTTCGCGCGCGGCAGCTATACCAGTCTTTAGGCTTTGAAGTTGATCATGATAATGTGTATTACAGAGTGCCTTTTTAAAGATCTACCACCCCGCTAGAGCCAAATGGGGCAGGAAGCATCGCCCACTTGCCTAGAGCTTGTGAACCGAGGTATTGCCTACTTTCCAATCTAATCCAATGGGCTGCTAATTCCGCGCTCATGTACACCAATAACATGGGTGTAGATCATCGTAGTATTAATATCACTATGGCCCAACAATTCTTGAATATTCCGAATGTCTGTACCCGATCGCAGTAGGTTGGTAGCGAATGAATGGCGAAAGGTATGACAGCTTGCCTTTTTTCGTATTCCCAAACTAGAAATAGTACTGGTAACTGCCCGCCGTATCTGTTGCTCTCCAATATGATGCCTCCGTATGACATTGCTACGAGGATCACGAGAGCGCTCCTTGGCCGGGAATACATACTGCCAGGAGGGACTGGTCGCGGCCTTTGGGTATTTTTTGGACAATGCGAAGGGTAGATAGACCTCTCCAAATCCCTCATCGAGATCCTGCTGATGCACTGAGAGCGTATAGCGAATTTGAGTTTTCAGGGGTCCGATTAGGGATTTGGGGAGCAGTGTTCTTCTCCATTTTTCCCCCTTGGACTCTCGTACGAATAGGCACTGCTCCGCAAAATCAATATCTTTAATCCGAAGCCTTACCGTTTCCATGACCCTAAGGCCAGATCCATACATTAGTGATGCGGCAATTTTTGCTGGACCTGTAAGCCTTTCCAAAATATTTGTAGCCTCCTCATGGCTGAAAACCACGGGTAACTTTCGTGGGCGGTGACTGTTGCTAAATTCTAACTCACCCAGTTCAATGCTCATAAACTGCTTATATAAAAACACAACGGCATTCAAAGCTGTTCTTTGGGTATTGACCGATACAGATCGATTGGTAGCCAAATAGCTTAACCAGTTATTCACCTCTGCTTTGCCAAGCTCTTTTGGATGGCGCATTCGATTAAAACGAATAAAGTCTTTAACCCAATAACAATAAGTTTTCTCAGTCTTGAAAGCCAGGTACTTCGATCGCATAAAGATCCGCAATTGATCCATAAAGCGAGATGAGTTTTTCGGGACTGGTATAGGAATGTCGTCCATTTAAACATACCTGCAGGGTGGATATATATACAGTTTACGGGAAATGTGACCAGATGCGAGCCGAAATTTTGATCATCGTGACTGTTATTTTGGCAGGGAAGAGAATTGCGCCCAAAAAATGAACAAATACAGTGGGTTACATATGGTGGTAAATTCTGGGATAGTGGTCACGATGATCATTTTTCTACTAGTTACGGCCGTACCAAAGATTCGTAACTAATTGATTGTCTTAATAATTTGAGTGTTTTGACGTAGAATTGTTTTTGGGATAGTAATCAGGGTGATAGTGGTCATGATGATCACTATGTAAATGTTGTACAAACCCGCTGCGCGGGAGTGGTGCCACTTTTAAATTATAAGAGGCATTTTAGAAAATGCATAACCGGGTA
>NZ_CANMKV010000025.1 GCF_947498635.1 uncultured Microbulbifer sp. | reverse complement strand
TTTTTGACTAAAAAACATTCATTTTTTTGCTGTGTGAAACCTAATGCAGAGTTAGAAAGCTATTTTTCAGAGTCTCCTTAGGTATTTAATAGGTTGCTTGTGCTTCATCATACAGTTGATTCATTTAATTGCGTTACTTTAAGCCTGGAAAGCTTTATGGGGACTGGTGACCAGTTACTGACTGAACTGGTTGCCATAATTGAAGTGTCCAGAGTAAAAAATAGAAAATTAATCTGGATCACTCTACAAGATGCACTTACCCGGCTTATACCGATGTGCTTGGAGCATGGCTTTACCTTTCACAGTTGCCGAGGTTCGGCAACCAGGTTGGTTCTCAAGCTGCGAAACGATGCTTATGTTCCGTTTTCCCCAACCCATACGGTAGGTGTTGGGGGCTTTGTGTTGCTTGATGAACAGCTACTTTGTGTACAGGGGCACGGCGCTTCATCAAGCCCCAAATTGCCTGGTGGAACTGTTGATCTGGGTGGAAAGATAGCCGATGCGGTTCTTCGAGAGGTTTATGAAGAAACAGGTATTTCCTGTGAATTTACCTCTGTATTGGGGTTTGCCACCCGGTTCCCAGCAAATTTTGGTTACACGGATATCTATTTTGTCTGTGAATTGGCACCCTTAAGCCGGGCTATTTCAATCACGGATACCGAGGAAATCAAACATGCTTCCTGGATGGATGTTGACCTCTACCTGAATGGTGGACATGTTTCGTCTTTTAACCGGCATGTAGTTGAAATGTCCCTAAGAAAGCTGGGATTGACAAAGGTGCAGCAGGGTTCTTACAGGGATCCCTTTGCCAAGCAGGAAATATTTTGGAGTAATGCTTGAACTACTGACGTTGCGATTTTCCCAGCTTGACCTGAAAGTAAATACCGCTTGGAGCGGAGGCGCTTACATTAAGTTGAGTTTACTGTTTTCAGGCTTGGGTTTAATTCCTCTCTGGGGTATTTGGGCTACGTAGTTTTGATGTTGCAGAGTTTGGCCGCCAGCACCCTTGAAAATAGAACTTTACGTGGTTTTGATTTAGGCGCCTTTGTCAAAACGGATAAAGTTCTTACCCTAACTAAGGGGGGAGTGGCTGATGCTCGGTAAACTGTATAATTGTGAATGACATTTTTTGCAGCCAGATATCTAGTTGCTATGGCTCACAAGAAGCAAATGCAGTGCTGCTGTGCCGGTGAGCGTTAAATTGTCTCCTCGAATTAAGTCCCCTTCCTTTACCTGCTTAGTGATATTTCTTGATATTGCTTTCGCACTGCCGCTAATAATATAAATCAAGTGAGCTTTATCTAAAGTTAATTGCTCGCCTGTTTTTAAGTGTGCAATGTCCATTACAGTGCTGCTATCAAAAGTACTGCCTTTCTCGTCAATACCTCCATAAATACGAGTGGTGCCATCTAATGCCGGTTTGTAGGTTTTATACCCCGCAGGCTGGCCAGCTTTCTCTGGCAGAGCCCAGACTTGCAGCATTCTGTTTTGTTGTTTGTCAGGGTTGATTTCATTGTGGGAAAAACCTTCACCGCCGGCGCGTTGTACTTGAACTTCGCCTGCCGCCAAGTCTTTGCCATGCTCCAGAGATCCCTCATGGCTGACCCGGCCTTCAATGATGATAGATATCACATCGATTTCACTGTGCGGATGCATGCCCGATGATCCTTGGGGTAAGTAACGTGCATCGGCCAGGTACACCATGTTCCCCAGACCTTCAAAGGTCTCTGCTTTTTTGCGAGTACCAAATACGCGGCTGTCAGTAACCAATCGGTGCTCGGTAATACCTGCGAAGCCGCCTAAAGGTAGTGTGTCTCTGGCTAAAATTTCCATTCTCTTCTCCGGGTTGCTTTGTCTATTGCTTTAGTTGATGAGGCTATTCTAGCTATACGTTATTGTTTGATATATGCTTATACTTAAAAATGATTGTTCTATTTTTGACAACAATAAGAGTTGCAGTGGGAAAACTGGATGGGCCATAGAGTTGATTTGAATGACATGCTGCTGTTTATGGCCGTAGTGGATGCGGGTAGTTTTACCTCGGCAGCGGAAAGGCTTAACTTGCCTAAGGCTAATCTCAGTCGGAAAATTGCCAGGCTGGAACACGCTCTGGATGTCACCCTGCTCGAGCGCACCACGCGAACGCAAAAATTAACCGAGGCTGGTAGCGCCTATTTGCAACACTGTCGTCGAATTCAATATGAGGTGGATCTAGCGGAAAGTAAGGTCGGCAGCTTGGTGAACAAAGCATGCGGCACGTTGCGAGTGAGCGTTTCTGTTGGTGTCGGCCATGCGGTTTTGAAAAATGTAATGAGTGAGTTTCTGGAAAGCCATCCGGACATTCAGTTAGAGTTGACTCTCTCCAATCGAAGAGTAGATCTGGTTGAAGAGGGTTACGATTTAGTTGTCCGCGTGGGAATATTGGTGGACTCCAGATTGGTCGCAAAAAAACTGGGAGAAATCAGGCGTCGTTTATACGTAAGCCCAGAGTACCTAAGAAAAAATAATCTCAAAGCAGATCTTGAATCTGTGGCCGAATGCCAGTTTCTTATTATGAGCAGTGCCCAGCATGGTGACAGCTTGTGTTTAACTAATGGTGTTGATACGCAAGAGATAGGGATCGTACCGAGAGTGCGAGTCGATGATTTTTTAATGTTAAAACAAATGCTGATTGATGGCTCTGGAATTGGAATTTTGCCAGACTATATGTGCCAGCAAGAGGTGGATCAGGGCTTTTTGGTGCCCATGTGCTCGGGTTGGGAAATGCCATCGGTAGATCTATATGCTCTCTACCCGCAACATCGGCAGAAGCTTCCGAAGGTTCGTTCTTTCTTGAACTTTATCCAACAAATTTTCACAAGCCGATTAGGCTGATAATTTGTTGGTTTCTTTCGAACCATATAGGGTACTCTCCTGGAGATTTTATAAAAGAGTCGCTGGGTGTTGTGAAAGTATACGGCTGCCGTAGTAGCCTAAAGGATGATGCGGTTCAGAGTTGAAAGCAGATTGTGAATATTGGGATATTTTTATTAGGCATCCTTGCCTGAGATCTCATTGAGAGAAGTGTATTCCTTACCAGGTTTTGTCGGGCTATAAGCGGTGGGTCTTATAATGTAGTTTCTCTTGTCTTCGATCTATTATCCGTAATTGTTTAGCTGTCACGTTTTGGTATGGCCCAGAGTAAAAATTCCCGGTTACCATCCCCACCTTTAATTGGACTATCAATATACGCCTTTACTTCGAGTCCCAGCTCACCACATAAATTAGTAATCTGTTCACGGACTTGTGGATAAAGTTTGGCATCGCGCACCAGCCCCCCCTTTCCTAAACCCCCTTGGCCAACCTCGAATTGTGGTTTTACCAGGCTCAACAGTTGCCCACTGGGTTTTAATAGAGTGGGTAGCTGCGGCAGTATCAGGGCCTGGGATATGAAGGATACATCCATAACGATGGCATCAAAGCCGTTATCTGCGTAGGGGGAAAGTTGGGACGCTTGTAAGTGGCGCGCGTTAATTCCTTCGAACAGATACATACGGGAGTCATTTTGTAACTTCTGTGCAAGCTGGTCGTGCCCCACATCCACCCCCACCACTGAAACGGCGCCTCTCTGTAATAGGCAGTCGCTGAAGCCGCCCGTGGAGCAGCCTACATCCAAGGCGTGCCAGCCTTTGGGGTTTAAGCCGGTATGGTCGAGAATCGCGGCGAGTTTCAGGCCGGCGCGGGATACGTATTGATCCTCGGGGAGGGGCGTGACTTCCAGGGCACAGCTCTCGCTGACAGACTGCGCCGCTTTGCGTGCAGCTTCCATGGGCCCGCCTTCCGAGAGCATGACCCGGCCGGCATCAACTAGCTTTTTGGCGTGGGTGCGGGAGTTGGCGAGTTTTCTCTTTACTAGCAATTGGTCCAGTCGGGTCATGTTTCGCAACGGTGTCCTGTCAATATGGTTAAGAATACAGTGGCCATGCTAACCTCTGGCTCCCATAGGTAGAAGTGTGGCCCTACAGGTTGTAGAGCTAGTCTTTAGGAAAGAGGATGTCAGTCGATGGCAAAAAGCGTTCTGAACAAGTTCAAGATTCGCAAAGGAAAGGTTTTTGAGGCGCCTTTGGAGGAGGCTTTTGGGCGCTTGATGACACCTTTCGAAGAGTTTATTCATCGACAAAGCAGCAGTGGCATTTTGTTGATGCTCTCTGCGCTGGCTGCACTGATTATCGCCAATTCCCCTCTGGAAGATGCCTACAAGCATCTGCTGCACATGCCCATTAGCCTCAATGCGGGAGATTGGGAATTTTCTCTGTCTCTGCATCATTGGATTAACGATGGCCTGATGGCGATCTTCTTTTTTCTGGTGGGCCTGGAATTAAAACGTGAATTTATGGTGGGGGAATTATCTGACCTTCGCCAAGCGGTGTTGCCGGTGATGGCCGCGATCGGCGGTATGGTGGTGCCGGCTTTGATCTATGCCGCTTTTAATGGCGGCGGAGAGGCTGAGCGTGGCTGGGGTATCCCCATGGCCACGGATATTGCTTTTGCCGTCGGGTGTATCGCGCTGCTGGGGAATCGGGTTCCCCGTGCCGTGGTCACTTTTTTGGTGGCCTTGGCAATTGTCGATGACCTGGGGGCTATCCTGGTGATCGCCATCTGGTATACCGAACAAGTGAATGTGGCCGCACTGATCGCAGCGGGCTGCCTGATCGTAATTATGTGGTTGCTCAAGGCCGCCGGTGTGCGTAGCTCACCGGCCTATGTGTTTGTGGGGATCCTGCTGTGGTATGAGTTCTATCTGGCCGGGGTACATGCGACTATCGCAGGGGTCATCACGGCGATGGCATTGCCGGCCAAGCCCAAATACGACCCTGTGGCTTTTAGCACCTTTGTAAAAGATATTATCCGCAGCTTCGATCGCTGTTTCCGCCCCGGTGACAAAATTATTGCCAACGATGCCCTGCGTGCACGGGTAATGGCTCTGGGTAACGGTGTGAACTTGGCGCAGTCTCCCTTGCAGCGTATGGAGACACGCCTGCATACCCCTGTGGGCTTTATTGTGATCCCTATTTTTGCCCTGGCCAATGCGGGTATTCCCTTTGATAGTTTTACCAGTTCCACGGCAGTGCTCAATCCTGTGACCCTCGGTGTGATTGCGGGCCTGGTAGTGGGCAAGTTGGTGGGGATTGTGGGGGCCACCTGGATCGGTTGGAAGTTGGGCTTGGGCAAACTGCCAAAACTGGCGAACTTTCAACATATCGTTGGTGTTGCGCTGCTTGGGGGTATCGGCTTTACCATGTCGATCTTTATCGCCGAATTGGCATTTAGCGGCCAAGGTAACCTGCTCATCCAGGCCAAGGCGGGTATCTTACTGGCCTCTGTCATCGCCGGTATCGCCGGTTTCCTCGTACTGCGCAATGCGCCGGTTTCTGAGGAGTTTGATGGCCAGGCGGATAGCGAGGGAAATCCAACGCCAGATGGGGGCGACAATACGCAGAAGGAAGTACCCGCTCAGGAGAACACTGAGCGCCAGGGCTAAGGTTATCGCCAGCGGGACCCCACCAGTGTGATGGGGTCTTGACCTCACTTCCAGTTAGTTTCTAGCCAGACCTGTCCGATATGAGATCCATCCACAGAGAATCAATAATAATGAAACGAGTGATAAAGGCAGCGGGCCTGCTTTTCGTATTGGCGGCGCCACTGCTTTTTGGCGGTTGTGAAAGTAAAACAGCACAAGATGCTATATCACCGGAGCTAATGAGCCTCAAGGTGATGCCGGCGGCAAATAAAGGGAAAGGGGATATGTCGATGGATACCGTAGCCAGGGAGTATGTGGCCCTGGTGTTGGAGCTGGGCAATCACGACAAGCGCTATGTGGATGCATTTTACGGCCCGGCCGAGTGGCGGGAACAGGCACAGCAGAGTGGCGCCAGCCCAGCAAAAATTGCCCAGCGGGGGCGGGCGCTATTGGCGCAGTTGCCAAGGGGGGAGGGGGCTGACGGTTCTCTCGAGGGACTTCGCCTCCACTACCTAAAAACCCAGCTGGGGGCTTTAGTGGCGCATGCGGAGAGCTTTACCGGTGAAACGGAGCGCAGCTTTGCCAAAGAGGCCCGTGAGCTGTACGACACCCTGCCGCCCAAACAGGATTTTGCCAGTTTTGAACCGCAGCTTCAGGAGCTGGCAGAGCTGCTGCCGGGAGATCGGCCACTGAGTGAACGGGTGCAAGCATTTCGTCGCGAGTTTGAAATCCCATCAGATAAGCTACAGGCGGTGTTTACTGCATCAATCGAGGAGTGTCGTCTGCGCACCAAGCAGTATATTTCCCTGCCGGATAATGAACACTTTGCGCTGGAATACGTCAGTGACAAACCCTGGAGCGGTTACAACTGGTATCAGGGGGGCTCTCACAGCTTGATACAGGTGAATAGCGGCCTGCCGATTACCATTGACCGCGCCATCGATCTGGGCTGCCACGAGGGCTATCCCGGCCATCACACTTATAATGCGCTCTTGGAGCAGTCTTTGGTGCAAGAGCGCGGCTGGGTGGAATACAGTGTCTATCCGCTGTTTAGTCCTCAATCCCTCATTGCAGAAGGCAGTGCTAACTACGGCATTGATCTGGCCTTTCCCGGCGAGGAAAAAAACCGCTTTGAGCGAGAGGTGCTCTACCCGCTGGCGGGCTTGGACCCACAGCGTGCGCAAAAATATGAGCGGGTGATGGCATTGGTGGATAAGCTCAGCTTTGCCGGCAATGAAATCGCAAGACAGTATATCGACGGTGAAATCCCCGGCGCGCAGGTGGCGCCCCTATTTGAAAAGTACACCTTGATGAGCCCGGCCAAAGCGCTGCAGCGCAAGGATTTTGTCGATGCCTACGGCGCTTATGTTATTAACTACAACTGGGGCAAAAAGCTGGTGGCGGATTATGTCGAACAGGACACCAGCAGTGCGGAGGAGCGTTGGCAGCGCTTTACCAAACTGCTGTCTTCGCCGCGTTTGCCCTCGTCCCTACACTGGTAGGGTGGGAAAATGCAGAGCGTGGTGCTGAGACATTACCTGCTTGCTCGCCCTGAGGCGGTTGAGGATTTTCCCTTTGGTCCCGAGGTCGCCGTGTTTAAGGTGAAGGGGCGAATGTTTGCCACTCTCGGTCGTTATCGCGAGGCGGATGCCACCAATTTGAAGTGTGACCCCGATGAGGCGCAAGCCCTGCGGGATATCTTCCCCGGCGTGTTGCCGGGTTACCATATGAACAAGAAGCACTGGAATACCGTTTTGCTCGATGGCACAGTGCCGGATTATGAAATAGAGCGGATGGTGGATCGCTCCTATGGCCTGGTGGTAAAAGGGCTGCGCAAGATTGAGCGGGAATCCCTTGAACTGGCCTACGGCATGGATACCCTCTACCGCTAGACCATCAGCAAATTAGCAAGACATTACTCAGGAGAGTTTGTGAACGAATTTATTGTCGATGTAACGGCAGAAAACGCCCAGCAAGTACTGATCGAAGAATCAATGAAGCGCCCGGTGTTGGTGGATTTCTGGGCCGACTGGTGCGAGCCATGCAAACAGTTGATGCCGGTGCTGGAAAAGCTTGCCAACGAATACGCGGGCCAGTTCCTCCTGGCTAGAGTGAACGCCGACACCGAACAGATGATCGCCGGCCAACTGGGCGTACGCAGCCTGCCCACAGTGATGCTGTTGAAAGAGGGGCAGCCGGTAGATGGCTTTGCCGGAGTGCAGCCAGAGAGCCAGATTCGTGAAATGCTGGATAAATACTTACCCAAACCCTGGGATATCAAGCTGCAGCAGGCTCTTGCACTGATTGCCGAAGGCAAGGCCGATGAGGCACTGCCACTGTTGCGCCAGGCTTATAGCGAATCCTCTGAGCGTGTGGATATCGCCAAACAGCTTGCGGCATTACTGCTCGATCAGAATCGCGCACAGGAAGCGGAAACGGTGCTCGGAAAAATCCTCCTGGCGGATCAGGATGCTGAATACCAACAGCTGATGGCTCAGCTGGAGTTGAAGCAGCAGGCGGCGGATACTCCGGAAATCCAGGCGTTGCAGAAAGCTCTGGAACAGAACCCACAGGATTACGATGCCGCCTACCAGCTGGCCGTGCAGTACAGCCAGGCCAGCCGCCACCAGGAAGCGCTGGATCTGCTGCTGGATATTCTACGCCGGGATATGAATTTCTCCGATGGTGCGGCCAAGCAGGCATTCCTCGACATCGTGAAGAGCTTGGGGGCGGGTGATCCGATCGCCACGCAATACCAGCGCAAGCTGATGACGCTGATGTTCTGAGGTGTTTCAGAATTTTGCATTACAAAGGGGCCTTGGGCCCCTTTGTTTTATCCGCCAATCAAGAGTGAATAATTGTTATGTACAAGCTCTGTGTCTATATCCCCGCATCCCATCTGGAGACGGTGAAACAAGCCTTATTCCAAGCTGGTGCCGGTCGAATTGGGGACTATGACAGCTGTTGTTGGCAGGTGCTTGGCTGCGGTCAGTTTCGCCCACTTCCCGGGAGCCAGCCGTTTATTGGTGGCTCAGGGCAAGTGGAGCAGGTGGAGGAGTACCGGGTTGAAATGGTGTGTATGGATAATTATGTGGATACGGCCCTGGAGGCCCTGTATCGAGCCCACCCCTACGAAGAGCCGGCGTTTGATGTGTGGCGCCTGGATGAGCGCTGTGCCACAACGCATAAGCAGCGATAGGATGTTGATGCGAATCCTGTCACTTGAACCCCTTTATTAAGTGGGGGTTAGAGGTTATCCAGGGCCTGCTGGCGTTCCTGGCTCTTTTCTTGGAGTGCCTGTATTTCTTTTAAGATGTTAGAGAGACGATTGTCGCTAGAGTCACTCTCCTGCAAGCGTTGCGATTGCGGTTCTTGGGCTTGCCTTTTGGTGCCAGCCGCATCGGCGGGCAGGGTATTGATGGGCTTCACCCGGTGGATGCGCACTGAGGCCCCCAAGCCCTCTGGCACCGAATCAGAGAAATGCCAGTTGCCCTGGCGATCCTGCCAGCTAAATACTTCGGTGGTTGGCTTTTTTGACTCCTCGGGCAGGAGGCCACTGGATTCCACCAGGGTCTCAAACTGCTCGGCGGATTTTTGTGTGCTAGTGGTCACGGCTTGAACGGCGCGCTGGCCCTGCTGGCGTACTGTATCCAGAGTCTGCTGATCCGGCAGCCAGTCCTGAGGCGATATGATCGGCTTGCCATCGGGTCCGGGGATAAGCATGGGTAAACCCACGCCCACTAATAGCAGGACAGCGAGCATATAGGCGTATTTCATTGGAATATCCTTGTATTTCCGATATGCGGAAGCGGGAGCTGCGCTCCCGGCCGCTCAGCACGCGAAAACGCGGGTTACAGTTTTCGCGAGATAACGCCCCGGTGCAGCTGGTACTGACCAAGTTTGCTGTCGGCGAAATAATGCTCGAGGGTTTTGTGCATAATCGGGAACGCAATTTCTTTCCAGGGAATTTCCTCCTGGCGAAATAGCTCCACTTCTAACGACTCCGGCCCCGGTCCGAAATTGGTATCGGTCAGTTCACCGCGATAGATCAGGTAGACCTGGTTGATATAGGGAATGTCATAGACTGAGTAGAGGCCATCGACACGAATGTTGGCACGAGCCTCCTCCCAGGATTCCCGCAGCGCCCCCTCTTCACTGGATTCACCGTTTTCCATAAACCCGGCGGGCAGAGTCCAAAGCCCCAAACGCGGCTCGATAGCGCGCTTGCACAGCATGATCCGGTCTTCCAGGTAGGGTAGAACACCGACAATCACACGTGGGTTAATGTAGTGAATAGTCCCGCAGTTACCGCATAGGTGACGCGGGCGATCATCGCCTTCTGGGATGGAAAATGTGACGGCATCGCTGCCGCATTGGCTACAAAATTTCATTGCGTCAGTATACCTATGCAAGATTCCAGCGCCAGCTTCCAGCTTTTTGACGCCTATAGTTGATAGAGATATTGAAATTCATAAGGCGGTATCTACCCTGCCATGGCGCGTTTTTTATTTATTGGGCTTGTGCTGGCGTTCTTGTCTGCCTGTGGCGGCAAAGACGATGAGCAAAAGGTGCCACCACCGCCTCCGGTCGAGGTATTGGTGGTGCGCGAACAGCCTGTGATTCCGCGCTTTGAATTTGTCGGCCGGGTGGAGGCCACCGATGAGTATAAGGTGCGCCCCCGCGTGCAAGGTTACATCGAGAGTCGTAATTTCAGGGAGGGGGAGACCGTCAAAAAAGGGCGCTTGCTATTCGAAATAGATCCACGTCCGTTTATTGCCGAACTGGACAACCAGAGTGCAAACCTGGAGCGCACTCAGGCATCCCTCCGGGTTGCCGAGCGCAACTATCGACGTGGCCGCACATTGGTGGCCACGGGTGCCATCAGCCAAGTACAGATGGATGAACTGATGGGGACTTTCGAAGAGGCCAAGTCCCAAGTAGATGCGGACCGCGCTAAAGTGGAAAGCGCCCAGCTCGATCTTTCCTTTACAAAGATTTATGCGCCTCTCACCGGCCGTATAGGCCGCACCCAATTTACCGAGGGCTCCCTGGTGGGACCCAATTCGGACCCGCTTACCACCATCGTCAAGATGGACCCGATCTACGTGTTGTTCGAAGTGCCGGAGGACCAACTTTTCGCCGTACAAGTGGATGCTGAGCGCCGCCGTCGCGAGGGCTTGCCCCCTACAGAATTGGATGTGCGTATCGAACTACCGGATGGAAATTTCTATCCCTATCCGGGCAAGATTGTCTTTATCGACAACCAGATTGACCCGAATACCGGCTCTGTGGCGGTGCGCGCACTTTTTGCCAACCCGGGAAGCCTGTTGGTACAGGGGCAGTTCGCGCGAGTTTCCATCCGCTTGTATACCGGCAGTGAGGCGCTCAAACCGCTGGTGCCGCAATCGGCGGTGATGGAGGACATGCAGGGGCGCTACCTCTTCGTGCTGGGCAAAAACAATATTGCGGAAAAGCGCTATGTCACTCTGGGCCAGCGCGAGGGAGAACTCTGGGCAGTCAACCGCGGTGTGGTGGTTGGTGAATCGGTCATTGTGAACGGTCTGCAACGGGTAGTTGCCGGCAAGCCGGTGACGCCGCAGAACACTCCGCGCAATCCCTACGATGTTGCGGACAAACCCGCAGAGCCCGCACGCGGCGGGAGTTCACCAGTACATATGCCGGGATCAAAGCAGCCCATGGGTACCGGCCGGGGAACGCTACTACCCGATGAAGGTAGCGAGAAGGGTGAACGCCCCCAATACGAGGGAGAGGCGGATGATTACAAGTAGCCCGGTTGCGGTGGAGGGGCTTATAGCGATTTTATGATCAGTGCTTTTTGTATACGGCGACCACGCTTCGCCTTTGTGATTTCCATACTGATCTCCCTTGCGGGCATCCTCTCCCTGCCGCTATTGCCGGTGGCGCAATTTCCAGAAATTACACCGGCGACCATTAATGTTGCCGCGAATTACGCCGGAGCCAGCGCCGAAGTGGTGCGCGATAGTATCGCCGTGCCAATAGAATCCCAGGTCAATGGGGTAGAGGGCATGGAATACATGTCTTCCACCAGCGGTAACGATGGTTCCTACAGTCTGACGGTAACGTTCAAATCCGGCTACGACGACGATATCGCCCAAGTGAATGTGCAGAACCGGGTGGAGCAAGCCACGCCACAATTGCCGGAAGACGTAAAGCGCGATGGTGTGGTGGTCTCCAAGCAGAGCACCACGTTGTTGTTGGTGGTGAATCTATTTTCCCCAGATCAGAAATTCGATGAACTTTTTCTGGCCAATTACGCCGAAATTTATTTAAAGGATGAGCTGGCACGCGTATTGGGGGTGAGCAGTGTCGTTATATTTGGTTCGCGCAATTACGCTATGCGCCTGTGGCTGGACCCGAACCGGATGGCCTCTCTCGATGTCACCACTCAGGATGTGATCAGTGCGGTACAGGCACAGAATATCCAGGTGGCTGCAGGGCAGATCGGCGCGCCGCCCATCCGCAAAGAGCAGCAGTTTCAATACAATATTCTTGTGCAGGGGCGGCTCATAAAACCCGAGGAATTTGAGGACATTACCATTCGCGCCAAGCCTGATGGCGCCATGGTGAAAGTGAAAGACATAGCACGAGTGGAACTGGGCAGTGAGTCCTATTCCTCATATGGCCAGCTGGATAACGAGGCATCGGCGGTGATCGGTGTCTACCAGCTGCCGGAAGCCAACGCGATCGATGTGGCCGATGGTATAAAAGCCAAGGTGAAGGAGCTGTCACAGCGTTTTCCCGATGGCTTGAAAGCGGAAATCCTCTACGATACCACCCTGTTTGTGGAGGCCTCCATCAAGGAGGTGGTGCGGACACTGTTTGTCGCCCTGATTCTGGTTATCTTAGTGGTCTTCATGTTTCTGCAGGATTGGCGTTCTACCCTGATTCCTGCCATCGCTATTCCGGTTTCCCTGATCGGCACCTTTGCACTCATGCTGGCATTTGGCATGACTATTAATACCATCACTTTGTTTGCCTTGATTCTGGCTATTGGCATTGTGGTGGATGACGCGATTATTGTGGTGGAGAACACCCAGCGTCTTATGGGCGATGGTATGACGCCAAAAGAGGCCGCGCTGCAATCTATGCGCGAAGTGACCGGCCCAGTGGTCGCTACGACGCTGGTTTTATTTGCGGTATTTGTACCAGTGATGTTGATGCCGGGGATTACCGGCAAAATGTACCAGCAGTTTGCCGTTACTATTTCTATGTCGGTGGCGATCTCCTCCTTGAATGCACTCACCCTGAGCCCGGCACTCTGCGCCAGTATTCTCAAGCCGGGTAAAGATGGAGAGGTGGCCGGTATTAAAGAGACAGGGATTTTTGGTTTCTTTAATCGGTCTTTACACCATTCCACAAATTTCTATGTGGGTATGGTCAAAGCCTGCGTAAAAATTCCTCTAATCGGAGTGGCAACGATTATTGGGGTTTTCTTGTTGGCTTTTTGGTTGTTTATGAGTATCCCCACTGGATTTATTCCCGATGAGGACCAGGGCACGTTTATGCTGCATGTGCAGCTGCCGGATGGTTCCTCCCTGGAGCGCACCGGGCCGGTTGTGGATCAGGTTACCGATATATTGCTGGAAGAGCCCGCCATGGCTCATGTGGTGGGGGTGCCCGGATATAACCTACTGACCAGCAGCGTCTCCTCCAACACCGCGATGATGTTTGCGGTATTAAAACCCTGGGATGACCGCCCCAGCGAAGCAGATCACCAGTTCGCGATTATGGAACGGGTCCAAAAAAAGCTGGCACAAATTCCCAATGCGCAAATTATGCCATTTGCTATTCCCCCGTTGCCGGGAATCGGCACCGTGGGGGGCTTTGAATTTGTGCTGGAGGATTTGCAGGGGCGCAGTATTACAGAGTTATCCCAGGTACTTTTCGATCTGCTCGGCGCAGCCAATCAGCGCACAGAAATCTCTCAGGCCTTCACCAGTTTTCAGGCCGCCACTCCGCAGTTGAAATTAAAAATCGACAAGGAAAAGGCCCATGTGCTCGGTGTCCCGTTGCCGGAAGTGTATTCCACACTACAAACTTTCCTGGGCGGCTATTACATCAATGACTTTAACTTATACGGCAAAGTATTCCGTGTTATCGCTCAGGCGGACGCGCAATTTCGCGATGATGAACAAAACTTGGCGGGTTTCTATGTGCGCGCGAATAGTGGGGGCCTGGTGCCAATCACCTCCGTCTCTACCATTGAGCCCGTAGTGGCCCCACAGACCATTACCCGCTACAACCTCTATAACAGCGTGACGATTAACGGCGCGCCGGCGCCGGGTTATTCCAGTGGTCAGGCGATGAATACCATGGAGGAGTTGGCTTCCAGGCTGCCTGAAGGCTATGGCTATGAGTGGACCGGCATTAGTTTGCAGGAAGTGACCTCGGGTAATCTGGCTCCCATTTTGTTCAGTTTGGCCATCGTATTTGTGTACCTGTTCCTGGTGGCCCAGTATGAGAGTTGGAGTATTCCCGTCGCGGTGCTCCTGTGTGTGCCCATTGCTATTTGCGGCGCCATGCTGGTGGTGTGGTTAGCGGGTTCCATTAATAATCTCTACACCCAAATCGGCTTGGTGCTGCTAATTGGTATGGCGGCGAAGAGTGCCATTCTGATTGTGGAATTCGCCTGTGTGGAGCGGGATAAGGGCAAATCCATTGCCGAAGCGGCCATCTCAGCCACCCGGTTGCGTTTCCGAGCGGTATTGATGACGGCTATGTCATTTATTCTCGGAGTGATACCGTTACTGGTGGCTACTGGCGCCGGTGCCGTGAGTCGTATCTCCCTTGGCTTGGTGGTGTTTGGCGGTATGTTGGCGGCCAGCCTGTTTGCCACACTGTTAGTGCCGGTGTATTACGCCTTGGTGCAAGCGATTCGGGAAAGGCTCAAAGGGGGCTATACCCCAGAGTCCCAGCAGGGGGCCCCAATGTCTGAGCGGCAGTAATCGGCCGAGAGTCGCAAATGGAGATTGCGGCATACGACTCGGTGTTATCACCGGGAATCAGTAAGATGAATGTTAGGGAGCCTCTAGGTGAAAGAGGTGGGACAAGTGTTTATGTTATCGATTATTGAAAAGAAAATTTCCCAACAAATTGAAGATCTGGAGGCGGGGGTTCCGACTGGGCCGGAGCTTTATGGCCACGCGGCTGTATTGATTGCCCTGACCAACGAGCCGGACCCTCATGTGGTACTTACCAAGCGCGCGGATACGCTTTCCACCCACTCTGGCGAAGTTTCCCTGCCCGGGGGACGATGGGATGCTACAGACCCCTCCCTGCAATACACCGCCTTGCGTGAAGCCGAGGAGGAGGTGGCTTTACCCATGAGTCGGGTGCGTATGCTCGGCCCCCTGTGGCCCCGTACCACCCGCTGGCAGGTGCATGTAACCCCTTGGGTTGGGGTCATTCCTGCCGACATTCACCTCAGCCCAAATCCCGGTGAATTGGATGCAATTTTCCGTGTACCACTATCCTTTTTCCTCGCCGATCCCCGTATCCGCACCGATCGAATCACTATTGATAATCAGGCTATTTACCTGCCCGCCTACCAGTTTGGCGAGTTTGAAATTTGGGGTTTTACCGCCGGAGTACTGACCGAGTTTCTGGTGAAAATATTGGGCGCCTCAATCGGGCGCAGGGACGATGTGCCATTGCGTGCCTTAAATTAGCCTTGATGTAAGTGTAATCTAGGATTTTCTCTGGAATTTTATGATTGGGTACAGAGTTAATCTGATACGGTTTCGCCCAACTCATCCCATGCATCCATTAATAACTTTACCTGATCACGAGTGTTCGGGTCGGCAAAGAGAATTGGGAAATCAGGATCATCGACTAGCTTAACCTCTTCTCCGCGTCTGCATCGAATGAGCCAGTTGCCATCGACCTTGACCAATTCATCCCGGTATTCCGCGATTACTGCAATACGGTAGCCAGACCGGGTTGCATTTATTTCTACTGTAGTTGCCTTACCGGAAGCAGATTGCCCATCTTCAGAAAGATGATGTAGGGGTGAAGAGGTAATATGCCGACATCTTAGTTTATTGTGGATTAGCGCATAGCGCTCTAGCTTTTCCCTCCCACGAATTACACGACTGCCGTGTTGAAAGTGGCCATCAAGTGTAAACAGTGATGCCCAACCACGGGCATCACAATTATCAATTGTTAATGTGTACCGAGACAGAAGGTCGCTAATTGCAAATCGATCCCTGAACAACTGAAGTTCGTCCATTTTTTTACCTGATATTTAAATGAATGCTTGGCAAGCTGATGCTAATTAAAATAGTCACTGTTGCTAATTTTGATCGGTTGTTTGCGGCGGATATCTGCGCAGCGTAAAGCTGGCAAGATCGTTAGCCATCAAAAACCCTTTGTGCTCCCAGTAAAACGATTAGAATGTAATATTCTTGGCGAATGCGGTGAATACACAGCTTCGGGGTAAGTAAGTCATGCAAAATAACTTTGTACCGGGCAACCATCAAGGCGCTTTTTTTGAGTGGACGGCAAAGACTGATAATTTTTCGGTTAAAGAGCGTTGGTGGCGCTGGAAAGAGTTGATGGAAGTGGGTTTGCCGTATCGCTGTGAATTACAACTCAAGTCCCATCACAATGAGGAGTACTCAGGTGAATTTGCAGTCTCTGCTAACCTTGAAACTGGCGAGGCGTTTGCGCGCGCCTGTTTTTCTGGAAATACCTTCAAGCGCGCCAGTAACCACCTGAGTGATGGGTATAGTAACTTTACGCTAATTTACTTATTGGCGGGCAGGGGAGCCATACAGCGAGGTAAATATTTCACTCCAATGAATGCCGGCGGCCTTTACCTGGTGGATTTGGCGCAGACAATTACCCATGATTTGGTGCACGAAAGTCGCTCATTGCTGTGCCGTATCCCCCGAGGAAAAATCGAGAAGTATTTCTTGGGGCCAGAGGATAGTCGCCCTCTGGAAATTGATGGTAGTCGCGGTCCTGGTTTATTACTACGCAATTATTTGTTGTTGTTTCCCCAAGCAAAACAACAGTGTGCCTTTGTGGCACCGGAAATACTTTTCAATCCGATCTCGGATTTAATTATTGCCTGTCTGCAGGAGAGGCGTGGCAATTTGCCGTCCGAATCGGAAAGCCCCAGTCGGCTTAACGCTATTTTTCGTGGGGCTTGCCAGTTGATACATAAACACTGTCGCGACACCGACTTATCTGCCCGCCAGTTGGCGGTCTCTCTGGGTATTTGTCCCTCTTATTTGCACAGGGCTTTGCGCTACCACCAAACCTCCTATGTGAGCCTGTTGAGGCGTGCCAGGATCGAGGCGGCATCGGCACAACTTCTGTCTACAGGCCGCGATGCCAGTATTTTACAGGTGGCATTCAATTGTGGATTTAATGGTACCAGCCAGTTTTCCCGAGCGTTTAGGGAGGAATTAGGCATTAGTGCTTCTGAGTTTGTGAAGCGTTCATTTGCTGAGAAAGAAGAATTGTTAAAGCTTGAAGAGTGAATTTTCAGTGTTAAGAGTGTTGGTTTATCGGTGAGATGGTTGTTTAAAACTGCATCAAAAAATATCAGCCGGGCCACTCAGTTTATGACTGACTCATCAAATTTCTGCCAGGCGTCGAGTAGGGTGTTTATTAAACTTGCTGACTCCGGATTTGCGTTTATTAGTGAAAATTCTGGATCACCAGGTAAATCAAACGCCTCCGTACTCCGGTGCTGGAGCAGCCGGTTGCCGTGAATGTTGACCAGCTCATTATCAGCCACCCGGCCAAAACCACATGGTACCTGAGGGGTATCGCTTCGTAGTTGCTTTACCGGCGATGCTCGATCTCTCGGGAGCGACTATATAGAGCGGTGAGGAAGTGATATGCCGAGTGCCATAGCTGATGGCGGATATGTATCTATTGATGTAGTTTCTGTCACCCCTTAATCCTTAAAGTGCCGTTATCAATGCCCCCATTTTCCGTAAGCAGAGGGACCTAACTCCCGGCCTCGCGGTCATTGATGCACAGAGTGAGTCTTGCGAGTCTTTCAACACATGGTTGAAAATCACCCATGATGTTTCTAAGTGAGCTGTTTGGGTGAGAAGATGGATCCGGAGGCAAAAAACCACAAGAGATAAAGACCTTTATTTCACTCTGTTGTCCATACAGATCGTGTCTGATTGGATAATGGTTTTTTATGTGGTTGAGTAATCCAGTGATTCCGAAGGATAAAGCTGCTAATAGGAAGCCAAAAGAGATTTAATTATTTTGGTAAAGCGCTGTACTTTTACGGGGGGGATTTTTGAAAATAGGTGCATATAGTGAATCGGAGTTGAAGCCACTGTAACCACATGCTCCAGTGAACCATTACGAATAAATTTTTTGGCAGTCATGTCAGGTAATCTGGCAATTCCCAGCCCCACCTCTGTCATTTGCAATATATCGTGAAGGGAATTACAGCGAATCCTTGGTGTAACCCGAATTATATTTTTATTGCCAAGGTCATACTTTACTGGAGTACCCTGCCAGTCATTGGCTATATGCTCCCATTGGCGTAATTCGCAGAGTTCGTCAGGTAGACCACCTTGCTTTTCTATATACTTGGAGCTGGCATAGAGACTTTCTTGAAGAGTACCCAGTTTAGATACCTTGGCCGATTGCATATCCAGACTGCCCACCCGGATTGCCAGATCCACCTGGGATTCAATCAAATCTATGGGGGCATCGTCAGCCAGCAAGCGAACACCGAGCTGTGGATGTTGTTCTGTGAGCTGCGCAATTGCCGGAACAATGACAGGTTCGCAGAGTGCGAGAGGTGCCGTCACTGTCAGCGTACCCGAGAGCTTTTCACTGGTACTTTTTAAGTCTGTCAGGGCAGCGTTATAGATATCCCGGATTTCACGGCAGTGAGTGTAGAACTGGGTGCCGGATTCCGTTAAGGAAAGTGCCCGTGTACTACGGTAAAGCAGCCTGGTGCCGAGATCCTCCTCTAATCGGGTTACCGCCTGGCTAATTGCCGACTTGGTGCGTGCCAGATTGTCGGCCGCAGCAGTAAAGCTGCGCGCCTCTACAACAGCCAGGAATACCTGCATGTCCTCAAGATTGGGTTTCATTGTTCAATTTTTCTAAACACTAATTTGATTGAATCTCTGTTTATCACAGAGGTGGAGCTGGGGCAATATGCCCTCAGACCGTCAATACTGAGTTATCGAAAAAAGGAATCTCATATGAGCAAGGTGTTAATTGAAAAAACCATAGTGGCTAGTGAGCAGTGGAAGTCATTTTTCAATCAGGGAAATGCAGAAGGTTGTGCCTCTATGTATGAGAAGGAGGCGCAAATGGTGGCCAAGCCATTTGGTTTGTTCCAAGGGCGAGAGCGAATACAGGCTTTCTGGAAAAATTTAGTCGCGCAGGGGTTCTCAGATGTGACTTACCTGAATACTAAAATTGAAGCAATAGATGATTCGTCAACGGTGCTTTCTAGCCACTGGGAAATGAACAATGCACAGGGAGTAATCACGCGGGAACTCTGGGTCCTGCAGGATGATGGCACCATGCGCCTGCGTGAAGATCATTTTGAAGCTATAGATCCAAATGCTAAATAATTGAATAGAAATCCAAGAGCCCTGGAATGGCTTCTCGCAGGGAAAACAGAGGAATATTACAATCTAATATTGGGGCCCATTGCTGGTCTACAAAACTGGATCGTAAATCGTTAACTAGAGGGGCTGTTATCGGTTTCGATAGATGTCTTCAGGCTTAAAAATGCGCTTAGCATATGTCCAGAATGATTTATATCCTTGGCGACTGTGTAATGGTTCTCCAACGAGTAAGTTTCTTTTTTTGCCGGGCCTTTTCTTTGAAAGACCTTTGCTGTCATATGCTCGGCTACCATATGGCTGAGAGTTGAGGTAACAATGCTTCGATGAAGTCCGCGGTAAGCCAGATATAGCGCGCAACGACTTCGGTATTGAAGGAAGAGGAGCAGAGTCGAGAAGCTCATCGGTTGTATACTCGATCGGAATTTATTTGAAGGCCAGCTTTTGGCAAAATTGCACGAGATAGACTGGGGCGGTTTGGTGTCTCTGGAGATGCTCTAGGTACTTTCAATGGCGCATTTTATTTGCCCGGATTTTTCGACATTTGCTTTCATAGTAAGTAGCTTCGTGAATGACGTAATGCAAATAAAAATGAAGTCTTCTATATGGTGCGATTAGGTGTAAAAAATATACATTTCTGCCAAATGTTAAGGCTTGGCGGGGAATCCATGTGAAACTATATTGACGTTTAAGGAGTAATCCCCTTCTGTTGTAATAAGTGAAGTTCAATAATCGTGGCTATTCTTTTAGAGTCCCCTTAACTTAGTAAATAAGTGCATGAAGCGTACTTTGGAGATGTTATGAAAGGTCCGAGCCCTGAAGAAAAAAGCCCCAGAAAAGGGTTCCCAAGAACGGGATATTTAAAGAACTATATTACCTCTGAAAACATCTCAGTTGGAGATTATACCTACTATGATGATGTGCAAGGCCCTGAGAGGTTTGAGCATAATGTGTTGTATCACCACCCTCATATTGGAGATAAGCTTTTAATCGGGAAGTTCTGTTCTATTGCGCAAGGCGTAAAGTTTGTTATGAATGGGGCGAATCATAATCTGTCTGGTTTTTCGACCTACCCCTTTTATTTGTTTTCCAATGGCTGGGAGAGAGGGGCGCCAGCTGCGGACCTGCTGCCTTATAAAGGAAATACTCTTGTTGGCAATGATGTTTGGATCGGTTTTGAGGCGACCATCATGCCTGGAGTAACCATTGGCAGTGGCGCCATTATAGGTACTAGGACTTTGGTGGCTAATGATGTTCCGCCTTATAGTATCGTGGTGGGTAATCCAGCTAAGGTCATTAAATATCGCTTTGATGAAAATACAATTGATGCACTATTAGATATTGCTTGGTGGGATTGGAGTGCAGAGAAAATCACAGAAAACCTAGAGCTTATAGTGGGTTGCGATCTCGCAGCGCTTAAACGAGTGAGTGTCCATGCCGATTAAGGGTGGAGGCAGCTTGTGGGGTATAAACCAAAAAAAGGGTAAGTCACATATTGTCAAAAGAAAGGTGCGGCAAGGACTTAATGCCCCCTTAGCTCAATTCAGCTTATGTTCTGTTTTAAGGCGCGATATGGTTATTTTTTTGGGATTCCTCTTTAATTATGTAAAAACGGACAATAGATGTTTAGTGCATTTTTACAGTTCTTGGTGAAGTTAGATTAAGCGAATCACGTTCCATTACAAAAAGGCGATATGTCGAGAATGCCTGTCCAATATATTCCCCTTTTTAGGGCGCCTATATAGCTCATTGAATCTGGGTTTTTTTGAGTGAAAAAAGTGATCCATCATGCCGCCTACCTCATTGCCGGCATGGGTGCGACTAAACTGAGTGAGACCCTATTTTCTCTCTGGAGCTCTATTCGTATGTCAGGAAAACTTCAAGGCAAGGTCGCCATAGTCGTCGGAGGCAATGAGGGTATTGGTGAAAGCACGGCCCATCGCTTTGCTGAAGAGGGGGCCAAGGTCGCTATTCTGGCGCGGAGAGAGCTGGAAGGGAAAACGGTTGAGCGGGCTATTCGATCGTCTGGCGGTGATGCGACCTATATCCCCTGTGATGTAACAGGCACTTCAGCGGTTACAAAAGCAGTTTCCGAGGTGGTTGGTTGTTATGACGGCATCAATATACTGTTTTACAGTGCGGGTACCGGTGCAGCCGAGATGTTCCCTGAGGAGCCTTTGCAGGAGTGGGAGGACGTCTTCAGGGTAAACCTGACGGGTGTTTTTCTAATGTGCAAGGCGGTGTGGCCCTATTTGATAGGCGCCGGGGGTGGCGCCATCATCAATATTTCTTCTCTCGCGGCACTCAGTGCCCCTACCGATAGCCAGCTGGATCAGGTTGGGTTTCTGCCCTCTGCTTCTTATTATGCCTCCAAGGCGGGAGTGGAGGCGTTTACCCGCTACATAGCAGGGATTGGTGCCCGTCATAATATTCGTGCCAACTGCTTAAGGCCGGGGCAGATATTGACACAGACGGTGACTTCCCCGCAGGGCAAACATATTTTTTCCAGCGTACTTGAACCCGCGCAAATGCTACAGGGGCCTGGTTATCCTCTTGATGTAGCCAATGCTGCCGTCTTTCTGGCCTCTGAGGACTCCCGTTTTATTACCGCGGATACGATTAATGTGGATGGCGGTTTGGTGGCTAAGGTCTGAGGTCTGGTGATTAGGTAGTCGGTTCTGGGGAGGGAGTCCTGCGGGCATATGCGGTTGAGCATCTATATAAGTCTTTCCGTCTATTTATAATAGGCGCCAATTTTCCCTTCCGGAACCGATTATGCCGAGACCTAAGTCCACCGTTTCTCTGGATGAGGTGCACTGGGGTGCGCTGAAGACACTCTTCCCCTATTTGCTTGAATTTCGCCGCGCTGTGGCCCTTGCACTCTTGTGCCTGATCGGCGCCAAGGTCGCCGGTGTCACTCTGCCGTTTATTCTTAAACACATAGTCGATGACCTGGATAACGTAGGAGGCCTGGCCCAGGCCGTGGCCCTGCCATTGGGGCTTTTGCTGGCCTATGGTGCGGTGCGATTTTCCAGCACCCTATTCGGAGAGTTGCGGGATACGATCTTTGGTCGTGTGACTGAGCGTGCCCAGCGTCGGGTTGGACTGGAGGTTTTTCAGCATCTGCATAAACTCGACCTAGATTTTCACCTGGACCGCCGCACCGGGGGGTTGTCCAGGGATATTGAGCGCGGTAACAGTGGCATCGGCTTTCTAATGCGCTTTATGGTATTTAATATTGTGCCGACCCTGGTGGAAATCGCCATGGTCGCAGGACTGCTTTGGTGGAATTACAGTGGTGTATTTGCTCTGGTTGTTGTGTCTGCCGTGGTTGTTTATATCAGTTTTTCTGTTGTCGCTACTGAGTGGCGTACACGTTTTGTCAGGGCGCTCAACGAAGCGGAGTCCCAAGCCAGCAGCCGTGCGGTAGACAGTCTGCTCAACTATGAGACGGTGAAGTATTTCGCTAATGAAAGGCATGAATCGAGCCACTACGATCGCGAGCTGGCGGTATGGGAGCGGGCCCGGCGCAAGAATCGCTTGTCGTTGTTTAGTCTGAATACCGGCCAGGCTCTGATTATTGCCATTGCTATGTGTGCCGCCATGGTCCTTGCTGCTATGGGTGTGGTCAAAGGAAAGATGACGATAGGCGATTTTGTCCTGGTCAACGCCTTTATGATGCAGATATTTATCCCGCTAAATTTTCTCGGCTTTGTCTATCGGGAAATGAAAGGTGCACTTGCCAATATCGAGAAAATGTTTTCACTGCTTACGGTGAAACCGGCTGTGGCGGATACCCCTGGGGCGCCCAGCTTGCAGGTGAGGGAAGGCCGTATTGATTTTGAAGCCGTACAGTTTGGCTACAACGATAGCCGCGAGATTCTCAGTCAGGTGAGCTTTTCAGTACTGCCGCGCCAGAAAGTCGCCATTGTGGGGGCCAGCGGGGCTGGTAAGTCCACCTTGTTTAAGTTGTTGTTTCGCTTCTATGACGCCAGTGGTGGTGCTATCCGTATTGATGGGCAGGATATACGCAGCATCAGCCAGGAATCCCTGCGCCGCGCTATTGGTGTGGTGCCCCAGGATGCGGTGCTGTTCAATCAATCGATCCGAGAGAATGTGCGCTATGGACGGGTGGATGCCACCGATGAAGAGGTGATGGCTGCAATTCGCCATGCCCAGCTGGCAGATTTTGTTGAGCAGCTTCCCCAGGGGGTGGATACCCTGGTGGGGGAGCGAGGTCTCAAGCTTTCCGGTGGCGAGAAACAACGGGTTGCCATAGCGCGGGCCCTGCTCAAAAAACCACCAATTATGATATTTGATGAAGCCACCTCCTCTCTAGACAGCCGTTCTGAGCGCGGTATTGTCGCCTCTTTACAGGAGATTGCCCGCGAGCAAACCACCTTGGTGATTGCCCATCGCCTCTCCACGGTTGTGGATGCGGATAAAATTTTAGTGATGGATCAGGGCAGGATTGTGGAGCAGGGCTCCCACGGTCAGCTACTGGAGCAAGACAGCCACTACGCAATGTTGTGGCGTATGCAGCAACAGGAACGCACGCCGGTTATGGGGGAGGAAAGTCCAGAGGCTCCTCAGTTTGTCGGCCCTTGAGGGCCCTATCTTGATAAATGTGCGCAGCCGGACTAATGTGGCGCCGACACAAAAAAAGATAGGCAGAGCGATATGACCATTCCCTTTCACACCACCAAAATCGCTGCCGCGCTGCTAGCCCTGGCGCTGGTGGGTGGCTGTAGTAAAGACAAGCAGGCCGAGGAAATCTCCAATGACGAAGCGGAGGCACAGATTGTTGAATCCGAGACGGTCGCGCCTCCCGCAGGGCAAACCATTGAAAACGCCAACAAACGTTTTGATATCTATGTACCGGTAGAGCTCACCGCGGATATGAGTGATCTCACCGAGAATCAGCGCAAGATGATCGGTCTGCTCATCGACGCCAGCCAGGTTATGGACCGCCTGTTCTGGTTGCAGTCCTATGGCCCGGCAGAAGTACTCCTGCCGGATATTGAGGACAACCGTGCACGCAAGTTTGCCGATATCAATTACGGCCCCTGGGACCGCCTCAATGACAACAAGCCCTTTATTACAGGCTACGGACCCAAGCCTCTGGGCGCCAATTTTTACCCGGCGGACATGACCCGTGAAGAATTTGAAAACTGGGACCAACCGGGAAAAGACGGCCTCTATTCCCTGGTGCGCCGTAATGATGCCGGCAAGCTGGAGCTGATTCCCTACAGCAAAGCTTACAATGCCGATCTGAAAAAAGCTGCGGATATCCTGCGTCAGGCCGCCGCGCTGGCAGAAAATAAAGAATTTGCCAATTACCTGACCATGCGTGCAGACGCATTACTTACCGATGATTTCCGTCCCAGTGATATGGCTTGGATGGATATGAAGGAAAATGCAATCGATGTAGTGATCGGCCCCATTGAAAACTATGAAGACCAGATGTTCGCCTATCGTACCGCTTATGAGTCCTACGTACTCCTCAAGGATAAAGAGTGGAGTGAAAAGCTGGCTAAGTTTGCCGCATTACTACCGGAGTTACAGAAAGGCCTGCCGGTAGAGGACAAGTACAAATCCGAAGAGCCCGGTACCGACTCCGACCTGAATGCTTACGATGTGCTTTACTACGCCGGCCATAGTAATGCGGGTTCCAAGACCATCGCCATCAACCTGCCCAATGATGAAGAAGTCCAGTTGGCCAAAGGGACGCGTCGCCTACAGCTGAAAAATGCAATGCGGGCGAAATTCGATAAGATCCTGGTGCCCATCAGTGAAGTCTTGATTACCCCGGCTCAGCGCAAGCACATTACCTTCCCCGCCTTCTTTGCCAATACCATGTTCCATGAGGTAGCCCATGGCCTTGGTATTAAGAAAACGGTGACGGGTGGTGATAACGTTCGTCAGGTATTGAAAGAAACCTCCTCCTCCCTTGAAGAAGGCAAAGCGGATATTCTCGGCCTGTATATGGTGACCCGTCTGCATGAAAAGGGAGAACTTGATGAGGGTGCGTTGATGGACAACTATGTCACCTTCCTCGCCGGTATCTTCCGTAGTGTTCGCTTTGGTGCTGCCAGCGCGCATGGTAAAGCCAATATGATGCGCTTCAACTTCTTTAAGGAGCAGGGCGCTTTTAGCCGTGATCCAGAGAGTGGGCAGTACAGCGTAGATTTTGAAAAAATGCAGCAGGCTATGACAAACCTCTCTCGTCTAATCCTTACTATTCAGGGAGATGGTAACTACGAGCAGGCCAAAACGCTGCTGGCGGAGAAAGGGGTAATTGGCCCGGAGTTACAAGGCGATCTCGATCGACTGGCTGAGGCGAATATCCCGGTTGATGTCACCTTTATTCAGGGTAAAGAAGTACTTGGGCTGAAATAAACTCTATCGAGTGATTCTTTTGAAAAAGCCCGGCAGTTGCCGGGCTTTTTTATAATCTAGTTATTTTACTTCTGTGACAATTTCATCCCTTGGGATTGATTCTATTCATAATTTGATTGCCAATGTAAGTTGAGCTTAAACAGTTAGTAGAGCTAAAGCAGACCGCAACGCTACTGAGACGCTGGTGCGGTTAGATATTTAGCGTGTTGTAAAGTCTCTTTCATAACATTTTAAGGACACAATATGGAAAGGATCTTATACACCGGTACTAAAAATGCCTCCAGTTGGGCATTTCGTGCCTGGCTATCTTTAAGAGAAGCTGGTATTGAATTTAAAGAGCGGGTGGTTGATATTCGCAGGCCGCAGAGGTTCGATAATCTGCAGAGAATTACTGAATTTTCACCTTCTGCATCGGTGCCGGTATTGATTGATGATGGGTGTGCGATTTTTGATTCCCTGGCGATTATGGAGTACGCCAACGACATCAGTGGTGGAGGCTTGTTACCGGCGCACGCTTTACTGAGAGCAAGAGCGCGCTCCCTGTTAAGTTGGCAGCACGGGGGACTCTCCGGGCTTTGCCCCCGTCTTTCCTTCGAAAGTGCCTTTTATCCCGAGACTCGCCCAATGACGGATGAAGAGCACAATGATACAAAGCGGCTTTTTAGGTTTTTGGAGCAAGAGCTTGTACAGGGTGGTGGTCCCTATTTGTATGGAGACTTATCTCTGGCAGATTTAGCGCTGGTGCCAACCGTAATCAGGATTTATAGCCATTCCCCCCAAGTTCATTCTTGGCCACTCACACATCAATGGATAATGAGGCTTTTGAGTAGGGAGAGTGTGGAGGAGTGGATGTCTGCAGCGAGAGACCTGCCGCCAGTTATTCTTAATGACTACCGATAGATGCCGTATAGCCCTCTTCATCCTCTTAAAAGGGGTTAATGGCTTTATCGATGACAGGACAGTTACCATCTAACAGTTTATATTTCTGGGTGGCGTATTTAGCCAGGAAAAAGAAGGAGGTTGCGAATTTTTTGCGGAGAAATCCTCAAATGTGAACCGATAGAATGTCCCAGACAAAAAGACGACTAAAATGGATTGGGGTATATAAAAAGCTCGCCCGATGGAGTTGGGCGTACAGTATTTAAATATTAAGGATAATTATTCAGACAATGAAAATACCAGCCCTGATTTTCGCTTTTCTTTTTTGTCAGTGCGTGCAAGCATCCTGCCAGTTGGAGGAGTATGAGCGTTTTCTGAATACCCAGAGCCTGGTGATGCTGGAGGCGTCTGTGCAGTTGTTTGAAGAAGATAGAGGGAAATTTAAAACAATAAAACCCTTTGTGAAGCTGGAGGTTAGAAATAACAAGCTGAAAGTGTATATTGCTAAAAAGCTGAATGAATTAAATCCAGAAGTGTTAAATATCAAGGGACCAATAGCTAATTTTGTACCCAGTGTGTCTGTTCAAATTATGCAGGATGGTTCGATTCGGGATAAAGTCGATTTGGCAATGTCCGATGATCCATTTTATCGAAGTGAAAAAAACGCGATGAAGCCGGTTGAAAGATTGTACCTGTATCATGAGGGTATGACGGAAGAGGAGAAGAAGCGTTTTCTTTCTGCTAGAAATTCACTGAGTAAGCATATGGAAAGCAATGAGCAGTTCGCGTTTATGAAACGGGCATTTACCACGTCGCTAGAGAAGGTCTGTCCTGTCGATTGAGTGGTATTTAAAATAACGATGTTCATGTCTTGGCATGGCGAGTATGGGGTCGATATTTTTATCAGGCTCTCTTAAAGAGCTGGTTTCTAGTTGGGCGCTCTCAGGTCTCACCTGGTCTCAATGCTACCAAGATACCTAAAACCAGGCTCCTTGTGGCCCTGCTTTAGGTATCTGTCCACACTATGTTAGAAGTGACAGGTAATAGAGAACCCAAGATTACGGGGATCGACAATAGCGGCATAGCCTTGAGGGTAGCGTCCGCCGACAGGCTCTCGGCTTACCTGCGCATCTTCATCGAAGGCGTTATTGATAAATCCAGCGATAAACCAGTTGTCTTGCTCAAAATTGATATTGAATCTTGCTACGGCGTAATCCCCGGTGATACGCTCCTCGGTGTTGGTGAAATCTCCATAGTATTTTCCAATATAATTGGCAGAGAGGCCAATGCTGAAGGCATCGCTGATGCCAGTATCGGACACCAAGATTTGCAGTTAATCCAGGTGCGGAGTTCAATTCGTTACCATCGGTATCCGAATAGCTTTCTCCGGCATCAATGATCTCACTTTCCAGTAATCCTAATCCTGCCCTTATCTCAAGCTGCGTGTGAGGCATAGCAATGGCTTCAAGCTCAGCGCCATAAGTTTCAATTTTCTCTCTATTGATAATGACTTTGGAGGAACTCAAGGCCCGGTAACCGGGGTCGTCGTTGTAGAATATATTTCCGCTGAGATTGATATCGCCATTGGCTAAAGTACTGCGTCCACTGATCTCATAGGTATTGACCGTTTCCTCATCGTAGTAATAGTAATTACCCACATTAAAGTACAGTGCCCCCGCCCGCGGCGCTACAACCTTTGAGCGCACTGATACGATGTTCAAGAGCAACCTGAATCTATATTGTCGAGTGTGTCCCGTGATCTTTATGACAATCTTATTCAGGATGTATTGCGGAAATTTCTCCAGGCTGCCAAGCGTTTGACCGTGTATTTACCCAGCTCTGGTGCACAGGCGGCACCACTTAGCTGGGAGCAGGTGGATCCGTAAACCCATCAATCGACATGTTGGTTTGCGAGTAAAGATGAAAAAGGCCAGCTGTTAACTGAAAAATTCTTACTCTCCAGGGTTGGAGATTTCTTTGACTATCTACACCGCACGAAGGCATCCCTGGTGGTGATGGGCACGATGCGATTGTCACTTATGTCTTGGGTGTGGTTTCCGCACTGTATTTTACGGCACTGATTTCTGAGCTTGTTATATTCCTGCCGACTTGGTTCAGGGATTGGTTGGCTTTCCACAATGTATAGGGTATCACTGCGCTGCCATTTCATCTGCTGATCGATTTTACTGCTTTTGTGTTTGCTTTTTATGACCCTCTTTTCGAAGCCTTACAATTAGTAGTTTATGGCGATATTGCCATGTTCACACGGCCCCCGGCCCAGAAGGTCAGGTCTCCCAGCGATCTGGCAACCATTGCTGAGTTGGAGCGCGCAGTTCAGGCGAGAGAGCCTGAATTCCAGTTGGCGGTGATTATTTTTATGAATCTGGATAGCACCAACCCACGTATCCGGATAGGTGGTCCTATCGAGGGCTACATTGTTCGAGGTGCGGAGTATGCCTATGCGGTGGATAACCCATTTACTGCACAAGTGCCCTATAGCAGTATTTTGCCCAACCATGTAAATGGCTATAGCGGGATAGTTGTGAGCTTGTTTATTTTCCATTTTGGCAGTTTTGGCAGTAAGCCGGTGCGTTGGATTTATTTCTCACTGGGGATTATGGGGGCGTTGATATTTTTATCGGGAAATCTTTTGTGGATTAAATTCCGGCGCAGAAAGCACAGGGATAGGGAGTGTATTCCTGCACAAGTCAACGCTTCTGTTCCTATGACGAGGCTTACCGTGGGAGTTTGTTTGGGTACAGTTTTAGGTTTTGCGATGTGTATACTTGCGGCTAAATGGCTACCGCACTGGCAAGTTGATATCGGGTTTTGGCAGCACGCGGCGTATTATGCAGGTTTTATGGTTGCGATTTTCTGGTCATTTTTTCGCAGGCCAGTTATTGCCGCGCGAGAGCTGCTGCTACTCACTAGCATTGGGGTACTCTTGATCCCTCTTAGTGAGATTCTAACATTCACTTTAAATAATACAATTACATTGTGGCCTGTAGAGATGAGTGCATTGCTGGTTGGCTTTTGCTGTTAATGGTATACCGGCATTTGGGGGAGGGAATCTGTCAGATAGAGCCAGATAGTGTCTGGGCAGATGGCTCCTCCGTATTATTGATAAGCAAGGACACCACTGAAGCGATCTCCCCACCGCCTGTAGGGCGTTTATCGGAAAGTGTCTAAGGGCTTCATTGAGTAACGAGTTCACGGAATTATTTAGGGGCAATTTTATTGGCTGCATTTTTTGTGCTCTCCGCAATAGTTTGTGGTAAAGAGAGCTTCTGTATAACTATTACAGTAAGCTGAGGGGTATCCCGTTCAGTGGTGGCAATGGTGATGATGCCGTGGAGGGCGAGTAAATGGAGCTTAGTATTTTTCAGGTCGATGCCTTTGCGGCTGAAGTGTTTACAGGTAATCCGGCTGCGGTCTGTCCTCTGGATACGTGGTTACCTGATGCACTGATGCAGAGAATTGCTGAGGAAAATAACCTTTCGGAAACGGCGTTCTTCGCTCCCGAGGGGAGAGGAGGTTACAGATTGCGGTGGTTTACACCCGAGGCAGAGGTTGATCTTTGTGGCCATGCGACTCTGGCTGCCGCGCATGTGCTCTTTAAGCATTTATCTTATACAAGGTCCGTTATCCATTTCGAGACCCGCGGTGGCACATTGAAGGTCGAGCGCAGTGAGCGGGGTTATAAAATGCGCTTTCCATCCACTGTCCCCAAGCCTATCAACTGTCCACAAAACCTGGCAGATGCCTTGGATATAACCCCTGTACAAACCCTGGCGGCGTTCGATTATATAGTGGTGTTGGACAGCGAGGCTGAATTGAAGCGTGTAACTCCCAATTTTACGAGACTTGCTGAACTGGATTTACGAGGTGTTGTTATTACTGCGCCAGGGGATCGCTGTGATTTTGTCAGTCGCTGCTTCTTCCCCAAGTTGCGAGTGAATGAGGACCCAGTTACCGGATCTGCACATTGTGAGCTCGCCCCTTATTGGAGTCGAGTATTGGGGAAATCAACGCTCAACGCTGTCCAGCTGTCACAGCGGCGCGGTGTACTTACCTGTGAAGTTGTGAATAATGAGGTGATACTGATTGGCCAAGCGGTGGATTATATGCGTGGTCAAATAACCTTTTAAATGATGCTTAAAATAAACAAAGCCCCAAAAATCGGGGCTTTGTTTATTCGGAACGATGCTTAATTAGGGTTGGTTTATAGGCACCGCACAGGCGAGATAGACATCGAGCGTGTTGTTGATCAGATCAAGGCCATCAAGACTCAACCGCACCTGGTTAAAGTCCGCCAGGGTATTGGCCAGCAATAGGCGGTGATTGTAGGCACCATTCACCTTGAAAGGCGCTAATCGATAGCCGCTAATGCTCTCTCCTGTGGCAGTTCCATCAAGATAGGTACTGATGGTAATACTATTCAGGTAAATAAGATCCAGCAGAGCATTGGCATTCTCCACCAGGAAGCTGACCATATAGCGACCTGTCTTCACGCTGTTATGGTTGACCTGAATATAAGTGCTACCTCCAGCGCCACTGACTACTTCCATCCTGGCGGCATCAGCGGGTAGGCCGTTACTTATCTTGGCTGCAGAAATTACTGAACAGCCATCGCAGGGGGCATTGATTCCATACTCTAGCGCAATGCTGGCGCCCTCCATTACTTCAAGACCCTCGAAGGTCGTGCAGGAGAGGATGGTGTCGAAGTCACAGGCATCGCCAACGCCGTCCTGGTCAGAGTCTTCCCAGCCGGGATTCCAGGTTTGCGGACAGTTATCGATGTTATTGTCTGCCCCATCGTTATCCACATCGGGGTCGCAGGCATCGCCCAGTCCGTCTCCATCGCTATCGGTTTGTGTAGGATTGGAAATAGCTGGGCAGTTGTCTGCGCTGCCATCCGAGCCGTCATTATCCGCGTCACTATCACAGACATCGCCGTTGCCATCGCCATCCCCGTCTGTCTGATCCGGGTTTGGCACTTGCGGGCAATTGTCCATGCTGTCCTCGATGCTGTCACCGTCGAGGTCGCCATCGCAGTTGTCACCAGAGCCATCGCCGTCGCTATCGGTTTGGTCGTTGGGCACAAGGGGACAGTTATCCTGACTGTTATTGGTGCCGTCACCATCCCAGTCGTTGTCACAGGCATCGCCACTGCCATCGTTATCCTGATCGGTCTGATCCGGGTTGGCGGTTGCCGGGCAGTTGTCCTCCCCATCGTCATACCCATCGCTGTCGCTATCGGTATTTGTGTCGCAGGCATCGCCGATACTGTCCCCGTCGCCATCCTTCTGGAGAGTGTTGGAGATATGGGGGCAATTGTCATTTGCGTTTTCGATGCCGTCATTATCCAGGTCGGAATCACAGGCATCGCCCAGGGTGTCTCCATCGCTGTCTTGCTGGTTGGCATTGGAGGCAAAACGACAGTTGTCGATCAGGTCATTGATACCGTCGTTGTCATCGTCGGTATCACAGATATCACCGAACTCATCCCCATCGTTATTTTCCTGATTTTGGTTGGGAGTTGCCGGGCAGTTGTCGGCCTGATTATCGCTGCCGTCACCATCCAGATCACTGTCACAGGCGTCGCCGATACCATCACCATCATGATCGAATTGGTTGGTGTTGGGGACGTTGATACAGTTGTCGACGGTATCGGTAATTAAATCCCCGTCGATATCAGAGTTGTCATCACAGGCATCGCCGAAACCGTCACCGTCGCTATCCACCTGATCGTCATTGGGCTCCAGTGGGCAGTTATCCGCATCGTTATTGACGCCATCTCCATCCCGGTCCGTATCGCAGAGGTCGCCGCTGCCATCGCCATCGGTGTCGGTCTGATCGGCGTTGGCATCAATCGGGCAGTTGTCGTTTTGGTCATCAATGCCATCGGCGTCATCGTCACTGTCGCAGAGATCACCCTTTCCATCAGAATCGAGATCGCTTTGCCCCGAATTGGCGATGGCCGGGCAGTTGTCAGCCTGGTTGTCTACGCCATCGTTATCTCGATCGGGGTCACAGACATTACCAAGACCATCGTTATCCTGATCTTCCTGAGCGGGGTTCGGCGTGCTGGGACAGTTATCGCTACTGTCGTCAATACTGTCGCCGTCATCGTCGCTATCGCAGGCGTTGCCAATGCCATCGCCGTCGGTATCACTCTGATCCTCGTTGGGGACCTGCGGGCAGTTGTCTACACCGTCGTCCAGCCCGTCGTCATCGCTATCGCTATCGCTATCGCAAAGGTCGCCAATACCATCACTATCTTGATCGGCTTGGTCTGGGTTGGGCACCTCGGGGCAATTATCCAGGGTATTGGTGTAGTCATCACCATCGCGATCATTATCGCAGCTATCGCCCACGCCATCGCTGTCGATATCGCCTTGCGTATGGTTGGCATCGGCGGGGCAGTTATCGTTTTCGTTTGCAACTTCGTCGCCGTCTAGATCTGCGTCGCAGGCGTTGCCCAAGTGATCGCCGTCACTGTTTGCCTGATCGGGGTTTTCTACTTGTGGGCAGTTATCTTCGGAATCTGGATGATTGTCGTTGTCATCATCACTATCACAGGCATCGCCAAGGCCATCACTGTCGAGGTCATTCTGGGAGGCGTTTTTGGTATTTGGACAGTTATCCTCAGTATCTCGAATACCGTCACCATCTCCATCAGAAATATTGGGTCCGGGGAGTGGATCGTCGGGTGTACTGGCTCTACTACCGCTATCCGAACCACAGGCGTTTATTAGCAGTAGAGAGAAAAAAAATACGATCAGCGGTATTTTTTGCATATAAAAATTCTCCGAGTGGATTTTTATCTGTCAGAGAAGAAGAGGTGACCTGGCGCCTTGCTGTAGTAAGAGCATGCTGCAAATAAATGAATGGCTTCCAAGTTTCTACTTCCCTGTAGATAGATTCCGGTGGAATAGATTTCTATTTTTTTTAGTTCTTTTCAAAATAGATAAGGAACCGGATTTTGATGTGGGTAAATATGCGTTTTTTCTCCGCATAAATGTGGTTGTTGGCTAAATAATGGCGGTTTTTTGATGGGGTTCTTACTCCGTTAATGAAAAAAACAGCACGGCCGCCATCTATAAGAAGAGAACTATGACAAAGCTATTCACAGGGCAGATCTGTCCGTGCCGTTAGAAAAAAAGGCGGTTTTAACTTTGATGACGCTGAGCATTTGTGGGGCGATATCCAGTAGAAAAATGAATAATGCACTCGCGCACAAACATGCGACTTCGCGCTGTATTGGGGGGCTCTGACCTGTTGGTCGATACGCTGTGGTGGTCGGTTCCGTTTTTGACTAGTTCCGGTGGTGTGGAATCCATACACTGGTTGCCAGAAACGAGAGAAACTTATGAAGATTGATGCAGCAGTTTGTTCCAGTGCGCGCTTGGCCCGCGACCGGCGTTTCGATGGGCGCTTTTTTACCGCAGTGAAGACCACTGGGATTTTCTGCCGGCCGATCTGCCCGGCGCGTCCACCACTGGAGCGCAATGTTACTTATTTTGCCACGGCGGCGGAGGCTGCTAATGCGGGTTTTAGGCCCTGCCTGCGCTGTCGGCCAGATTCCGCGCCCGGCAGTCCAGCTTGGGGCCTCGTATCCACCACGGTGCAGCGGGCGCTGAAGCTGATGCGCAGTGAGCGGGAGCCGCAGTCGGTGGAGAGACTGGCGGAGCGGCTCGGTGTCAGCAGCCGCTATTTGCGACGCCTGTTTGCCGAACATCTGGGGGTGAGTCCCCTGGCGGTTTGGCAGACAGAGAGAGCGCTCTTTGCTTTTCGTTTGCTGCGTGATACCCACTTGCCAATTGCCGACATTGCCTACGAATCGGGCTTTAACAGCTTGCGCCGCTTTAATGGTGTTTTTAAACAAATATATCAGCGCACGCCATCGGAAGTACGCCGGGAGGGGCATTCCAGCCGTGTGGATGTGCGTGCAGCCACGCCAGTGCGGCTGTATCTCGATTACCGCCCGCCGCTGGACTGGCAGTCGTTATTGGCTTTCCTGGGAGTTCGCGCCCTAACAGGTGTGGAGCAGGTAGAGGGGGAGGTGTATTCGCGCAGTTTTGCAGTAGATACCGGTGATTTGGCGCGCTACCGCGGAGTCATGCGGGTGTACAACGATGCTGAGCGAAATCGCCTGGTCGTGGAGATCTCTGGGCAGGAGGGTGGTACGGGCCTGTATCTACTCAATCAGCGGTTGCGTCGTCTGTTTGATCTGGATGCGGATATCGAGGAAATCCAGGCGATATTAAAGGAAGACACGCTGCTGAGCAGCCAGTTGCGGGAAAATCCGGGCTTGCGCCTGCCCGGTGCCTGGGATCCATTCGAATATGCGTTGCGGGCGATTCTTGGGCAACAGATCAGCGTGGCCGCGGCCAGTACAATTGCCGGGCGCCTTGTGACCCGCTACGGGGAGTCCTTTGTGGATGACTCGGGCACGGAGTGGTTTTTATTTCCCCAGGCGGAACAGTTGGCCGAGGCGGATTTCTCGGATCTGGGCGTGACGCGAACCCGAGCAAAAACGTTGCGTGAGTTTGTTGCGGCAACGCTGGATGGGCGCGTAAATTTTGCCGAGCAATCCCTGGAAGACTGGTGCACACAGGTCACCTCGCTGCCGGGTATCGGCGATTGGACCGCCCAGTATATTGCCATGCGCGGCTTGTCGATGCCGGATGCCTTTCCCGCTTCAGACCTGGGTATCCTGCAGGCACTCGGCAGTGAAGGAGAAAAAGCAAAACCTAAAGAGGCCCTGGCGCGGGCAGAGCAGTGGCGGCCCTGGCGGGCTTACGGCGCCATTTTGCTGTGGCAGTCCCTGAAATCTGGAGAACAGAAATGATTGTTTATGAAAGTTACACCACGGAGCTGGGTGATGTTGCTATTGCCGCCAGTGAAGATGGTCATGAGGGCGTAGAAAAAGGTGTTGTGGCACTGCAGTTTTATGATGCCGAGCGCCCATTGCGCCTGGGAGCCGGGTGGCAGAGGGAGGCCTCTGCACTGACGGATATGGCCGCCCAGCAATTGCGTGAATATATCAGCGGCCGACGGAAAAGCTTCGACTTACCATTGGCGCCAAGAGGCACAGAATTCCAACGCCGGGTATGGGATTCACTGTTGCAGATCCCCTTTGGCGAAACACGCAGCTACAGCGAGCAGGCCCAGTGGTTGGGACAGCCCCGCGCCATCCGCGCGGTGGCCAGGGCCAATGGCGCTAATCCGGTGGCCGTGATCATTCCCTGTCACCGAGTGATTGGAGCGAATGGCAGCCTCACCGGATACGCGGGAGGCCTACCTTTGAAGGCGCGCCTGCTTACGCTCGAAGGTGCCAATTTTGCCAGGCAGGGCGAGTTGCTTTAGTCGACGGTAAGTGAAAAGCGCAAACTTCATCCGCTAGCCAGACTCTCTCGGGCACGGGATAATAAGCGGTTCGTAATCAGATTGAGCCGGAGGCCAAATGCTGTACAGATTGGGGGATAAACAGCCGCAACTGGAAGGTGAGGGCCACTACATTGCGCCCGGTGCCCAGGTGATTGGCGATGTACGCCTGCTCGGGCACAGTTCCGTATGGTTTAACGCCGTGGTACGCGGCGATTGTGCACCGATTACTATCGGCGAGCACAGCAATGTGCAGGATGGTGCGGTCCTGCATGCCGATCCGGGTACGCCACTCACTATCGGCAAGGGTGTCACCGTAGGCCATAAAGTGATGTTGCACGGCTGTGAGATTGGCGATTACAGCCTGATTGGTATCAATGCCGTGATTCTAAACCGAGCCAAAATCGGCAAGTGCTGTATCATCGGCGCCAACGCGCTGGTGACGGAAGACACGGGGATTCCCGATTACTCCATGGTGGTGGGTACTCCCGGTAAGATCATTAAAACCCTCGATCCAGCCACCTATGAGCTACTCAAAGCCAGTAGTGATCATTACGCGGCCAACGGCAAGTACTTTGCCAGTGAATTGGTTCCGCTCGAGTCTCTTGGGGCTAAATCTTGAGGTTTAAAAAAGTTGTCTGAACAACCGGTAAAAACCGTGGTGCCCAGAGAGCGCCCGGTAAAGTCCCCCTGTATCTCCGTATGCGCCCTGAATGCACAGGATTTGTGCGAGGGCTGTTTCCGCAGCGGAACTGAGATCAGCCACTGGGGCACTATGAACAATGAGGAACGTCGTGCAGTACTGAAACTCTGCACCGAGCGCGCTCGGCAGATGGGCCGACTCTGGTAAACAATCGATAGCGCTTTGTTGGGGCCGTGCCTCGCAGGGCCCGGAATTAAACGCGACTATGACCCAACCCTTTGTCCACTTAAGAATTCACTCTGAATTTTCCCTGATTGACGGCCTGGTGCGTATCAAGCCGGCGGTTGCTCGCGCTCAGGAGCTGGGAATACCGGCCCTGGCGATTACCGACCAAAGCAATCTTTACGGCCAGATTAAGTTCTACCGGGCCTGCCTGGGCGCCGGTATTAAGCCGATTACCGCCGCCGACTTCTGGCTTAGTGAGGGCGGCGAGGGTAAGCCCACACTGATCACCCTCTACGCCATGAATGGCGAGGGCTATCGCAATATTACCGAGCTGATCTCCCGCGCCTGGATGGAAGGGCAGTACCACGGTAACGCCTATATCAAGCGCGAGTGGATAAAGGAATACAGCACAGGGGTGTTGATGCTGTCCGGGGCCAAGTACGGCGATGTGGGCCGGGCTCTGGTTGCGGGGCGCCGCGGTCAAGCGGAAGAGCTGGCACGGGAGTGGGCAGAATTGTTCCCAGGCCGCTACTACCTGGAATTGCAGCGCACCGGCCGCGCCGGCGATGAAGACTATCTGCACTCGGCGGTGGAGCTGGCACAAACTCTGAACCTACCCGTAGTGGCCACTAATGACGTGCGCTTTATGGAGGAAAGTGAGTTCGAGGCTCACGAGGTGCGGGTGTGTATCCACGAGGGTCGTGCCCTGGATGACCCCCGCCGCGAGCGCCGTTATTCCGCCCAGCAGTACTTCCGTACGCCCGAGGAGATGTGGGAGCTCTTTAGCGATCTCCCCGAGGCCCTGCAAAATACCGTGGAGATCGCCAAGCGCTGCTCCGCGCCGATTCAGCTGGGCAAATACTTCCTGCCGGAATACCCGATTCCCGAGGGGATGACCGAAGACCAGTTCTTTGAAAAAGTCTCCTATGACGGCATGGAACGGCGCTTAGAAGCGATTCTTGACAAAACCGCTGCCGACTATGCCGAGCGGCGCAAGGTTTATGAAGAGCGTCTGCGCTTTGAGCTGGATATCATCATCCAGATGGGGTTCCCCGGTTATTTTCTGATCGTGATGGACTTTATCCAGTGGGCTAAGGAACAGGATATCCCGGTGGGCCCGGGGCGGGGTTCCGGTGCCGGCTCACTGGTGGCCTACTCGCTGGATATTACCGATCTGGACCCACTGCAATACGATCTGCTGTTCGAGCGATTCCTCAATCCGGAGCGGGTGTCGATGCCCGACTTCGATATCGACTTCTGTATGGAAAAGCGCGACCGGGTAATTGGCTACGTTGCGGATAACTATGGCCGCCAGGCGGTGAGCCAGATTATCACCTTCGGCACCATGGCCGCGAAGGCAGTGGTGCGCGATGTGGCGCGGGTGCAAGGCAAGTCTTACGGCCTCGCCGATAAGCTCTCCAAGATGATTCCCCCCGATGTGGGTATGACCCTGCAGAAGGCCTTCGACCAGGAGGAGATCCTGCGGGAATTCCTCGATAGCGATGACGAGGGCCAGGAAATCTGGGAGATGGCCGTGCAGCTCGAGGGAGTCTCGCGCAACGTGGGCAAGCACGCCGGCGGTGTGGTGATCGCCCCTACCAAGCTCACGGATTTCGCCCCGCTCTATTGTGATGAGACCGGCGCCGGTTTGGTTACCCAGTTCGACAAGAACGACGTGGAAGATGCGGGCCTGGTGAAGTTCGACTTCCTCGGCCTGCGCACCCTGACCATCATCGACTGGGCCAAGCGCATGGTGGATGAGCAGCGCGGGCGGGAGGGGCTCGAACCCCTGGATATCGCCGCGCTGCCGCTGGACGATGAAGAAACCTTCAAGATGCTCAAAAGGGCGGAGACTACAGCGGTGTTCCAGTTGGAATCCCGCGGTATGAAGGATCTGATTAAGCGTCTGCAGCCGGATAACCTCGAGGATATGATCGCCCTGGTGGCCCTGTTCCGTCCGGGCCCGCTGCAGTCGGGCATGGTTGATGACTTTATCAACCGTAAACACGGCCGCGCCCAGGTGGCCTACCCGGATGCCAAATACCAGCATGAGAAACTGAAGCCCATCCTGGAGCCCACCTACGGGGTTATCGTCTACCAGGAGCAGGTGATGCAGATCGCCCAGGAGCTGGCGGGCTATACCCTCGGCGGCGCCGACCTGTTGCGCCGGGCAATGGGTAAGAAGAAACCCGAGGAAATGGCCAAACAGAGGGCCACTTTTGAAAATGGGGCAAAAGAGCAGGGCATTAACCCCGATCTTGCGATTAAGATCTTCGACCTGGTAGAGAAATTCGCGGGTTACGGCTTTAACAAGTCTCACTCGGCGGCCTACGCACTGGTGTCTTATCAGACTGCGTGGCTGAAGGCGCATTATCCGGCCCAGTTTATGGCGGCCACCATGTCCTCGGATATGGACAAGACCGATAAGGTAGTGACCTTTATCGAAGAGTGCCGCGCCATGGAATTGGTGCTGGTGCCGCCGGATGTGAACCTGGGCAGTTTCCAGTTCTCGGTGGATATCGATAACCGCATTATTTACGGTCTCGGTGCGATCAAGGGGCTCGGCGAGGGACCGATTGAAAATATTATCGCGGCGCGCACGGAGGGGGGGGCCTTTACCGACCTGTTCGATTTCTGTTCGCGTGTCGATCCGCGCAAGGTAAATAAGCGCGCCCTGGAGGCGTTGGTACGCTCCGGTGCTTTCGACACCATTGGGCCCGATACCGGCGGTAGCGATGGCCTGGATTATTCCCGGGCTGTGTTGTTTAACGCACTGGATGAAGCGGTGAAAGCGGCCGAGCAACAGAAAGCCAATGCCAATGCCGGCATGATGGACCTGTTCGGCGAAGTGGTGCCGCAGTCTTCCGATGGTGATGTGTACGAGGATTTTCGCCGCACCCGCTGTTGGGGTATTCGCGAGCGTCTTGAGGGGGAAAAAAACACCTTGGGGCTGTATCTGACCGGGCACCCTATCGATGAGTATGCCGGTGAGCTGCAGCACCTAGTTAAGGCGCGTATCGCCGATTTAAAACCCGGCCGCGAAGCGCAAAAAGTGGCCGGCCTGGTCGTTGCCATGCGGGTGATGAAAACCAAGCGCGGCGACTCTATGGCTATTGTTACCCTGGATGATCGCAGCGGTCGCATTGAGGCCGCTATGTTCAGTGAGGCCTTTGGCGAGCATCGCGACAAACTGGCAAAAGATGCTCTGCTGGTACTCGAAGGCCCCGTGGGCAATGACGATTACAGCGGTGGGTTGAAGATGACTGTCAATGGGGTTTCCACCCTTGATGAGCTTCGCCAGAGCCGGGTGACCGGCGTGCGGCTGCAAATCGATACCGGTGCAATAGCGCCGGGTCTGGGCAAACGCCTAGCCTCTTGTCTGCAGCCCTATACCGGTGGGCAGTGCGGGGTCAGTCTGGAAGTGTTACGCCACGATGCGCGAGGTCTCTACCGCCTACCTCCACAGTGGAATGTGGAGCCGAATGACCAGATGGTCCAATCATTAAAAGAGCTGTTGGGGCGAGAGCGGGTGGCGCTGCAATACGCAGAACGGCGTTAAAATCCACCGGACTCGACTGGTCGGTTCTGTACAGTTAAGCTATGCCGCTGTAATTGCCCGGTGGCGTTGATAAGAGTTAAGGCGCAGATTTCATGAATTTCAACTTTCTCGAGTTTGAGCAGCCGATTGCAGAGCTGGAAAGCAAAATTAAAGAATTGCAGCTCGTCGGTGACGACAATGAGCTGAATATCGCTGATGAAGTGACCCGGCTGCGGGATAAGAGTAGAACCCTGACCGAGTCCATCTACTCCGATCTGAGCCCCTGGCAGGTAGTCCAGGTGGCCCGACACCCGCAGCGTCCTTATACCAAGGATTATATCGAGCGCCTGTTTACCGATTGGGACGAGCTGCACGGTGACCGCCATTTTGGCGACGATAAGGCGATTATCGCCGGCATCGCGCGCCTGAATGGTAAGCCGGTGGCAGTAATTGGCGAGGAGAAGGGCCGCTCCGTCAATGAGAAGGTGACGCGCAACTTCGGTATGCCGAAGCCCGAAGGGTATCGCAAGGCCCTACGCATTATGGAGATGGCCGAGCGCTTTAAGATGCCGGTGCTCACTCTGATCGATACACCGGGAGCCTACCCTGGTATCGATAGTGAGGAGCGTGGAATCAGCGAGGCTATTGCCCAGAACCTGGCCGTGATGTCCCGCCTGCGCACGCCAATAATATGTACGGTGATTGGTGAGGGTTCCTCCGGCGGAGCTTTGGCTATTGGCGTTGGTGACCAACTCAATATGCTGCAGTACTCGACTTACTTTGTGATCTCCCCGGAAGGCTGCGCCAACATTATCTGGAAAACTGTGGAGAAGGCGCCGCTGGCCGCCGAGGCCATGGGGGTGACTTCCAGTGTGTTGGAAGAGCTGGGTATTGTGGATGAAACCATCGCCGAACCCCTCGGTGGTGCTCATCGCGACCCGGACGCCATGGCGGCGAGCTTGAGAGAGCGCCTCAGCGAGCAACTCGATCAGCTGAGTGCTATTCCAATCGATGAGCTTCTGGAGAAGCGCTACCAGCGTCTGATGAGCTACGGCAATATCATTTCTTGATATTTTCTAAGGGGTAACTTTCGATTATCGAACTGCCCCTCTATCAGGGCTCTTAGGAGCCCTCGCTCTTTTCAATTTAATTCCCCTCTCTGGCGTTAGGCTGGGACACTGTGTTTTACTATTCCCTGAAAGCCTCCCTCCGAAATAGTGGCGATGGTACTTTGACATATCCCTATTACCCCCATTTTGACCCCTTTATCGAAAATCGCTGCGGCGTGCCTATGTCCCCATGGTGGAAAGTAAAAAGAAAACAAGTGTTTAGGTATTGGCTTTCGGCTTGCGAGATAGCCGCGAAAGAAGGTTCCGGAAAATCAATATGGCAATTTTGCCAAGTAATACGGCAACGGATACTGGGCAGTTGCAAACGGGCGATGAACCGGGCCAAAAATTTGCGTTGTTAGTCCTGACTTCGCTGTTTTTTATATGGGGCTTTATTACTTGTCTGAACGATATACTGATCCCCGACCTCAAAGGCATTTTTGAACTTAATTATGCCCAGGCAATTCTGTTGCTTTGGGGCGTATTTTTTAGTTTCCCTGCCGACGGGTAGCCTAGTGGGTAAAATTGGCTATCAAAAAGGGATTGTCAAGGGGCTTGCTATTGCGGTTTTGGGCTGCTCGTTATTTATTCCAGCGGAGCGCATGGAAGTTTATGGGTTGTTCCTTGGCGCTTTGTTTATTCTGGCTTCAGGTATTACCAATTTGCAGGTGTCGGCAAACCCTGATGTCACCACCCTGGGCGATGAGCGCACGGCGCCCAACCGCCTGAAGCCTTCACAGTTGTTCTCGCTCGTTAACCGCGGCTATCTCAAGCATTTTTTATGTTCCCCCTGAAGCAGGAAGTGATATTTCACACCGCAGTAAAGTGCACTCCAGAAAAGAAAAACAAAGAGGGAAGCATATAACCGCTGGAACGGTGAGAAACTGCACGGCCACAAATATCTACTGACCGAGGTCTTGAAGGGGCGTTTGGGATTCGATGGTTTTGTTGTGGGTGACTGGAATGGCCATAGTTTCGTACCCGCTTGCACCCTGCAAAGCTGCGCTGCCGCAATTAATGCCGGCTTGGAAGGCTCTTTACAGCAATACCCTGGCCCAGGCGAAGAGTGGTGAAATTCGAGCTGAATGCTTGGAGGATGCGGTACGGCGTATATTGCGCGTGAAGCTTCGCGCGGGCCTGTTCGAGCGCAATATGCCCCTGGCGGGTAAGGCCGGCATTCTCGGTAATGCGGGGCACCGAGCTATTGCCAGAGAAGCCGTGGGCAAGTCTTTGGTCTTGATGAAAAACAATGACCAGCTGTTGGCCCTGGCTCCCAATCAAAATGTCCTGGTTGTCGGCGATGGGGCCGATAACCTCTCCAAGCAGAGTGGCGGCTGGACTATTTCCTGGCAGGGGAGCGGCAATACCCGTGAAGATTTCCCCGGTGCCACGTCCATCTTTGAAGGTATTGCCACCGCGGTGAAGAGGGCAGGTGGTGAAGCCGTTCTAAGTGCGGATGGGGGCTTTGACGGTGCCAGCTTTGCCAACGGCAAGGGGCCTCAGGTGGCTATCGCTATTTATGGTGAGGAACCTTATGCGGAATGGCATGGGGATATCACAAACCTTGAATATCAGAGAGGTAATGAGGAAGATCTGGCTCAGCTGAACACCCTGCGTGAGCAGGGAATCCCGTTGGCCAGTGTTTTCCTGCCCGGTCGTCCGCTTTGGGTGAACAGTGAACTGAATGCATCGGCTGCTTTCGTTGCCGCATGGTTGCCGGGTTCCGAAGGTGCCGGTGTAGCCGATATATTATTCCGGGATAGCGCGGATGGGGTTCGGTACGATTTCACCGGCAGGTTGCCATTTAGCTGGCCGATGCACCTCAATCAGAAGGTCCTGAATCCCTACCATGATCACTTTGATCCATTATTCGCCCTGGGTTATGGATCGAGTGCCAATGACAAGTCGCTGGTGAGTAACACCCTTCCTGAGGCCGGTGACGGTATGGCGGCGGGCGCGCTGAAAGACGCCTGGCTGTTGGTTGCCCGCCCGCGCGCTCCCTGGGTATTAAATATTGCCGAAGAGGGCGCTGAGGTGATCCCGGTCAATGGCAATCAAGCGGCCAGTGGTGAGGATAACAATATCGTTGTGACCTCGATCGATATGTCCTCCCAGGAAGATGCGCGCTTGATCCAATGGAAGGGTTTGCGTCCGGGTGCGGTGCAGCTGTCGGCGGAGTATAGGCAGAACCTGGATATGTACCTGGAAGAGGGCTCGGCCCTGAGACTGAACATTCGCGTTGATTGGGAAGTGCGCGAACCGGTACAGGCTGCAGTGACCTGTGGGGAGCGCTGTATTGCCAGGGTGCCACTGCAGCCCATTCTGAAAACCATGCCGTTAAATGACTGGACCCGTCTCTCGGTAGACCTGCAATGTTTCGCCGACGCCGACGCCGACGCCGACGCCGACGCCGACGCCGACTTCAGCAAGTTGTTGAGCGCTTTCCGTTTAGAGAGCGAGGGAGCTGCCGCTATCGCTGTAGTCAATGTGCGGTTGGTACCCGATGCGGCAGTTTCTGCCGACATCCGTTGTGGAGGTTAACTGTCTTTATATTAGAAAGTACCTGGGCCCGAAATACTTCGACCCAGGCGGTTTTTTCTGGTTATTGCCGTTGTACCCTCCTGAAACTCTTTTCGTAAAGGCTAAGTCATAGAGCCCAAAGCGCCCACCTAAAAGGGAGCGTATCAGTGGTGAGTCATCACCTTGCTGATTATTCGTCGGTGTTGCTTACCGTTTGCAGGTGCCGTTATCCAATACCCCGGTTTCACTCAGAAGCGTATCATCGCGGCTTCCCAGCAACGGTATACTGTGGCGATCTCAGTTCCAGGATATAGGCAGTGATCTCCAAGTCCGCAACACATCTTCTAAGAGAGCGTATAAAGTCCGCACTGCAGCGTCACCCGACTCAGGGGCAGTTGTGGGTTGGTTTTTCCGGCGGGCTGGATTCCACTGTGCTGCTGCACCTTCTTGCCCTCAGTGGTATTCCCGTTCGCGTAGTCCATGTACACCACGGCCTTAGCAACAATGCTGACCGCTGGCTTTGCCACTGCGAGGCCTTTGCCCGTGAGCTTCAAGTTCCTTTTATGGCAGTGCGAGTATTAGTCGATAGAGGCGACGGAGGGGTGGAGCAGGGAGCGCGCAGGGCCCGCTACAAGGCATTTGATTCGGTGATGTCATCGGGCGATCAAATTTTGCTTGGCCATCACGGGGATGATCAGGCGGAAACCTTTTTGCAGCGATTGATGCGAGGTGCTGGTGTTCTCGGGCTGGCGGGTATGTCGGAGAGCCGGGACTTGGGTGAAGGTAAATCCTTACTTCGCCCCCTGCTGTCAGCCGGACGAAGTGATTTGGAAGCTTGGGCGGTTGCGCATGGGCTCAGCTGGATTGAGGATGAGAGCAATACTGATGAGAGTTTAGAACGCAACTATTTACGCCGGAGGGTGATGCCACTGTTGTCCGCGCGCTGGCCGGCTCGGCAGAGTATTCAGCGAGCGGCGGATAACCTGAGAGAGGCGTCGCAGTTGCTGGAGGAGTTGGCACTTGCTGACTTACAGGCTTGTGGTGTCAGGCCGGAAAGGTTTGGGGAGAGCCTCCTTTTATCGGCGTTTTGCGATTTGAGTACTGCGCGCCGCAAAAACCTATTGCGGAGCTGGGTGTTGCGACAAGGTGGCATGACTCCTGAATCCATGGCCCTACAGGAGGCTATGGCGCAAATTGGGAGCGCGAGTGTCGATGCACAAATGGAAGTGCGTTTGGGGGGGCGCGTTGTGCGGCGCTTTCAGCGACGCCTCTATCTGACCCCCGGTTTGGAATCCTTTACCGGCACCGATACAGTGCTCCAATGGGACGGCGTGTCGGCGTTAGCGCTGACTCGAGGTGGTGTATTGGAGCCGGCGCCCGGCTGGCCATTGAAAGCTTATCGGGTGAGTTACCGCCGGGGTGGGGAGCGCACCCAGCCCCGCGACCGCGACCGTTCCCAGACCCTCAAGAAGATTCTGCAGGAGAGGGCCCTGGAGCCCTGGCTGCGAGACAGAGTACCGCTGATATACCTGGGCGGCGAGTTGGTTGCCGTTGCCGGGCTGTTTTGCTGTAAAGCGGGCGATGCAACTTTGATCGAGCCACCCGGTTGGCGGTTTTACGATTGAGTGAAAAAGGGTTTTCTGCTACCTTGGCGCCCCGTCTAAAAGGCACCGGGAGAAGCTGGATTATCCGCACCCGGGCCAGCCCTGTAAGCTCGACATTCATCGAGCGCTCAACTGACCAAGGTTTTGCATGACGCGCTATATTTTTGTAACTGGTGGCGTGGTTTCCTCGTTGGGGAAAGGTATCGCCTCCGCCTCTCTGGCCGCCATTCTCGAGGCCCGTGGCCTCAAGGTTACCATCCTCAAACTGGACCCCTACATCAACGTAGACCCGGGTACCATGAGCCCCTTCCAGCACGGTGAGGTGTATGTCACCGAGGATGGTGCCGAGACGGACCTGGACCTGGGTCACTATGAACGCTTTATCCGCACCCGGATGTCCAAGCGCAATAACTTCACCACCGGCCGTGTGTATGAGACCGTGCTGCGCAAAGAGCGTCGCGGCGATTACCTGGGCGGCACCGTTCAGGTGATTCCCCACATTACCGATGAGATCAAACGTCGTGTAGTGGAAGGTGGCCGGGATGTGGATGTAGCTATCGTCGAGATCGGCGGTACCGTTGGCGATATCGAATCCCAGCCCTTCCTCGAATCTGTGCGCCAGCTGCGTGTGGAAATGGGAACCAATCGCGCACTGCTGATTCATTTGAGCTATGTGCCCTATCTCGCCACTGCGGGTGAGACTAAAACCAAGCCGACTCAGCATTCGGTGAAAGAGCTGCGTTCCATTGGTCTGCAGCCAGACATCCTGCTGTGCCGCTCTGAACGCGAAATCGACGAGGATTCCCGCCGTAAGATCGCATTGTTCACCAATGTCGAAGAGCGTGCTGTAGTACCGCTGCCCGATGCTAAGACTATCTACGGTGTTCCGCGTCTGCTGCACAGCTATGGCCTCGACGATATCGTCGTGGAGAAATTGCAACTTGAATGCCAGGCTCCAGACTTGTCCGAGTGGGACGAGGTGGTGGATGGCAAACTCAATCCGCAGCATGAAGTGAAAATTGCCATGGTTGGCAAGTACATGGAGCTGCTGGATGCCTACAAGTCCCTGATCGAATCTCTCACCCACGCGGGCATCAAACACCGCTGTAAGGTGGATATCGATTTTATCAACGCAGAAGACGTTGAAGGCGAGAACGGCACGGATCTGATCAAAGAGGCCGATGCGATTCTGGTCCCCGGCGGGTTCGGTGAGCGCGGCCTCGAGGGTAAGCTGGAATCTGTCCGCTACGCCCGAGAGAACAATATCCCTTACCTGGGTATCTGCCTTGGCCTGCAGTCTGTAGTTATCGAATTCGCTCGCAATGTGCTCGGCCTCGAAGGTGCCAACAGCACTGAATTCAATACCAAGACCCCGCACCCGGTGATCGGCCTGATCACCGAGTGGATCGATAGCGAAGGCAAGATCGAGAAGCGCGACGAGCAGTCTGACCTCGGCGGTACCATGCGCCTGGGTGGGCAGGAATGTCGTCTCGCCAAAGACTCTAAAGCCCGTGATATTTACGGTGCCGACGTCATTGTGGAGCGCCACCGCCACCGCTACGAAGTGAACAACAACTACGTTGATCGCCTCCAGCAGGCCGGCTTGAAAATCGGCGGTTGGTCTGCGGACGATACCCTGGTGGAAATGGTTGAGTTGCCGAATCACCCCTGGTTCGTTGCCTGTCAGTTCCACCCGGAGTTCACTTCGACTCCTCGGGACGGTCACCCGTTGTTCGAAAGTTTTGTGGCCGCGGCAATGCAGCAGCGTGAAAACCAGGGCTGAAGTCGTCATTCCTTCCCCCAGCCCAGGTGGCTGGGGGTGAGATAATAGGGAAATAAAATGAAAACTATTGAAGTTGGAAATATCCAGGTTGCCAACGACAAGCCGTTTGTCCTTTTCGGTGGTATGAACGTTTTGGAGTCCCGCGACCTGGCTATGCAGGTCGCGGAACACTACGTTAAGGTCACTGAAAGACTGGGTATTCCCTATATTTTTAAAGCGTCTTTTGACAAGGCCAACCGCTCCTCCATTAATTCCTATCGCGGACCGGGAATGGACGAGGGCCTAAAGATTTTCCAGGAAATCAAAGACACTTTTAACGTTCCCCTGATTACCGATATTCACGAAATTTACCAGGCGGCGCCTGTGGCCGAGGTAGTGGATATTATCCAGCTGCCGGCTTTCCTCGCCCGTCAAACTGATCTGGTTGCCGCTATGGCGGCCACCGGTGCGGTGATCAACGTGAAAAAGCCGCAATTTATGAGCCCACCCCAGGTAAAAAATGTGGTGGAGAAATTTGCCGAATGCGGTAACGAGAATATTATTTTGTGCGAGCGCGGTGCCTGCTTTGGATACGACAATCTAGTTGTCGATATGCTGGGCTTCCGCACCATGATCGATGCTTCTGGCGGTGCCCCGCTGATCTTCGATGTGACTCACGCTCTGCAGATGCGCGATCCCTCCGGTGCCGCTTCCGGTGGGCGTCGTGCGCAAGTCACTGAGCTTGGTCGTGCAGGGCTGGCCATAGGTATTGCTGGCCTGTTCTTAGAAGCACACCCGAATCCCGATAAAGCCCTGTGCGATGGCCCCAGCGCACTGCCACTGGATAAGCTGGAGCCCTTCCTCGCACAAATGAAAGCCGTGGACGACCTGATTAAAGGTTTTGCGCCGCTGGATACAAAATAACGGTAAGAAAAATTTTGCCCGCGCCCGGCCTGGACGCGCGGTGCTCTAATTACAGCCATTTCACTAAAGTTTAAATGGGTATGTAAATTCCAGTATTGGAATTGTTGGAGCATCGCCGTAACAGGCCAGGCGCGAGTAATTTACGAATTCTTTTCTAAAAAGTAACCACTTTCAGGTGGTAACTTATTTAATAGTTAGTAACTGTTTAAGTTAGTACCAATACGGAGCCCATTGTCAATGAGCAAAATTGTCGCTGTTAAAGCCTACGAAGTGCTGGATTCCCGCGGTAACCCTACCGTCGAAGCTGATGTAATCCTGGAAGACGGTTCTATCGGTTCCGCCTGTGCTCCTTCCGGCGCTTCTACCGGCACCCGTGAAGCTCTCGAATTGCGCGATGGTGATAAGAGTCGCTACCTGGGTAAAGGCGTATTGCAGGCGGTTGAAAATATCAATACGACCATTGCCGACCTGCTTAAGGGTATGGATGCAGCCGATCAGCGTGCACTCGATCAGGCCATGATCGACGCCGATGGTACCGAAAACAAAGCCAAGCTGGGTGCCAATGCCATCCTCGCCGTTTCTCTGGCGGCAGCGAAGGCGGCGGCAGCCTCGAAAAAAATCCCTCTGTACCAACACATTGCTGAAGTAAACGGTACACCTGGTGAATACTCTATGCCGGTTCCGATGATGAATATCATCAACGGTGGAGAGCACGCCGACAACAATGTGGATATCCAGGAATTTATGGTGCAGCCGGTTAAGGCGGAGAGCTTTGCAGAAGCCTTGCGCCAGGGAGCGGAGATTTTCCACGCTTTGAAGAAAGTGCTATCCAGCAACAATCTTAATACCGCAGTTGGTGATGAAGGTGGCTTTGCTCCAAACCTGCCTTCGAATGAAGCTGCCTTGAAAGTTATTGCTGAAGCGGTGGAAAAAGCCGGTTATACCCTGGGTGATGATATTACTCTGGCTCTGGATTGCGCCGCCTCCGAATTCTACAAAGATGGCCAATATGACTTGGCCGGCGAAGGTAAACAGTTCGATAGCGAAGGTTTTGCCAGCTACCTGGCCGACCTGTCTTCTAACTACCCGATTCTGTCCATCGAAGACGGTATGGATGAGAGCGACTGGGACGGCTGGAAGGCGCTGACTGATAAAATCGGTGACAAGGTACAGCTGGTAGGTGATGACCTCTTTGTGACCAACACCAAGATCCTTAAAGAAGGCATTGAGAAAGGTGTCGGCAACTCTATCCTAATCAAATTCAACCAGATCGGCTCTCTGTCCGAAACCCTGGATGCAATTAAGATGGCCAAAGACGCCGGTTATACCGCTGTGATTTCCCACCGCTCCGGCGAGACTGAAGACACGACCATTGCGGACTTGGCTGTTGCCACTGCTGCAGGCCAGATTAAAACCGGTTCTCTGTGTCGCTCCGACCGTGTCGCCAAGTATAACCGCCTGTTGCGTATCGAAGCTGAGCTAAATGGTGCTGCCCCCTACCGCGGCCGTGCTGAATTCAAATAACGCTATTGCTTAACATAAGTAGGCTGGTGGGGCATGTAATGCCCCACCAGCCGGTTTTATTACGCTCAGCAAAATATCGTAATCTCGTATGAAATGGCTGCTGGCAATTCTCACCTTCATACTGCTCTCCACTCAGTACCGCCTCTGGGTCGGTGAAGGCAGTCTCGCCGAAGTTACCCGACTCAAACGACAGCTCGCCCAGCAGCAGGAAAAAAATGCCGCTTTGGCGCGGGAAAATCGTCAACTGTTGCGGGAAGTACGAAGCTTGAAAGTGGGCACCGATGGTGTCGAAGCCAAGGCGCGCTATGACCTGGGATTTATAAAGGAAGGGGAAACCCTGTTTATCTTCCTGGATTCGGAAGAGGCTAAAAAGTGATTACAGATTATTGGGTGGTTGTCCCCGCTGCCGGAGTCGGCAAGCGTATGGGGGCCGATCGCCCCAAGCAGTATTTGCCCTTACTGGGGCGCCCGCTATTGTCACTGACATTACAGAATATTTTGAGTTGGCCCGGACTTGCCGGAATTGTTGTGGCTTTATCGGCGGAGGATGCGTTTTTCTCTCACCTGAAAGAAGCGAACCACCCCAAGGTCCATAGGGTCGTTGGTGGTGATGAGCGGGCGGATTCTGTTCTTGCGGCACTGGAATTCCTTTCTGAGCGGGAGTCGGCGAATACGCCAGTGCTAGTCCACGATGCCGCACGCCCCTGCGTAGCGCTGGGGGACATTACCGCATTGCTCGATCGCGAAGTCTCTGCCACCGCGCTATTGGCGCGACCGGCTGGTGACACGGTAAAACAAGGCTGTGATACGGGGGGGGCGACCTTTGTTGAGCGCACGCTAGATCGCACTCAGATCTGGCTCGCGCAGACCCCACAGCGCGCACCCTTAGAGTTGCTGCGTAACTGTATCAGTCAGGCCTTGAATCAGGGCGCAGCTATAACCGATGAAGCCAGCGCACTCGAATTTTTTGGCCACTCTCCCCAGCTTATTGAAGGACAGAGTGACAATATCAAAGTAACCCACCCCTCCGATATCGTAGTGGCAGAGGCAATCCTACGTCTGCGCTACGCTCCCACCGAGGATAAGCGATAGTGAGTTTTAGAATTGGCCAGGGCTTTGACGTGCATGCGTTTGGCCCAGGTGATCATGTGGTGCTGGGTGGGGTAAAGATTCCCCACCGGTATGGTTTAAAGGCCCACTCGGATGGAGATGTACTCCTGCATGCCCTGTGTGATGCGCTGCTAGGCGCCCTGGCCCTAGGTGATATTGGTCACCACTTTCCCGATACCGATGAGCGCTACAGCGGTGCCGATAGCCGCACTTTATTGCGACATGTTTTAGCTTTACTGAAGGATAAGGGGTACCGTCTGGTAAATGCAGATACCACCCTGGTTGCCCAAGCGCCAAAGATGGCACCGCACATTGAAGCGATGCGCAGTGCGATTGCTGAGGATTGTTGTGTCGATATTGCCGATATCAGCGTGAAGGCGACGACAACGGAAACACTCGGTTTTACCGGGCGTGGCGAGGGTATTGCGGCGCAGGCTATTGTTTTACTGGGGCGCCATGATGTCTGAGGTTTGGAACTTAAATTGGCCCTATGCTTTGGGTGGGGCACCCATCACTGCAGATTTTCGTACTGAAGCGGAAGATTTTGTCGTCGATGAGCTGGCATTTCCCGAGCCTGCTGAAGGTGGCGAACACGTATACCTGCATATCAAAAAGCGCGGTGCCAATACTGCTTGGGTGGCAAAACAGCTATCCAAGCTTGCCGGAGTCCGCCCGCTGGATGTGAGCTATTTCGGGTTGAAGGATAGACACGCGGTTACCACCCAATGGTTTAGTGTCTGGCTCGGGCAGAAGCCAGAGGCGGATTGGTCACAGATCAACAGCGATGAAATTTCTCTGTTACAGGCTTTCCGGGGCGCACGCAAGCTGCGTCGCGGTGAGCACGCCGGAAATCGATTTAAAATTCGACTACGCAATGTTCGCGGTGATCGCGAGGCTGCAGAGGGCGTTCTCGAGCGAATTGGCAATGGCATCCCAAATTATTTTGGCGAACAGCGTTTCGGCATTGATGGCGGTAATCTGGACTTGGCACGCCAACTTGCAGAAGAAGAGGGACGCTGCCGTAAGAGTGAAAAAGCTTTTGCCATGTCGGCTGCGCGCAGCTGGCTATTCAATCAGGTGTTAGCTGAGAGAGTGAGTCGTGGAAGCTGGCAACAGTGTCTCGATGGTGAGCCGCAGAGCGGGCCCAGTGGCCCACTGTGGGGGCGTGGACGAAACCTCTCCAGTGGTGCTCAGGGCGAACTGGAACAGAGTACTCTGGAGGCGTGGCAGGCTTGGTGTAACTGGCTGGAGCACTGTGGACTCAAGCAGGAGCGCCGGCCATTAATTTTGTGTCCTGAAGCTTTCCGTTATCAATGGAAGTCTGACGACTTGGTTCTGGAGTTTGCTCTGCCTCCCGGCGCATTCGCAACGGCCCTGCTTAGGGAGGTAGCGCAGCTGGTCAATGTGAACTCGGACACATAAAATTTGTGACTGAAAGCGAGAGTGATATATAGGCGAAGGAATTAAACAGCATATGGACCGCTTGAGACACGAAGGTTTGGGAATGACCTCCCAGCGTACCCGCAATCGCCTGATACAGCGACTGCGGGATGAGGGCATTAGCAATGAAGTTGTCCTCGATGTGATGGCTTCAACCCCCAGACATTTATTCCTGGATGAAGCCCTGGCTATCCGTGCCTATGAGGATACAGCCTTACCGATTGGTTATGGCCAAACGATATCCCAGCCCTACATTGTCGCGCGTATGACCGAACTGCTGCTGAGCCGGGCCAAGTCCCTGCGTCGAGTTTTGGAAGTCGGTACTGGTTCTGGTTATCAATCTGCAATACTCTCTCGGCTGGTTGAACAACTTTTTTCGGTTGAGCGTGTCGAACCCCTGCTAGAGAAGTCACGCCGACGTCTCACTGAGCTGGGTTATCAAAATATTGAGTACAATCTCAGCAGCGGTGGTTTTGGCTGGCCCGAAAAAGGGCCTTACGATGCAATCTTGGCAGCAGCGGCACCTACGACAGTCCCCGATGAGCTGAAGCAACAGTTGGGTCCTGATGGTGTATTGGTTATTCCGGTGGGGGCAGAGACACAGTACTTGATGATGATTTCGCGTCGCCAGGATAGCGATCAATTCGATGTAGAAAAACTAGAGGCAGTGCGCTTTGTACCTCTGCTCAGTGGTGTTGTTCGATGAAATTTATTGGGCTCTTCAAAAGCCGCTACCCAGGCGTGGTTCTACGCGGGATGGGGATGGGGGCCGCAGATGTGGTTCCGGGTGTTTCCGGCGGTACTATCGCCTTTATCACCGGTATCTATCAGGAATTAATCGAATCTCTCAGCCGGATTGGTCCGCACTGCTTCACAATATGGCGAGAGCAAGGGCTATCGGCAGCCTGGAAGTATATTAATGGAAGCTTCCTTTTATCCCTGTTTTTAGGGGTGTTGATCAGTATTTTCAGCCTTGCACGCGTTATCAGCATCCTACTGCAGGAGTATCCAATACTGGTCTGGGCATTCTTCTTCGGTTTAGTTTTGGCTTCAATCCTACCCATACTGCGCAATATACCCAGGTGGTCTCCATCGACGATAGCTTTCCTATTGTTGGGTGTTACCCTGGCTATTGCTCTGAGTGAGCTTCGTCCAGGCGAAATTCCTGCGACGCCACTCACTTTATTTTTATCGGGTGCGCTGGCGATTTGTGCCATGACTTTGCCTGGGATTTCCGGTGCTTTCATCCTGTTAATGATAGGAATTTACCCAAAAGTACTTACAGCGGTACATACGCTACAGATAACGAATTTACTATGCTTCGCAGCAGGCGCCGCCCTGGGACTGATGCTCTTTAGTCGATTACTCTCTTGGTTGATGCATAAATATATTGCCCGCACACTGGCATTTCTTGGCGGAATTCTACTGGGCAGCCTGAAGATCATTTGGCCATGGAAGTTACCGATGGATAATGCGGAGGGGGTTTCCACTAAGCTAGCCCCTCTTCTGAGTAATACCTCTCCATCAAACTTTATGGCGCAAACCGGCGAGAGCGCCCATATAGGTGCCGCAATTACAGTTGCGCTGGTCGCCGTGGTACTGGTTCTCGCTATTGATTATTTTGGAGGGGCTCAACGAGGAAAATCCTGCGCCACACCGCAATAAGATCTGGAATATCTCGGTGTGGCAGCTTTTTATGAAGCTTTTTCAGTGATTTTTAGAGCTTTTCTTTAGACACTTTTTCCATAAATGCCGTGGTCTGATGTAAAAAGAGAATAATGGAATGTCATCTTTTACGACGTATTGAAGGCCTTTTTTGGCGGAACAATATCCTTAATGTTGGTCATTTTTTGACTTTGGTGTTAAAGATATTGGGCGTTAGTACCATGATCGTGGCCCTGGCTTCCTGCGCCGGCCACAGAGCGCCCAGCAGTTCCCTAAAGCAGCCTCCCAGCATCCGGCTCAACTATCATACTGTGAGCCGGGGGGATACCCTGTATTCGATCGCCTGGCGTTACGGTAAAGATTTTCGCCGGCTTGCGGCCATCAATGGCATCAAAACGCCCTATAACATCTATCCTGGCCAGCGTCTTAAACTCAGCGGTAGCGCACCTATCCGCACTGCTTCCAGACCTGTGATAACCCCAGCTAAAACGGCGAACAAGCCAGCACCCTCAAAAAAAGTTATTTCCGCCAAGAATAAAAAATCTTTAACGAAAAATTCTACGCGCCAAAAAGCGCTAACCAAGCACACAGGGCCGATCCATTGGCGCTGGCCTGCCCGTGGGCAAGTCATTAGCAAGTTCCGCTCTGGAGACCCCCTGCGCAAGGGTGTTGATATCGCGGGTGAAAAGGGAGAATCTGTACTGGCAGCAGCTGATGGCACTGTTATCTACGCTGGTAGTGCATTGAGAGGGTACGGCAAACTGCTGATCGTCAAGCACAATGAGATGTATCTGAGTGCTTATGCCCACAATCATCGTTTATTGGTGAAGGAGGGCAACAAGGTCAAAGCGGGGCAACGGATAGCGGAACTGGGTTCAAGTGGTACCGACCGCGACAAGCTCCACTTTGAAATACGTAAGAACGGTCAGCCAGTGAATCCTCTCACTTATCTACCGTGAGTCGGAAGGGGGTCGCGAAGCTCTGTAAATAAAAATGGACTTTTAACTAATACCACTTGAGGTAGTCACTGAAATCGTGGCGACCGAAGGGTCAGGCCGATTCAGTGGCTGTCGCACATGTGCAGAGATCTGGTCGATATTTGATCGGTTCTGAGTGCATGCTACGCGGTTGATATTGGCAAAGTACAAGGAGCAGGGGAAATGGAAGCACAACGGCAAGACCAGTCAGTGGCTGGCCAGGCAGAAGACTTTCCTCCTGAGTTGGCAGTAGAGAATGATGAGCAGAAACTAAACCCAAAAGAAGGAAAAGGTACCGGCCGTACGCGGAGAAATACGGCAAAAAATAACTCCGTCTCCTCCCCCGCCGAGAAGAGCAGGGTCAGCAGGTTGGATGGCGATGGCCATTTACAGAAAAACCTGGACGCTACTCAACTCTATTTAAATGAAATTGGCTTTTCCCCCCTACTGACTGCCGAAGAAGAGGTCTATTACGCACGCAAGGCTTTACGTGGTGATGCTGCGGCAAGAAAGCGCATGATTGAAAGTAATTTGCGCCTTGTTGTGAAGATTGCTCGTCGTTATGTCAGTCGTGGCTTGGCACTATTGGACCTAATCGAAGAGGGTAATCTCGGGTTAATTCGCGCTGTTGAGAAGTTTGATCCAGAGCGTGGTTTCCGCTTTTCTACATATGCCACCTGGTGGATACGTCAGACAATAGAACGAGCCATAATGAATCAGACTCGGACTATTCGCCTGCCGATTCATGTGGTAAAAGAGTTAAATGTGTATCTTCGTGCATCCCGTGAGCTTGCTCAAAAGCTGGATCACGAACCATCTGCAGAAGAGATAGCCACGTTACTGGAGAAACCTGTAGAAGATGTTGAGCGGATGCTGGGGCTCAATGAACGGGTTACTTCCGTAGATACCCCTATTGGCCCCTCTTCAGAGAAGACATTGGTCGATACTATTCCTGACCAGCAGGAGTCTGATCCTGCAGAGTTGCTTCAGGATAGCGACCTTTTCGATAGCATTAACCGTTGGCTTGGTGAACTTCCTGACAAGCAGTGTGAAGTTGTTTCCAGGCGTTTTGGATTGCGTGGCTTTGAGGCGAGTACTCTGGAGGAAGTAGGGCGTGAAATAGGCCTTACACGTGAGCGCGTTCGTCAAATCCAGGTTGATGCACTCAAGCGCCTACGTGAAGTAATGGAAAAGCAGGGGCTTGATGGTCAATCCCTGTTTGGAAATCTCTAATTTTGGCCCCTCAAAAAGAAAACCCCATGAAAGTCGTATTTCGTGGGGTTTTCTGGGAGAGGCTGCTGATGTAAGGCTGATGCGCTGGTAGGCCGTTTAGCCTTACCAAAATTATTTTCTTACCCAGCGCCCAAGATTATCCTGATAGTATTCACCACGGGATAGGCGGGCCTCTAACTTTTCAGCCGCACGAGCAGCGACTTGAGCGATATCAACATTGTGGCTTTTGGCAATCTCGGTGTAGGCCTGCTTGCGTTCGGCATTGATTTTCTTTATCAGTTTTTCCAGCTCCGGCGAGCTAGCGTCTACGATAGCGATATAACCGCTATTAGCCTCTCCTATTAGCCCTTGTTTTTTTGCTTCATCCAGGGAGATTGCCAAGGCGGGTAACGCCAGGATCAAGCCCCACAATAAGAGAACTCTTTTTACCATACTCATCTTGTGCCTCCTCAAAAAATGCCTTCCTTGTCGTCAAACAAGTTTTCGAGATCCTTGTCTACTTTGACTCGGATTTCATGCTCAATTTTAACATTCAGGTTTACAGTAATTGGCTCACTGGGGGCCTTAACCGCCACCGTTGGCGTACACCCTGTAGCAACCATAGCGTATAGTAACCCTATGGGAATCAGCCGGCTGGCCCTCATCTGATACTCCTTACAGTACCGCACAGGTACCTTTTATTTATTACATCTTGAGTCGTTGTTTCAAAATTCAGGCCAGATTCGCCATCTGTGTCGGAGGTGGCCACATTGCCCCTATTATATTGGTTCAACCTTAACCAGCTCTGAATTTACAGGTCTTCTGTCCTGGCTGGTGAGAGCCTACTTCACCTCCAACCTATTGGTCCAGTCGCTTTTGTAGGGCTTCTGTCAGGTCGCGGCTGGCTTGCAAAGAGCGTAACATCGCAGGAATATTATTCTCGAGATTGAGATTAATAACCAGATCCCGCTCGGAGTCCATTGACTCGCTATGCCCCACAAGTTTTAGACTTAGTTGGAGGTCTCCACTGGGAGGGTATTGTAAGTTGCCCTCCAGCGTCCGGAAATCATAGTCTTCGAGAGCACTGGCAATCATCTTAAGCTGTGGGTTACTTGCGAGCATCTGGGGAGAAAATGCATCGTAATATCTCAATCGTCCACCAGGCTCTATTGCTTCCAGGGACCCATTCTTTACGGTGACGCCATCTGGGCCTGTAGAGATAGGGATTGTCAAGTTGAGACGCCCGCTGGCCTTGAAATTTTCCGACTCGGTCTCGTTAGCCAGTTTTTCTAAGGATACATTCTGGGCATGCAGGATGCTGCTGCGCTCTTTATTCGTTAGATTCCAGCTCAAGGTTTCAGAATTCAACTTTCCGTCAAGAAATTCGGCAGTAAAATTCTCCAACAGAAGATCCTGTTCCTTGTTAAGGGACAGTGAAAAGTGGATATTGCTTAAAGGTAGTCCGGCATCAATAGATTGTATTGTCAGGGGATAAGGCTCTTGCGTAAACCAATGCCTGCCATCATTTTCCAATTGGATTTTCCCCTCTATTCCGGTAGCGAAACTACCACCATGGATAGCGGCAATATTAGAGAGAATTAAGTTGACAGTATCATTTTGATGCTGAGGCCAGGATAGGGTTCCCTCGGCGGTAAGTGCTCCAGAAACGAGATCCACTGGTAAACCTTGGACCGTCTGGCTTAGTGGTATCTCGGAGTTAAAACTGGCTTTGGGTAATGAGAATTGAATGGCACCGGTAGCTAACTTTACATCGTGATGCCAGCGTGAGTTTACTGTTAGGGCGTTGGCTTGGAGTTGACTTTGCCCCTGTATCTTATCCCCGCTGAGGAAAAGAGAGCCTGTAAGGGAGGTTTCAAAAGAGTAGTCTTCAGGTGTTTCTACTTTTAATTTGCTCGCTGAATAGTTGCTGCTAAGTTCAGTGTTGCCTTCGGTTTCCTTAAAATAAAACTTACTAAAGTTAATACCGCCGGATAAAGTGAAATATTCGCTAGTAAATTTTTCAAAATGGATATTCCACTGATTAATAGCGCAGTTAGTATTGTTCACTGAAAAGGTGCAATTGACTTTAGGTATTTGAACATCTCCCTTGTTGATTATAAAATCTTTATCCTTTAGTTCTTCATATACAACGTTGACCTGCTCAAGCACTAACTCTTGAGTGTTACTGCTTGATTGAATGTGTACTTTGGCGGAGGAGTCTAGGTTGTTAAAGGTGGACCCTGTTGAAGGATCAACAATAGTTGGAATTTTCGTATTTACCTCAAACATACATTCAGCGTTTTTATCAATATGACAACGAATATTCCTCAGCTGTGAATACATTGATACAGCGTAATCTCTTGACTTTAATTGAGAGTCAAACGCCCCCTCAGTGATCTTGACTGCAAGAGGGTAAGATGAAGCAGGCTCGCCTGTGAGCTGAATTTTATTTTTGATCTCCATTCTAAACTGACTTCGGTTCAGGCCAGTTGAATACAAGGGAGACTTTTTTGGCAGTTCGGGTATTTTAATATCGAACTGAAGATTGCTTCCTGGCAGTAGGGTAAGGCTAATCTTATTGAGCCAGTCTTGCTCGGTGGAGGGGGCTCCAATGGGATTCAAAGAAGCTTCGGCTTTGAATTTTAATTCACCTTTTGGTTGGGTTAAGTGTAATGGGGCTGTGTACCTTCTCCCTAGAGTGGACTGTAATACAGGTTCAAACGCAGTTGGGAAAAGAGAACCCTCTGCCTGAATTATGGGAGGAGCCCCTTGTTTGATAGCGTCGAATGTCATGTTTACTAGGAGATTCTCGCCGGCTATGCCGTCTTCAGATGAGATTTCAATTGATCCAGATCCTGTGGCGGATTCGAGTAGAAGGGGAGAGAGAGATCTAAGTCTGACGGCTATTGGTGAGTGAGTGGATAGTCGAGCCTTAAACTTGCTATTCAATACTTTTGTGGGGATTGACACTTCCAGTGCATTACTTTCAAGTTGAAAAAAAATATTTTTATAGTCTTGTTTAAAGGAAAGATTATCCGGAACAAGAGCGCTGGTGTTGATAGAAAGCTGTCCGTTTGTCTCTATTATATCTGATGGTGTTACAGTCAGCCCTTGTACAACCCCCAGTATGGGGGCAATTAATTTCAGGTTTGAGATTAAATGGGCGTCGAGATTCCACTGACTATTTTCCCCTTTTAAAAGCGTTAGCACGGCTTCGGAAGACGAAGTATGGAGGGATGAACCAAATTCTAGATTAAAATTAACTTTTTTTGTAGATAATTTTGCAAGTAATGAAAAGTAAAATGTTCCATATTCTGCCGATTTGTAGGGGGATTTTATACGGATAGTTTTTTCGTTACGGGAAATTTCAAGAGGTCCAAAAAAGATATCTTCGTTAAGCTCTATTGTCTTTACGGATATATTGTCTGGTATATAGAGGATTATGTCTTGTATAGCCTGGCTTAGAGAAAAAATATTATCATCGATAGGGTCGTTTGGAAGAGTATCTTGTGTGTCAGAGTCAACTTCTTTTCGTGTAACGTGTGTCAGCTTATCGATAAATAACGCAGTTTTTCGAGTTTTACCCCGGTTAAAGATTAAATAAAAAGGATTGGATATCTTAACTTTGTCAAGCACTAGATCACTATTTCGGTCCTGCTTAATCTGGATTTTTTCGATTGATGCTTCCCAAAAACTCAGTTCGAGCCCAGATATTTGTTGAATGATAACCTCCCCAGCCAGTAGGTTAATTAGATGGGGGGCAACCGCGTCTTTTTTCCACCAGCTACCAAGAACTAAGGTGGCTAGGCATACGGATACTGTAATGACAACAATGCGGGGTTTTCGCACGTTAAACCTCTAAACTCCAGATAAGGAGGTATCTTTGTGTGATCGCTAAAAAGCTGCAGAACATGAGAACCTGTATTCTGCAGGCTTTGCAAAGGGTTATCTTATCAAAATTACAATAAAAGATTATGCCTGTTCGATTGTTAACTATTGGGATGGTTCATTAATCGGTCACCGTAAGCGGGGTTGAATGCTCAGTCATGGAGCTTCAGTCACCGTCTCCTGTAACAGCTGCAAGCGCCACACATTCAGCTCTATTACGCATAGGTTTGAAGTGAATAGCCATGAGGTAATGGGATGGTTTTAAAGACTGCCTTCAAAAGAGGTGTACATAGTCATTAAAGCAGTCTTGGGCCCCAAAGGCATTATTACGAACTGGTAAAGGGTGCTTTTTGATATGTAGGGCCCTAAATTTTGCGGGGATTTACTCTAGAGTTAAGGTCTTTTTAAATAGCTTTTAACTATTGGTTGTCATCCTTCTATTGTTTTTTTGTGGGCGCGTGACTGTACATGCATGCCAATTTAAGGGTATCCATGCGGGATTTAACTTCCTCAGCCAGGTGGATGCGGAGCTGGGAGTACCTACTCTGAACAGCAGCGTCCCAACTAGGAATAGTAAAGCGATCAACTTGTTACCCATACGGGTACCTTCTGTGTTATTTGCAAGTCAACATCTATCCGTCCTTTACCTGGTGTTGAACGTGGGTATGTAATAGCTAGATAAATTTGAATTATGCTAGTGTCGAGATGGGTTCTAAGTAGGTTCACAAGAACGTAAGCTGGTCCAGCTGGCTTATGAACTATCGGCTAGGGCCGTCGGCGGGAATTCTTAACTTGTAATGACAGTTTTAACCCCAATTTATTGAATCCTTACCGTTCCGTTGGGAACACATTTATTGAGGATGTTTCAATCATGCAAGATGCCCAGCCGAAGACTATCTATCTTAAGGACTATCAAGTTCCAGATTACTTGGTGGATAGTACCGATCTACACTTCGAACTGGAGCCCAAGGCCACCCTGGTAAAATCTCAGCTTAGCGTTCGTCGGAATCATGAGGCGGGCGAAGGCTTGCCACCATTGCTATTAGATGGCGTTGACTTGGAGCTGATATCTGTTGCTGTCGATGGCTCAATTCTTCCTCCCGCGTCTTATCAAGAAACACCCGAAGGTTTGATCCTCACCGTTGAGAAGCCAGAGTTTCTACTGGAAATCTACAACCGAATCAATCCAGAGGACAACACTTCGCTAGAGGGTTTATACCTCTCCAACGACATGTACTGCACGCAATGCGAGGCCGAGGGTTTCAGGAAAATTACTTTTTACCCTGACAGACCTGATGTGATGTCAAAGTTCACCACCACGATAGTGTCGTCAAAAATACTTCCTGTATTGCTTTCTAACGGTAATGAAATTGATCGTGGTTATTGTGAGGATGGGCGACATTTTGTCACCTGGGAAGACCCTTTTGCCAAGCCCGCCTACTTGTTTGCCTTGGTGGCTGGGAATTTGGAACATAGAGATGATACTTTCACCACTGTTAGTGGACGCGAAGTAAAGCTAAGGATTTATACCGAAGAAAAAAATATCGGGAAATGCGATCACGCGATGCGCTCTTTGAAAAAAGCGATGCGTTGGGATGAGGAAATGTATGGCAGAGAGTACGACCTGGATATATTTATGGTTGTGGCGGTAGACCATTTTAATATGGGTGCCATGGAAAATAAGGGCCTAAATATTTTTAATTCGGCCTGTGTATTAGCTAGCCCTGAAACGGCAACGGATTCGGCTTTTCAGCGGATAGAGTCAATTGTTGGTCATGAATATTTCCATAACTGGTCTGGCAATAGAGTGACATGTCGAGATTGGTTTCAGCTTAGTTTGAAAGAAGGGTTTACAGTATTTCGAGATGCTGAATTTTCTGCAGATCTAAATTCACGGGCGGTAAAACGAATTGAGGATGTGTCTCTGCTGCGTACCAGTCAGTTTGCAGAAGATGCCGGACCCATGGCTCATCCAATTCGGCCTGAATCCTACATGGAAATATCTAACTTCTACACTTTAACCGTATATGAAAAAGGTGCTGAAGTTGTTCGTATGATTCATACCCTTCTGGGGCAGGAGAGATTCCGTCGAGGGAGTGATCTATATTTTGAGCGTCATGATGGATGTGCGGTAACCTGTGAAGACTTTATTGTGGCGATGGAGGATGCCAATCAGGTTGACCTGGCTCAGTTTCGTCGTTGGTACAGTCAGGCTGGAACCCCAGTTTTGGTTGTAAGCGATTATTTTGATCAATCAAAAGGTATTTACACTCTAAATATTCGCCAGACATGTCCTCCTACTCCAGATCAAAAGGAAAAGTTGCCGTTTCACATACCGGTAAAAATCGGCCTTCTAGATGGAAATGGCCATGACCGTATACTGAGTGATGAAGGATCCACCGAGGAAATTTTGGAGGTTAGGAATGTTGAGCAGAATTTTGAGTTCAATGGAATAAAAGAAAAGCCTCTACCCTCACTGTTGCGTGGCTTCTCTGCGCCAGTGAAGGTGCGTTATTCATATACAGAGAAAGAACTCATCTTCTTGATGCGTAATGATTCAGATACATTTAATCGTTGGGATGCTTCTCAGCGGTTGGCATTTATGGCTTTATCTAATATCCAGCAAGATTACCGAGATGGTAAAGCTTTACAGGTGTCGTCTGAACTGATTGAAGCCTACCGGAATGTATTAAAAAGCCGTATATTGGATCCGGCTCTAGTGGCAGAGATATTAACTTTACCAAGTGAACAGTCGATTTCGGAAATGTATGATTCTGTCGATGCTGGGGCTATAGTGGCGGCTCGAGAATTTTTAAGTGAAACTCTGGCGAATACTTTAGCGCCTGAATTGAAAGAAAAATACTTAGAGCTTAATGTGGTTAAACCCTACGATCCAAATGCAAAAGATATTGCTGGGCGTAGTTTAAAAAATATCTGCTTATCCTATCTCGCAGTAACAGAAAAAGATGATGCATTAGATTTGGTGGAAAAGCAGTTCGATATGGCTGAGAATATGACCGACAGTGCGGCTGCCCTTAGAGGGCTGATCAATCATGGGGATGCAATTCAAGCCGAAGCAGCAATACAAAGCTTTTATCAACATTGGCAAGGGGATACTCAGGTTGTGGAGCTCTGGCTTGGGTTGCAAAGTAGTAGTTCACGTTACGGCAGCTTGGAAAATATCAGAACCTTGATGGAGCATCCGGCCTTTGAACTCAAAAACCCTAATAAAGTTCGAGCAGTTATTGGTGGTTTTGCTAATAGAAACTACAAACAGTTCCATAAGGAAGATGGAAGTGGTTATAAATTTATCGCAGAGCAGGTTGTTGCCCTGGATAAATTGAACCCACAAATAGCTGCCCGCCTTGTGATTCCTATCACGCGGTGGAAAAAATATACTGGAAATCTATCAGATAAAATGAAAAACGCACTTCAGGATGTTCTTAACTCAGGTAGTCTCTCAAAGGATGTTTTCGAGGTGGTCAATAAAAGTTTGATATAGATTTTACTTTTGGTGTGGGGCCTAGATTTGGCTCCATATTCGTGTATTGCGCTTGGTAGCTTAAGTTGGTGAGTGGTGAGGTTTTTTAATGGTTAATTGATTTGACAGTCTCTTTCACTGCCAAGCTTAATTAACTTTAGATGACTGTCACTGAGTTGAAGTTGAGTAACAGATGTATAGTCGGGCCTAAATTGTTGTACTTTGTTATCATTTAATATATGTGCAACAACCGAATTTATGACCATAAAATGGCAAAATATGATGGTGTCCTCTTCAATGCTCAATAAGTAATCTTTAATTCCATCTCGCCAGTCTTTTTGTTGTCGATTACTCGGGTCCCACTCCTTACTCAGCAGTGAGCGTATCCAGGAGAGGCGTTGTTCTAATGAAACTGGGGATTTCACTCACTCGATTTTCTAAGGAGATAGAGGTGCCTAACTTATCAGCTAAGGGTTTTGCGGTTTGTTGGGCGCGTAATTTAGGGCTGCTTACTAATTTTAAGTAAGTGTTTTTAGAGAAACTGCTAGCCAATTGAATTGCTTGTTTGTGCCCCAGGGGCGTGAGTGCAGGATCAACAATCGAATTGCCTTTGGCGGCCTCACCGTGGCGTGCTAATAAAATTTGTATCATATTAATAGAGAGTTATAGATACTTATTTAAAGTCTCATCGGGGATATCTTGCCATAAATTGAGTAATTTTTCCGTGTTAAATTCGCGTCCTTTTGGATTTTTGCCAAAACACTTACTGTTTATACCTGTATATACAGGCCAGTCATCTCCAGGAATACCTCTTTCAGCAAAGCCCAACCAAGCCTCCTGGATAGTGGCACTCAGTAGATGGGGGTCAGTTTCACCACCATAAAGTACTTGCAGTGATTCTTCTGCATGAGTTCCAAAGACATAGCCAAGCTCTACGGCATGACAGGCGCCTAGTATAGGCTGTGCAGCAAGAGGTTGAGTGAAGTGATAATGATAACAGTCTCCCTGATGACGGTCCAGATGCCTCAATCCTGGCAGTGTGAATATCATGTCTGTCAGCATTAAGTTCCAGGTTTTACTCCATGCAGGCCATAAATTATCTTTTGCTTGCTCGGCTTGTTGGTGGTAGTAAAGGATAATAGGCTTTAGTTTTTTTTCAGGTATTAACCATTCTAAATGCTGGCAAATCTTTTTATAGTTAAGCGTGTATGTGTCTGGGATGTGGACACTAAATAAATTCCACTCCTCCAGGTTGTTACCTAATAGCAGGGGCGGTTGTTTACTATTTTTTGCAGTATTTATATGCTCAATATTATCTATGAGTTCATGATCAACGACGGGTTTAAAAGGCAGTTGCCCCCATTTATTGGACATGCTTTTATCTTTGATGATTATATCTTGCGCTTCTAGAAGCTCTTTACTGGAGCATTTGAGTAGCGGCTTTTTACGGCTAATTTTATCGAGATGAGAGATAAAAGCTTCAGCTATATTGTTGGCACTTTCGATGGTGTGGAGAGCTTTAGGGTGTCCACTTTGAACTATGGCGCGACTAAAAAGCCCATGGCATCCTGGAATATTCAGTAGAGAGGTAATGCTCATGGCACCGGCGGATTCACCAAAAAGAGTAATGTTGTTGGGGTTGCCACCAAATGCTGCAATATTATTCTTGACCCATTTTAGAGCGGCAATTTGATCCATAATTCCTTCATTACCTGAAGAAGGTATGTTGCTGAGATCTTTTAGACGTAAGAAACCGAAAGAACCTAGACGATAGTTGAAAGTGACAACAATGGCTCGGCCAGTAGCTGCTAGGTGTGAGCCATTGTAAATGGCTTGACAGCCAGATCCCATGTAGAAAGAGCCTCCATGAATCCAGAACATTACTGGGAGTTTTTTTAGTGGGGAAATAGTTGGGCAGAATATATTGAGGTGTAAGCACTCCTCGCTCTCTGGAGTTTCCCCATTTCGGCCACGTACCTCCATTAGACTGGAAGGGTTTTGCGCGGCTGGCTTGCCAAAATCTTCTGCATGAAATGGAACCTCCCAAGTAGGGGGTTCCGCTGGTGGTCGCCAGCGCAACTCCCCTATCGGAGGCCGTGCGTATGGAATCCCAAGGAATTTATAAACACCCAGATTTCTGACATTTGTGCCGATGATGAGGCCGGCGCTTGTTTCAATGGTTGGCGTCAGATTGATATTTAAGTGCTTTCTCATACTGGAATCCGTAGTCATCAATTGTGCCCTTGCTACCTTAAGAGTATCTAATACCCTTAATAATTGGTTTTTTCATGTGTTTTGAAATAAATTTGACACATATGGGTGTGAATTCGGTGTTTGTGATGGTTTGGCATACTTCCATTCATGATTTTTCATTAAGGTAATAGTTAATCTAGTAACCGGTGAGCTCCAGGTGGAGTATTTGCTGTCTTTTAGTGCCTGAGATAAACAGTATATTTATAAGTTTGTTAGTTTTTATTTGTCTGGAGAGGTGCTATGAAAGGTTTTAGAGGGTTAATGTAGGAGGTTAAAGCTTAATCGTAGAGTGGTTGAGTGGGGGGTAGGTCTGGGTGGGATATCCGTGAGTCAGGACAATTTCCCTAAGATTAAGGAAGTGGTAATAAAAGCGTAATTCTATTTGAGAGTATGTTGAATTTGTCTTAAATTTGTTTGTGTCTGGTGGTGGGGGGGATAGAATCTAGTGGAATAGTTGATACCCATAACATGGCAGGCATATGGTTTTGCAGAGAATAACACTTTGCATCAGTCCTTGCTCGATTAAATATGTAGCATGAGGGTCTAATTCCCTTCGGGTTGAAGTTAGGATGGAGGAAGTTAAATCAAGGCAAGTTTTCCGCTTACTTACTAAATGGTATCCTGATGGTATATTTGCCTGCATTCAACTCTGAAGTGCATCAGTTAATCACCTGGAAAAGAACGGTCAGCTGAAGGTAATATCTGCTGCTTCTTCTCCGCCAAGAGATTAAGTGATGACAGAAGGCTACCGACAGCTGACCGAAGAGCAACGATGCCAGATTTGGGCACTAAAGAAAAGTGATTGGAGCCAGAGAGCAATCGCTAGAGAGACTGCGGTTAGCCAACCTACGATTAGTAGGGAATTGGCTCGCAATCGAGGTGGCAATGGCTACCGCTATAAACAAGCGCAACAGATGGCAGAAGAGCGTCGTAGACAGGCGAAAGAGCCAACAAAGATGCTACCCAAGACCATTGCACTGATAGAGTGCAAGCTGAAGCTGCAATGGAGCCCAGAGCAAATTTCCGGCTGGTTAGAGCAAGAAGAAAACCTGCTAATCAGCCATGAAACCATTTATCTGCATGTCTGGGCTGATAAACAGCATGGTGGAGCCCTATACGAAAACTTGCGGCGTAGGGATAGACCCTA
>NZ_CANMKV010000024.1 GCF_947498635.1 uncultured Microbulbifer sp. | reverse complement strand
ACATGAGAATGTTACAAAAGAAACCTGCGCGTGTAGCATCCTACTTCCGGCATGAATCGATTAAATATGCAGCATAACAGAACTATTTGTCCGCCGGGTTAATAGCAGAAGTTTCTTTGCCCGGCTATGGGCGACCAGGTTTATCAGCGCCACTGCGGCAACTTTATTATCGAGATAAGGTGGCACCATACTGATTACTTTTTTGAATATTCTCCTCCAGTGCGCTGAGTAGGAGTACGATTTGCGCTCCCATACTGTAACCGGCGAGATTGATATTGGTTTTATCGAGCTGGGGCTGCGTTGAAATCCAGTCGATCAAAACCCGATAATCCAGAACGGTTTTGCGAATCATATTCTCATAGGCGGTTTTATCGCCAAAGAAGTGCAATTTTTTCATGATGCTGCTTAGGGGCCGTTCCGGGTCTTTGCGAATGCCGTGATATCGTGCATCAATGGCGATAACCGCATAGCCTTTACTGTTGGCAATATCGGTAATTTTATTGACCTGGGTAATTGTCGGGCGCCCTTTGTAGGAGTCCCCCCACCAGCGCTCGTGGCTTCTTCCCATTGCGGAAACACCCAACAAAACTGGATAGCTGGGTTTTTCAGTCTGGGGATAACGAATTTGCCCATTTACCCTGTCGCCGTCAAAACTTGAAAAAGAGAAGCTGAACTGCCGGTTTCCAAGCGGTGTTAGGGAAAAATCAATATTCTGCGGAGCCTGGTAGTTGTAGGAAGAAACAACCTCTTCATAACTCATGGGTTCCCCCTTCAGCGCAATAAAGAGGTACCAGTAGAGAGCCATTGAGGCGAAACCCAAAATGCCAAGGGGTAGCGCTTTAATAATTTGGGCGGATGTCCTTTGCATAAAACCGATCTCCAGTATTTATGGAGGAGAGGTTAAGCAAGGGCAGGTGAAATTTGGGTGAGGTTGGGGGAGAGGTGATGATTTTCGGCACAAATACTAAAAAGGGAGAAGGAAAGAAAGCACCGCGCTCGGGACCCTATGAGGCATGGATGCCGATTAGGAGCTTACAGGGATGTATTCACAGCGTGTCTCGAGTGCGATGTATTCTTTCCTTCCGTCCCAGTAGTAATTGCTAACAGAAAGCAGCCGGGTAGGGCTGCTTTCTGTTGCGTTGACCCTTAACTGAGGCTCATTAGCGATTCCTTGGTAAATGGCGTGATTTCCTCGGCGCGGTTCTCGCGCATCTTGGCGAACCAGTGGGGGTCTTGTAAAAGAACACGGCCAACGGCGATCAGGTCGAACTCCTGATTGTCCATACGGCGGGTCAGCTCGCTTAGGTCGGTAGGGTTGGCGGTACCGCCCATTCCCTGATTATTACCGCCGATAAAATCATCGTCGAGGCCGACACTGCCTACGGAAATTACCGGCTTTCCGGTCAGTTCCTTGGTCCAGCCTGCCAGGTTAAGATCAGAGCCCTCGAACTCCGGCACCCAGAAACGTCGGGTTGAAGCGTGAAATATATCCACTCCGGCTTCAACGAGCGGTGTCAGGAAGCGTCTTAGCTCTTCGGGGTTTTGCGCCAACTTGGCGTCGTAGTCTTGCTGTTTCCACTGGGAGTAGCGCAGTACTAAGGCAAAGTCCTCGCCCACGGCCGCGCGTACCGCTTTTATAATTTCCACCGCAAAGCGGGTGCGGTTTTCGATGGAGCCGCCGTATTCGTCATCGCGCTGGTTGGTGCCTTCCCAGAAGAACTGGTCGATCAGGTAGCCGTGGGCACCGTGAATCTCGACACCGTCGAAACCAATTTCCTTGGCGGCTTTGGCCGCATCAGCAAAGGCCTTTACGACCTCCTGGATATCTTCTTTGCTCATCGCCTGGCCATTGGATTTGCCAGGTTTGAACAGGCCTGAGGGCGAGTAGCCGGGTACGGATTTGTCCGGGCCTATGCCCTCTTTGCGCACGGAGCCCACATGCCACAACTGGGGGATAATCTGGCCACCAGCCGTGTGGACTTCATCCACGACTTTTTTCCAGCCGGCGAGGGCGGCTTCACCGTAAATTGCCGGTACATTTTCGTAGCCGTTGGCGGCTTTGTGATTGACGAAGGTGCCCTCGGTAATAATCAGGCCCACCTCACCCTCGGCGCGGCGGCGATAGTAGCCGGCCACTTGATCATTGGCGGCGTAGCTCGGTGACATGGTGCGGGTCATGGGAGCCATAGCGACCCGGTTACGCAGTTTTAGGGATTTATGCTCGAAAGGACGCAGCAGGCTGTCCAGGGAACCGCTCATTTCTCTCTCCTGAATTACTCGATTCAATACTGGGACTCACTGGTCCCTCTGGGTCATAGTTAATATGGTTGCGTTATAAGACCTTATTTTTGTCTGGAGTTCAATATCTAGTTTCGTGTTGCAACTCTTTTACCGGTATACTGGGGGCATGTCACGTAAACGTTTTGATGATCTCGATTGCTCTCTAGCCTGTGCCCTGAATGAAGTGGGGGACTGGTGGTCCCTGCTGATAATCAAGCAGGCGATGCTGGGTACTCGCCGGTTTGTGGATTTCCAGCGGAACCTGGGAATCGCCAAGAATATCCTCGTGGATCGCTTGTCCCGCCTGGTGGATAACGAAGTGTTGGTGCGTTTTGATGCGGGTGAGCACGGGACCCGCTATGAGTACCGCTTAACAGAGAAGGGCCGCGACCTGCTCACCGTAGTGATAGCCCTGCGCCAGTGGAATATGCGCTGGAACGGCAATAAAGATGGTATGCATCTGGTCGATAAAAACAGTGGCGAGCCAATCTCCGAAGTGGCTGTGCAGAGTGCGCAGGGACAAAAACTCAGCATCCGCGATGTATTATTTGTGGATGAAAATGGCCAGCCCCTAGAGCAGGCTGGCTAGAGAGCTTTTCACAGGCTTTGTTAGTCCTGGCTCTTCGATAGCAGCCTGATAATATCCAGGGTCTTGCTGGGTTCCCAACGCATAACAGAGATGATGCCATGCATGGCCAGTAGGCGCTGGTCTATTCCCCCTTCCTCTTGAAGCTTCTTTAATTCCTCTGTGGCCTCGGTAAAGCCGTGTTGCTCATAAGTGAGGAGTAATTCGACGGTCTGCTCCGCCGGAGTGACTTGGCGTGGAACCGGGGTATACCCCATCGCTCTTACCATACTCTCAGCCGCCAGCCAGGTGGACCAGGGGTTTTGCCCGGTAATAAGCTGGCCATCCACGCTGACTTGCTCCAGGTAAGTGGGCCCAGCTTGAAAAAACGCGCCCTGTTCACGTAAGCGATCTTCCAGTAGAAAGGGGAATCGTTGCCTGGCGTCGGGAATAAGAAATAGCTCCTCTTCGTTAGTAAAAGCACTTATCTGCCGATCGGCGATTAAGGGCTCGCCATTGTCCAGGGTGACATTGGCAAGTGCTGCCGGTCCATGACAAACGGCTCCGATAATTTTTCCGCCGCTATAGAGATCCCGCACCAGGGCTTGAATATGGGGATTGTCGGGGAAATCGAACATGGTGCCTTTACCGCCGACAAAAAATACTGCCCGGTAATTCTCTGCTGTTACCTGATCGATAGGAATACTGTTATTGACCTTTTGTTGTGCCTCCGGGTCATTGAGAAAGGCATAGTCGAAAGGCCCCAGATCATCTTTATCGATCACTGCAGGCGGTTTGCCGCCTTTGGGACTGGCAATATCGACAATAAACCCGTTGGCCGAAAAGATGTAATAGGGGCGTGCCAGTTCCGTTAATTCATAACCGGTAGCTTTGCCACTATCTCCCATCGTTTCAGTACTGGTGACAACAGCTAAGATTTTTCCTCGGCTTTCCCTGGGTAATTGTTGTAAATACGGCAGGTCACTTACTGTCGTAGTGGAAAAGTCCTGCTCTTGGGGTGGAATTAGGCCCTTAATCCAAATAATAAAACCAAAAAATACGGACAAAGTCAGAGCCAGGGAAATAACAATTTTCTTCAACATATTAATCTCCAAAATTGCAGTAGCAGACGGAAAATCTTCTAGTGAGTGAATTCGTAGGAGAATAAGGGGGGGAAGGTGAAATTCAGGTGAGATCGTGATTGCTAAATAGGAAGAAAGAATAAACTGTGCCCGGGATCGTATAAGGCATGGATGCCGATTCGCTGTGCCTTTTGAGCGCAGTATGTTCTAGTAATGAATATCTGGACCTTGGCCAGCTACTGGGTAAAAGACAGAACGCACTGATAAATATTTTTTCGACATTGGATAGAGATGGTCCATTTTAAGGCTTCACAGATTCTCTTGGTCAGGAAAAGGCCTTGACCAATACCGTCACTGCCTTCCCTCTTTTGGCCGGGTAAGAGGGAGGTTTCTAGATCTAATTGATTGTCTGTGGCGTTCTCAAAAAAGAGTGTGTCCCCCTTATAGGCAATAACCAATTTGGGGCTGGAAGCGTGCTGTAATGCATTACTGATTAAGTTGTCGAATAGCAGAGTTACCAGGTGTCGGTTGGCCAGGACTCTGACTTTGGGCCCTAATTTCAAATCAACAGTAAAATGCTTTTGCACAATTATCGGGTGTTGAATTAAAAGGCGCTCCTCTAGTAAGGCACGCAATGGGATATCTTCCGGCTGTAGAGACTCTGAGCGGGCGAGGGCCAATAGTGTTTTAACGGTTTTTTCCATACCGGTAACCGTTTCTAATAGCTCATTTTTTTCAGGTTTAGTCATTTCCCGATTTTGACTGAGAGCCAGCGTGCTTTTCAGAATGGTTAGCCCGGTGCGTAATTCATGACTTGTATCCCGGGTAAATTCGGTTTCCCTGCGCAATGTTAGCTTGAGCTGGTTAAGCGTATCTTGCAACGTACTTGCGAGATAACCGATTTCATCTTGTTTATTGTTATAAGGTAGGGAAATTAGAGAATCGCAGTTTCTTTGCTGTTTAACTGATTTAGCCAGGGTTACTACAGGCGCGATGGTTTTACGGGAAATACGAAAAGCACAATAGAGGGCTAAGAGTAGGGTTAAGATACAGGCGCCGGCAAAGAACCAGAGAAGTTGTAAGGATTGCCTTGTAACAGTGAGTAATTCACTGACTTCAGCTACGAGAACGGCAGAATCGTTGTCCGGAAAATGTACTCTGCGTAGATGGAAGTGATGTTCCGAATCACTAAACCATTCTGCTTTTTCTGCATGGCTTGGTAGGGCAGTGCGTAATTCGGTCGGAATTATTTTGCTTTCAGTGTATAGCGTTAAATAGGGTAGGCGTGGCTCTGGGGTCGCATTAGTCAGTCTTGCCTGCTGTTCGAGGTAGCGGACTTCTTCGGCCAATAAGTTATCGAGTAAATGGTCTTCAACCACATAGGCCACCATCATACAGATGGCAAAAAACACCAAGCATAGCAGCAGGGTAAAGCTGCCAAAAATAGCGAAGACCTTCCTCTGTAAATTACTGGTTTCGCGCATTGGGAATTTCCAACTGATAACCGAGATTGGTGATGGTTTTCAACATAGGGGCCTGGAAAGGCTTATCCAGTGTTTGGCGAAGACTATAAATGTGGGATTTTAAGGCGTCTGTTTCTGGGGGTTCATCACCCCAAATATGGTGGATTATTGCCGAGCGGCTTACTGGTGCTGGCGACGCCTGGGCGAGCATAGTGAGAATGCGAAAACCGATCGTTGTCAGGGGCAGAGGTTGTTTATCCCGGTAGGCCGTTTGCTGGTGCTGGTTTATCTGTAAATTACCGACCTTAATTTCTTCACTGGTATGTAGCTGGTGTCTACGTGCCAGGGCGCGGCATCTCAGTATCAGTTCCCTTGGCTCGAAGGGCTTACATAAGTAATCATCGGCACCGATACCAAAACCGCGTTCTTTATCTGCGATAGCATCGCGGGCAGTTAACATCAGAATTGGCATGTTAACTGGGGCATGTGCCTTGATTTTTTCACAGACCTCCAAGCCATCCATATCCGGCAGGCCCAGGTCGAGAATGACCAGGTCGAAGATTTGTTCCAGGGCCAGCTGTAAACCCTGGCTACCCCGGTGGGCATAATCTATCTGCCAGCCCTCCGCTTGTAGGAATTCGGCAAGCTGGCGGGTAATAGTGGGGTTATCTTCAATCAGCAATATCTTCAGTGAGCGCACAGGCAAATCTCTTGTGGCAGAGAAAGTTACCAAACATTCTGACAGAGTGCCGGTGAAATTGAAGTGAAGTCCCGTTGCTGGACGGGACTAGATGTTGAGGTTGCGGCCGCCGTCAACGGCAATAACCTGGCCGTTGATATAGGGGGCGTCACAGACAAGGAAGCGCACGGTCTTTGCGATATCGCTAGGGTCACCGGTTCGGGCCAAAGGAATGCGCTGGGTGATTTGCGCTTTCTTGGCTTCGTTAGATGCCTCTTGCTCTGGCCAAAGAATGGCACCGGGGGCGACTGCATTGACTCGAATCTGGGGTGATAGCTCCAGCGCGAGGCTTTTTGTCAGCATTACCAGCCCAGCTTTGGCGGCACAGTAAATAGTATGCTCGGGCATAGGGCGCTCGGCGTGGATATCCGCCATATTTACCACACAGCCTTGCTGCCGGCCGAGACTTTCTTTAAGGGCTTGGGTAAGAAAGAAGGGCACCTTCAAATTACTGCCGACTAGTCGATCCCAATCCTCCTCAGTGGCCTTGCCCACTGGGGTGGGGTGAAAGGCTGAGGCATTGTTCACCAGGGCATCAATACCGCCCCATACATCTTGGGCTCGCCGAGCGAGATCCGAGCAGGCTTGGGCACTACTCAGGTCACTGTGCAGTGCGATGGCAGAATTGGGACGGCGTTCGTTCAGGTTCTGTGCCAGGGCGCGAGCGGCTTCCGCCGAGTTGCGATAGTGAATAACCACCCGATGGTCATTGTGCAGTTCTTCGGCAATGGCGCGACCCAAGCGTGCGGCGGCGCCGGTAATCAATACACTACGCACTGAACTTATTCCTCATATTGGTCCTTTATTTTGGCGATCGCCTTAACACGCTCCCGGTCCAGCGCCTGCCCCAGCTTGGCGCCCTGGTAGCCTTCTTGGATCAGTGCTTCAGCAGTGACCGCGGCCGCCGCGTCGCGGGTGGCGCGCAGGAAGTTCACCTGTGGGTAATCTCGGTCCTCAAGCCCCTGGCGGCCTCGGGCATCCGCCTCACAGGCGCGCAGGAAATTCTCAAACCGCTCGGGACGGCGGAGTGCATCCAGACTGCGAATCATCTTCATGATGGTCTGTGGACGTAGATCAAATGCTCTGTGGCAGTGCAGGTGGTATTCACAGACTCCAACAGCCAATGCAGTTAATTCTTTGGGAGTGCGCCAGCGCTCACAGACTGCCCGCACCAAGGGAACACCGGCGGATTCGTGGCCGTGGTGGCTGGGCAATATCTCCTCTGGCGTTAAACCTTTGCCCAGGTCGTGTAGCAAGACAGCAAAGCGCACTGGCAGATCCGCAGGAGCAGAGCGCAAGGCCATTAATACATGCTCGCCTGTATCTACCTCAGGGTGGTGTTTGGGGGGCTGAGGTACCCCAAATAACTGTTCCAATTCCGGTAGAAGAATTGCCAGTGCTCCGCACTCTCGCAATACCTGGATAAAAATATCCGGGGCCGGTTCAGTAAGGGCGCGGCTAACTTCCTTCCAGATTCGCTCTGCCACCAGGTATTCAACTTCTCCGGCCTCAACCACTTGTCGCATGAGCGCCATAGTCTCCGCCGCAACAATAAATCCCAGATGGTGGTAACGGGCTGCAAAGCGGGCTACGCGCAGGATGCGCAGGGGGTCCTCGGCAAATGCGGGCGATACGTGGCGTAACAGTCGGGCCTCGAGATCGGCTCGTCCCCCATAGGGATCAATGAGGGCGCCGTCTTCCGATTCCGCTATCGCATTGATGGTGAGGTCGCGGCGTAGCAGGTCCTCTTCAAGAGTAATACTGGCATCAGTATTTACGGAAAACCCCCCATAGCCATGCCCGCTCTTACGCTCCGTTCGCGCGAGAGCATATTCTTCTCCGGTCTCAGGGTGCAGGAAAACTGGGAAATCCTTTCCTACAGGGCTATACCCCATGTCTAACATGTGTTCCGGGTTGGTACCAACAACAACCCAGTCGTGCTCAGTAACGGGGCGGTTGAGTAATTTGTCGCGTACGGCACCACCGACGAGGTAGATCTTCAAAGGAATCGCTCCGGGGCTGGAGAAACCGGTTTCCCGGTGAAGGGTTGCACTGCCATAAATCCATTGGTTCCGGCGCTGCCCACTTACCAGGGAATTGGGCAGGAGTTTCAGGGGAGGAGGTTTTGAGATTTTGGCAAGATAAAAAAAAGGCCCCGAAAAAACAAGGGGGCCCAGGGTCTTAGGGTATTCGCTTAGCAAACATCTAATTGCCAATCGCGGGGTAGCTGGCTTGCCGGCCATACCCGCTGGAGAGGATCTTGCGACACGGCTGTACCGCTAAATCTAAGGCCATTCTATGGGACCTGTCATACCTGTCAACTATATCTTTTAGTATTTTTTGAGGGGGTTGTTCCACTGTTCGTTAACTAAATACATGGACCGAATTTCGGGCTGGTTTTGCAGCATTGAACAGCATAATTTATAGGGGCGAACCTATTGTGCAGGATAATTTCGCGCCTGGCTTCGGGGGATGGGGCCTGGGCTCGAGAGATTGACCTGTTCATCAAGGATTGCAGTTGTTGGGGAGAATAAATATGAGCGAACTACATGTGCTAACCACCGGGGAAGCGGCTCGGTATTGTGGAGTCAATTTCCGTACGGTGATTCGCTGGATTGAGCGGGGGCAGTTGAAGGCTTACAAACTTCCAGGGCGCGGTGACCACCGTATCTGTGTGGAGGATTTTGTGGGTTTCCTTCGCGATAACTCGATGCCAGTGCCAAATGACTTGGCGGTGCCCAGTCGAAAAGTACTACTACTGACAACCGATTCAGAGCTGACTTCCACGGGCCTTCAGGCTTTAAAGAATATTGGCTGTGAAATAGAAGTGGCTGGGGACAGTTTTTCAGCTGGTATTTTACTGGCCAATGCCAAACCGGCATTGTTGGTTATCGACGCGGGCCTGATTGGCGATGGTGGTTTTCAGGTACTCGATTATTTGAGATCTCGCAGCGAATACACCAACTTGCGGATTCTCGTTGTGCCTGCTGAAGATGATCTGGATAAAGCCCGTTGGTTGGATGCGGGGGCGGATGCTTTATTAGCCCATCGCGAGGAACGCGGTGAGTTGGCGGCAAAAGCCAGGCTTCTGCTGGAAACAGATCACTAAACGGATCCCTTCCACCTAGGCTTATTCTCTGGCTATTCACCCCATTTGCACGGGAGCTGCGATTTAATCGCTCCCGTGCAAAATCTAAATGGGTTTCGGAATTAACATCGACTCCTCTTCCCCTTCTTGCCGGTCGCGCCCCTGCTCTGGACAATGGTAACTAGCCGTAACCTGATCTCCGTTGAGACTGTTGAGGTGTATATCGAAACCCCAAAGCCTGTGCAGGTGCCTAAGCACTTCAGGTGTTTCTTTGCCCAGTGGCCGGCGCCGGTGCTGAGTATGGTTCAGGGTGAGTGAACGGTCTCCCCGGGTATCTACCGAGTAGACTTGGATATTGGGTTCACGGTTACCCAGATTGTATTGGCCTGCGAGGTTTTCCCGTAGCTGCCTATAACCACTCTCGTCGTGTATGGCACTCACCACTATTTCATTTTCCTGATCGTTATCACTGATACAAAAAAGTTTCATATCCCGAATGACTTTGGGGGAGAGGAACTGCAAGATAAAGCTCTCATCCTTAAAATCGCGCATGGCAAATTGAAGTGTTTCGCGCCAGTTACTGCCGGCGATATCCGGAAACCAATGGCGGTCCTCTTCCGTTGGGTTCTCGCAGATACGCCTCAGGTCACTAAAAATGCTGAAGCCCAGAGTGTAGGGATTGATACCGTTGTAATAAGGGCTGTCGAAACTGGGTTGGTAGATCACGTTAGTGTGGCTTTGCAGAAACTCCATCATAAAGCCTTCAGTGACCCGGCGGCGTCGATAGAGCTCTGAGAGTAGGGTGTAGTGCCAGAAAGTGGCCCAGCCCTCGTTCATAACCTGTGTCTGACGCTGGGGATAAAAATACTGAGCAAGCTTGCGAACGATACGTACTAACTCTCTCTGCCAGCTCTCGAGTAAGGGGGCATTTTTCTCGATAAAGTAGAGAATATTTTCCTGAGGTTCCTCTGGGAAACGTTTTTCTATGGCCTCTTCGGTTCCCTCACCAAGCTTCGGAATGGTTCGCCAAAGGTCATTTAGTTGTCGTTGCCGGTATTCTTCACGTTCCTTTTGCTGGCGCTCCTCTTCGATAGCAGAGATGGGATAGGGGCGTTTGTAGCGGTCAACGCCGTAGTTCATCAGGGCGTGACAGGAGTCCAGTATGGCCTCGACCTCCCCAAGCCCATGGCGTTCTTCACAGCGAGAAATGTAATTCTTAGCGAAGATCAGGTAATCAATAATGCTGCCGGCATCCGTCCATGAACGAAACAGGTAATTTCCTTTGAAAAACGAATTATGTCCATAAGAGGCGTGGGCGATAACCAGTGCCTGCATCGTCATGGTATTTTCCTCCATGAGGTAGGCGATGCAGGGGTTAGAGTTGATCACTATTTCATAAGCAAGCCCCATCAGACCTCGCTGGTAATTGTTTTCAACGCTGATAAATTGCTTGCCGAAAGACCAGTGGTTATAGCCCACGGGCATGCCAACCGATGAATAGGCGTCCATCATTTGCTCGGAACTGATCACCTCAATCTGGTTGGGGTAGGTATCCAGACCAAACTCATCTGCTAGTTCACTAATGGCTCTGTCATACTCCTGGATCAGCTCAAAAGTCCACTCCGAAGTGGTGGATATGGGTTCTGCAGATTCAGGTTTTTGCGAATCGCTGCCGCTGGCAAAAGTGTCTAGCATCGAGCGGTCACCTTCTGGCTGAACAGTTGGCGGAAAACAGGATAAATGTCTTGAACGTCCACAATTTGCTCCATGGCAAAGTGACTCGGAAAAAGTGTACGCACGCTCTCGTACTCCTCCCACAGGGCTTGGTGATCTCTGGGAGTAATCTCTACGTAGGAGTAGTACTGCATATGGGGCATGATGTCGTCGATCAGGATTCTGTGACAGGTACTGGAGTCATCGTTCCAATTGTCACCATCGGAAGCCTGTGCACCGTATATGTTCCATTCACTGTCCGGGTAGCGCTCGCGCATAATCCGACGCATTAGCTTTAGAGCACTGGAAACAATCGTTCCGCCCGTTTCCCGGGAATAAAAAAACTCCTCTTCGTCCACTTCCTTGGCGCTGGTGTGATGACGAATAAAGACTACTTCTGTATATTCATAACTGCGTTGTAAGAATAGATAAAGCAGTAAAAAGAACCGTTTGGCTATATCCTTGGTGGCCTGATTCATAGAGCCGGATACGTCCATCAGGCAAAACATGACGGCGCGGGAGCGAGGTTTTGGTTGGCGGATCAATAGATTGTACTTAAGATCAAAATCATCTAGGAATGGCACTCGGCCAACACGTCTGCGCAGTTCGATAATCTCGCTTTTCAGCGCTTCTATTTTACGCTGATCACGCAGTGCCGTATCTTTTTGTTCCTCGATTTCAAGGACTTTTTCCAGTTCGCGAATTTGTTTTCTTTTGTTGCTAGTGAGGGCGATACGACGAGCATGGGCAGCTCTTAACGAACGAATGACGTTGAGGCGGCCTGGCGTACCTTCTTTACTGATACCCGCGCGAACTACCTGAAAAGACTCGTTGCCAGCGAGCCGCTGTTTGATCATATTGGGTAGTTGTAGCCCTTCAAACATGAAGTCGAGAAACTCTTCCTGAGAAATTTGGAAGACAAAGTCATCAACGCCCTCGCCACTGTCACTAGCGCCGCCGCCACTGCCATCTCCACCTTTGGGGTTTTGGCGTGGTATGCGATCACCGGCTGTGAACTCTTTATTGCCTGGCAGGATACGCTCAACATGCCCACCATCTCCATGAGAGAATAACGGTTCGCTGATATCTCGGGTGGGAATGCTGATTCGCTCGCCTTTATCCATATCCATTATGGAACGGCTGTTCATGGCGTCGCCAACGGCTTTCTTTATATGGGCCTTGTAGCGCCTTAAAAATCGCTGACGATTAACGGTACTCTTCTTTTTTCCATTCAGGCGGCGGTCGATGATGTAGCTCATAATTCTGCCTTTAGTCTGAATAAAACAATTGGGCAAAGGCCATTATGCAATCTATTCAGACGCTCTCTACAGGGCTGCTAGGGCCCCCAAGGGGAGCCCGTTAGCGATTGCGGTCTTGTGTCAGGCAAGCTGAGATGGTTCGCGAGCTTATCTGCATAAACTTCATTTACTGTGACTTTCGCACCCGCAGGTACCATTCTGACAACAGGCGAACCTGTTTCTCGGTATAGCCGCGTTCTACCATGCGGGCAACGAAGTCTGCATGCTTGCGTTTGTCGTCCGCAGAGGCCTTGGTGTTAAATGAGATTACCGGTAAGAGATCTTCCGTATTAGAGAACATTTTTTTCTCGATAACGGCACGCAGTTTTTCATAGGAGCGCCAGTCGGGGTTTTTACCCTGGTTGTTGGCGCGGGCACGTAGAACGAAATTGACAATTTCATTGCGAAAATCCTTCGGGTTGGATATTCCCGCAGGTTTTTCGGTCTTTTCCAGTTCTTCGTTCAGTGCACCACGATCAAGAATTTCCCCGGTTTCTGGGTCCCTATATTCCTGATCCTGAATCCAAAAATCGGCGTAGGTTACGTAGCGATCGAACAGATTTTGTCCGTATTCAGCATAAGATTCCAGATAGGCGGTTTGAATTTCCTTGCCGATAAATTCTACATACCTGGGCGCCAAGTACTCCTTGATAAAGCCGAGATAGTTCTCCTGTATTTCCGGTTGAAACTGCTCCTGCTCTATTTGTTGCTCTAAAACGTAGAGCAAATGAACCGGGTTGGCTGCTACTTCTGTTGCATCAAAATTGAAAACCTTGGAGAGTATTTTGAAGGAAAATCTTGTAGAGAGGCCATTCATGCCCTCATCAACACCGGCATTATCTCGATATTCCTGAATGGTTTTTGCTTTTGGATCGGTGTCCTTTAGGTTTTCTCCATCATAGATACGCATTTTTGAGTAGAGGCTGGAATTTTCCGGATTCTTAATGCGTGAAAGTACGGAAAACTGAGCCAGCATACGCAAGGTATCTGGAGCACAGGGGGATTTTGATAGGGAGCTGTTTTCCAAAAGTTTTTGATAGATTTTTATCTCTTCTAAAACCCGTACGCAATAGGGCACCTTGACGATATAGATTCGATCCAGAAACGCTTCATTATTCCGGTTGTTGCGGAACGACTGCCATTCCGACTCATTGGAGTGGGCTAGGATAGTGCCGTTAAATGGAATTGAACCCAGACCCTCGGTACTGTTGTAATTGCCTTCCTGGGTCGCTGTGAGTAGAGGGTGTAGCACCTTGATTGGCGCCTTGAACATTTCAACAAATTCCATAATTCCCTGGTTAGCGCGGCAGAGACTACCGGAAAAACTGTAAGCGTCAGGGTCGTTTTGAGGGTAATCCTCAAGTTTTCGGATATCAATTTTTCCAACCAGCGAAGAGATATCCTGGTTGTTTTCATCACCGGGTTCAGTTTTTGAGATCGCAACTTGGTCGAGAATGGATGGACGAATTTTTACCACCCTGAACTTGCTGATGTCGCCTTTAAATTCATGTAGGCGCTTAACTGCCCAGGGAGACATTATGGTGTTCACATAACGTCTGGCAATGCCGTAGTCCTCCTCAAGGATCCGTCCATCTTCATCCGGGGAGAAAAGGCTTAAAGGAGATTCAAAAACTGGAGAGCCTTTGATTGCGTATATTGGCACCTGCTCCATAAGTGCCTTGAGTCGTTCTGCAAGAGAGGATTTTCCGCCTCCTACTGGTCCTAGCAAATAGAGGATTTGTTTCTTCTCTTCTAGGCCCTGAGCAGCATGACGGAAGAAAGAGACGATTTGTTCTATGGCTTCTTCCATGCCATAGAATTCTCCGAAAGCCTTGTAACGCTTAATGACTTTATTACAGAAAATGCGTGATAAGCGGGGATCGCGGGAGGTATCTATCAGTTCCGCCTCGCCAATAGCCATGAGCATTCTCTCGGCGGGAGAGGCGTAGGCGCTGCGGTCTGTTTTGCACAGCTCCAGATACTCCTGGATGCTTAATTCTTCATCCTGGATTGACTCATATCTTTCCAGGTAGTGATTGAAAATTGTCATAATATTTACCTCCCTGTAGCCCTATGGACAGAGTCCAGCGTCCTGCTTATCGTTTGGATTCAGTGCACTGACTAGTTGTTTCAGAGACTGTACGCACTGCTCGTGCCACAGAGAGCTGTGATTGGCAGTAATACAGTCATTTCCATGTTTGAGCGTTGCCCGGCATAAAGCGCTATTGATTATCGCCGTTGCTAACCTTGTTCTACTCTGGGTGCGATCAATCGGTCCCAGCTTTTCCAGCATAGCTTTCCGTCTCACGGCGGTAAGGGAATGTCTCCCAGATAGGTTGAAAACAGCGGCAGTTTTAAGCTTTACTTGCTCCCTTTCAAATCTGTACAGAGTTATAAGGAGCCATTATGGCGATTCTAGTGACGGGTGGTGCCGGGTATATTGGTAGCCATACTTGTTTGGAGTTACTTTCGACGGGTTTTCAGCCCGTGGTGGTGGATAACCTTTCAAATAGTAGTGAAGAATCCCTGCGGCGCGTAGAGTCTATCTCTGGTGAAAAAATTCCTTTCTATAATCTCGATATATCCGATAGGCAGGGGCTTCGCCGGGTATTTACTGATCATAAGATTGAGGCTGTAATTCATTTTGCAGGTTTAAAAGCTGTTGGTGAGTCTGTCGCTCAGCCACTCCGTTATTATCAGAATAATGTCGCAGGCACCTTGATTCTTCTGGAAGTGATGAAGGAATGTGCTGTGTTTGAAATCATTTTCAGCTCATCGGCTACAGTCTATGGCGACCCTGAAACAGTGCCAATCAGGGAGGATTTCCCCACTGGTGCAACGAACCCCTATGGCGCAAGTAAGCTGATGGTTGAAGATATTCTACGGGATATCTGTGGGGCACCTGAGAACCCTTGGAAGGTGAGTTTACTGCGCTATTTCAATCCAATTGGTGCTCACGAGAGTGGCCGGATCGGAGAAGATCCTCGTGGAATACCTAATAATTTATTGCCGTATGTCGCTCAGGTTGCCGTGGGGCGCCGGCCTTTTTTACAGATTTTTGGTGATGACTATGCGACGGTGGATGGAACCGGTGTTCGGGATTACATCCATGTGGTGGATTTAGCAAGAGGCCATTTGGCTGCATTGGAGCTGTTGCGCAAGCCCTCAACGCCAGCAGGTTGCTATACCCATAATCTCGGCACAGGAACGGGAAGTTCTGTGTTAGAGGTCGTCAGTGCCTTTGAGGTAGCCAGTGGTAGGTCTGTGCCCTATAAAATTACCGCTCGTCGATCGGGAGATATCGCCGAATGCTATGCAGATCCAGCGTTGGCAGAACGAGAGCTTGGTTGGCGAGCTGAGTATAGCCTGAAGCGAATGGTTGAAGATACCTGGCGCTGGCAATCCAACAATCCGAATGGATATAGTGCTGATTAAATATTCAGGAATATAAGACTTTAGCCGATGGGGGGCTTCTCATTGGCTAATCAGTTTTTGTTGAAGGCAATTGGCTTCTCTATTTTTATAGTGGATTCACTCTTAGAGGCTACAGTCGGCACAAAAAAACTCCTCTTCACCAAGGCGCATGGCGGTTAGGTAGCCTCCCCATACACAACCCGTATCCAGGGCGAATACATTTGGGGTATCGGCTCGGCCCTCAAGAGCGGCCCAGTGCCCAAAAATGATTTTGTCTTCCTTAGTTTTTCTGTTGGGAAAGCTAAACCAGGGTTTGTACTCGCCATGAGATGCCTGGGGACCGCGTTTGGTGACAAGATCGAGTGTGCCATCTTCCTTACAAAAACGCATACGCGTGAAATAGTTGGTAATAGAGCGCAATCGTTCAATGCCAATTAAGTGATCGTTCCAGCAATGGGGTTCGTTACCATACATGCCGTAAAAGTAGGCTTTAGCCATCGCATCATCGGAAAGGGCGTGCTCGACTTCACGGGATAGTTTCTGGGCTTTAGTAATGCTCCAGATTGGGGGGATACCGGCGTGTACCATGGTATACCCCTTCTTATGAACGAGTAAGGGCAGGCTTTGAAGCCAATTTAGCAGGCGATCAGAATCTTTAGCTTTAAGAATTTTCGCCAGATCCTGCTCTTTTTCTGAGAGGTGTTTGGCACCATGTGCGAGGGCAAGGAGATGCAAATCATGGTTACCAAGGACGGCGGTAACTTGGTGTCTGTGCTCATAGAGAAAGCGCAGAGTGCCGAGGCTGTCATCACCGCGGTGTACCAAGTCTCCGGCTATCCACAGTTTGTCGCGGTCAAAGCGAAAATGGATTTTTTTCAGTAGGCGTTGCAATGGCTCTAAGCAGCCCTGTATATCGCCGATTGCATAAGTAGCCAAAACCTTATCCCCAGAAAATTCTACTTGTGGTACTTATTGTTGCCTAAGCCCTGCACAGTAATTTGTCAGCTCTACAAATTCCTGTACGCTCAGAGTTTCGGGTCGGCGGCTGGTGTCGACTGGTAGCTGCTCTAGATCAAGTGCTGGAAATAGAGGTTTTAACGCATTACGCAGTGTTTTACGGCGCTGTTGAAAGGCCACATTGACAACGCGCTCCAGTAACTTTTCATCTTCGGCGATGTAGGGAATTTGACTGTGGGGGACAAGGCGAACAATGGCAGACTCGACCTTGGGAGCGGGTCTAAACGATTGTGGGGGCACAGGGAATAGCCCTTGTACTCGGCAGTAGTACTGTACCATTACGCTTAGGCGTCCATAAGATTTAGTGCTGGGGCTGGCTCCAAGGCGGTCGACGACCTCTTTTTGCAGCATAAAGTGCATGTCCTGCACTTTGCCCTTAAAACTGAGTAAGTGGAATAAAAGAGGCGTGGAAATATTGTAGGGGAGGTTGCCAACAATGCGCAGGGCGCCGTCCGCGGCGAAGGTGCCAAAGTCAAATTTGAGTGCATCCCGCTCAATAATCTTGAACTCGGGGTAGTCCCTAAACTTAAATTCTAAAAGCGGAATCAGGTCCCGGTCGAGCTCCACTGCAGTAAGGGATGGGCAGCGTTGCAATAACAATTCTGTAATCGCCCCCTGACCAGGTCCGATCTCAACGAGCTGATCCGTCTCTTTTGGCGCAATAGAGCGCACTATTCGTTCAATAATATTTCCATCAACCAAAAAATTCTGGCCGAAACGCTTGCGAGCCTTGTGTTGGAAGAAGTTGTCCATTAAATAATCTGCAATTCTAATCGTGATTTGGGGCATACACTGAGTGCGGCTGCCTAATGGTTCTGGAGTTGCGCCAATTCAATTGCCTGGCATAGGGCTGCCTGAAGGCTACCGCAGCTGGCCTTGCCGCTGCCAGCCAGATCCAGGGCGGTGCCGTGATCTACGGAGGTGCGAATAAAAGGCAGGCCCAGGGTGATATTGACAGCATTGCCGAACCCTTTGAATTTTAACACCGGCAACCCCTGATCGTGATACATGGCTAGTACCGCATCGAAATGGGCTAACTGAGGGGGCGTAAAAAGGGTATCCGCTGGCAGAGGCCCGACCAAATGCAGTCCTCGGTCGCGCAGCCGGGCTAATGCGGGTTCAATCACTTCAATTTCTTCCCGGCCCAGGTGCCCAGTCTCTCCTGCATGGGGGTTTAGGCCACATACCCCGATGCGGGGGGAACCGATGCGGAATTGCTGACATAAGCTTCGGTGCAAAATCTCTGTGACACTCTCCAGGCGTTCGCCAGTGATTGCGGCACTAACATCTTTCAGTGGAAGGTGGGTGGTGACAAGTGCTACACGTAGATCTTCTGAGGCAAGCATCATGACAACCTGTGGCACGCCCGCTCTTTCAGCAAAAAACTCGGTATGCCCGCTAAAAGAGACGCCAGCTTCATTGATGATCCCCTTGTGTACCGGGCCGGTGACCAGGGCATCAAACTGACCATTGAGACATCCATCGGCGGCCATCTCCAATGTCTTGAGGACATAGGGGGCATTGGCGGTGCTGAGCGCTCCGGGTTGGGCACTCTGTGCCAGTGGGGACGCCCGGATATAGAGACTGCCCGGGGGCGTGGCGGATACCGGCGCGCCTTCTGAAAGCGGTAGGAGTTGCAGGGGAAGCTTTAACCTGTGTGCGGTCTGCTCCAGTAGGTTGGGGTCGGCAATAGCAATGAGTTGTGCGTGGCTACCGCGCTGGGCAATTTTCACGCTCAGCTCTGGACCAACACCGGCAGGTTCCCCGGGAGTGAGAGCAATTCTGGGTATCATAGCGGTGCCATTTTTGATGCGAATAAAAAACCGGGCACTTTGGCCCGGTTCCAGAGATCTTGAGAAGAGCTTTTATTGCGCTTCGTCTGCGCTGCCTTCTTTCTCTTCGGTCAGTTTAATTTCAACATAGGCCTGGTCGCGGATTTCCCGGCGCCAATTTTGCAGCTCTTCCTCATAGCGACGGTTACGCAAAAGGCTGGCAGCCTGGTTGCGGATATACTGATCCGTCATATCCTGTTTGCGGCGATCTTCTACCTTGAGAATATGCCAACCAAATTGACTGCGAAACGGCAGGCTGATTTCACCAATACTTGTGGTCTTCATGGCCTGGGTAAATTCCGGCACAAATTGGCCGGGCATGGACCAGCCCAGATCACCACCGGACAGCATTGAGCCGATATCTTCCGAGTTTTCCCGAGCCAGCTCAGAAAAATTATCACTGTCCATCGCCTCTTCACGCATCGCCACCAGCTTGTTGTACGCCTCGTCATCGGAGAGGATTGCTGAGGGTTTAAGGAGAATATGACGAACCTTAGTCTGTTCTACAAGCTGTTCACTAGCGCCTTTTTGTGCATGTATCTTTAGCAGGTGGAAACCGGCATCACTGCGGAAGGGTTCGCTTACATCGCCTACCTTGAGGCCGTTGAGTGCATCGGCAAATAAGGTGGGCAGTTCGACGGTTTTACGCCAGCCCAGGTCGCCGCCGGCGAGGGCATTCTGCCCGGCAGAGTTGGCGATCGCCAGGCGTCGGAAATCGGCGCCGCCGCGCACCTGTTGAGACAGGTCTTCGGCTTTCTCACGAGCTTGGGTAACTTCACTGGCTGGGGCGCTGGAGCTAATGGGGATTAGAATGTGGCCCAATTCATACTGGGGGGATTTCCAGAACTCCCCTTCTTTAGAGCGCAGGAAGTTATCGATGTCCTGATCGGTGATCTGGATACGGCGGTTGACACTGCCTTGTTCCACCCGGCGGATCATCAGCTCCTGGCGGATCTGTTGGCGGAAGCTCTTCACGGTCATGCCATCGGCGCGCAAGCGCTGACGAAACTCTTCCGGGCTGACGCTGGCGTTTTGTTGGACTCGGGCTATGGCCTGATCGAGTTCAGACTCAGAGATGGTAACGCCTGCGCGGGAAGCCATTTGCAACTGCAATCGTTCGATGATCAGTTGTTCGAGAACCTGGCGGCGCAATATATCAATCGGCGGAGCCTGAACTTGCTGGGCCTGAATTTGGCTGGCGATCGTGTTGATACGCTGGGCCAACTCACTGGCCATCACCACATCTTCATCGACCACTGCGACTACCCGGTCCAGGGTTTGTACCTGTGCTGTGACTGTACTGGCGATCAGAGCATAGGCGGCCAGAACGGATGACAGCCCCAATTTCGACATAAAATTCTGCATTATTTTCATCACGGTTTCAGCTTTTCTCTCTGATCAAAATTGGCGATTCCCTGGGTGAGCATTTGGGTGACGGTCGCACCAAACCCGGCTAGGCCTTTCAGTTGTACCTCGAGGAATATACCTTGGTCATACTCTAGGTCTTTAGCCGCTACCACCCCAGCCAAATCATTATCTAAGGTACGGCGCCATACCAGCCGCGCCCGATAGCAGCAATCGTCGTATTCGATACCTGCCAGGTATTCCAGTTCCCGATTCAAGGTGAAATCATAGGCTGCGCCAGCCATTATAGAGGTATGGATATTGAGGGGTAGTACGGCGGAGCTATTCAACTGTCGGACAGAGGAGTCATCGTCGTTGTTAATCTCATCGGGGAAAAGCGGATTGTCATTCCGCTCATAGTAATAGCTGAGGTTGAAGATACGGGCATCGTCATCAAAGTAGCGCAGGCTGAAGTTGCCGCGATTAACGCTGTGCTCCGTGTCATCGTAGACCAGCTCACTGCGGATGCGCAGGGATTGTATTGGGCGGCTCTCCAGTCGTGCGGCCAGCTCAGACCGAGGTGTTTCCTCGATTAGCTCTTCCAGCCCGATTTGAGTATCACTGGAATAAAAAACCTGCCCAATACTAGCGGAGAAAAGGTCGCGGCCACTAACGGGCTCGATAAAGCGGGTAGTCAACCCCAAAGCAATACGGTCTGCATCGTCTATCCGGTCATTACCGGTAAAGCGGCTGTTACGGAACAGCTGGTCGTAGCTGAAGGTAAACAGTGCGGTATCGTAAAGCAGGTTATTACTATCAGGGTCGATAAAGACTTCCTCTGTATCAGGGTAATTAATTTCTTCCCTACTGATATCGAAGAAATCTGCCTGTTTCGCATTACTACTCAGCAGACCGTAAAGCCGGGGCTCCAGGGTTTGGATGTATTCGTGGTTAAAGGCAAAGCTATCCCGCTCAAAGTAGAGGCCGGTATCCAGGGTGAGCTGGGCGGCGGCGGCGCTGGGTGTGTCGTTGGCACCTTCCGGCAGGAAGGTATCGCTAACCTGATAGCCCAGGTAGCGGCCAGCCAAGCCAGGCTTAAAATAGCCCCACAGCCATTCCTTGTCCCAAAAAAGTTCATAGTCCAGGCGCAGGCGATCTGCGGTTATAAAATCACTCGTCTTGGTGATGACGCTGTCCGGATCATTGGTATTTCGAATAAATTGTATCGTCTGGGTGTCCTGGTGCCGCCATACCGTGGCTTCATTTTGCAGGGCGAGTTGCCAGTCGCCCCAGCGGTAATTGCCGTCCACATCCAGGCGGGGCAGTTGGGCAAATTCATCGAAGAGGTCATTCTCTAACACTTGGTAGTCTTGGGCACGTAGAGTAACCCGCCAGTTTTCACTGGTCAGCCTACCTTGCGCCGTTTGGTTCACCTTGGTTTCCGCGTTGACCTGAAGGTTGGCCGTACTCAAATCCCGGAAATAATCCGGGTCACTGACCTTAGTGAAGTCGATATCCGTACGCCAGATACTGCCGCTGTAGCCGCCTTGCTGCTCGAGGTTAACCAGCCAGCGGTCCTCGCCCTTATAGGGCAGGACCAGATCCTGTGGGAAACCCCGATCAATGAGTTTCTGGGACAAGTCATCATTGCCCCCACGGTCATTGGGTAGATCGGCCACCCGCACTTCGGTATTGAATATGGGACTGAGATGCCGAAACTCTACTTCTAAGCCGGTGCCTCGATACTGGATATAGCGCGGCGTAATAGTTGCGTCCATCTGTGGCGCTATATTCCAGTAGTAAGGAACAGATAAGTCCCAGCCGTTTTTATCGCTATTACTCAGGGAGGGAAAGAGAAAGCCCGACATGCGCGCGTCGCCTACCGGAAAGCGAAAATAGGGGAAGTAGAGTACAGGCACATCGAGTATCTCCAGGCGCACATCGCGCGCGGTCCCCTGGCTTTCCACCTCGTCGATATTGATTTCGCCGCCGGTTAGACGCCAGAACTCCCGCCCCGGCTCACAGCGTGTATAGGTACCCTGGGTAAGCGTCAACTCACCACTGGTTTGGCGGGCGACTTGGGCTGCGTTGCCATGGATAAATGCATCGTGCACAACATAGGTGGCGTCTTCAACGGAGGCCGCTTCACTATCGGTTTGCACTTCGGCGGAGGCACCGCGGATCAACAAGTTGGGCTCGCGCAGTTCGATCGCGCCGCTCAGGTAAGCGGTATTGTTCTGGCGGTTGAGGTCCACCCGATCCGCAAACAACTGGCGATAGCCTTGGGTGATATGAACATTGCCGCTCAATTCCGCAGTGCCGTTTTCCAGTAAGCGGGACTGCTCAGCGGTGGCACGCAGCGGGGCGTCTTCAGGTGGAAGGTTTGCGTCCGGATAATTTCTGGGCGGCGCCACAAAGGCTCCAGAACAAATGGCAGGCATCCTGGCCCTTTCTTCTGGGGTTAATTCGGAGCGGGGTAACCAGTCCAAATACAAATAGGGGTTGTATTCCGGGTCGGCAACGCCCTGTTCGGCTAGAGCCCATAGGGGGTGTACGGCGATCAGGCCGAGCGCCAGAGAGTGGACTCGAGGGTTCTGAGCTATCGCCAGCGCGAGGCGACGCCACCGGGAGACTTCAAGCATCAATCGATAGGTTCCGGCTATTCTTGAGAGTTTCTTTATCGGCAGATGCGAGCGACAGCTATCCAGCCGGGGCGCGCAAAAAATTATCGCCCAATTCTACTTGAATGTAGAAGTGGTTAATAGCCGAACAGGTGGTACGGGTGTAAGTAGACGGATGTTAAAGTCGCTGTGCGTCGCCCAGGGCAGGGTTATAATGCGAACCGCTGAATGGGAAACTGTTTTAATAGAGAGCAAGCGACAGGCTGGCGAATGAATGAAGAATGTACTGTGAGTGAAGATCTCCGACAAGTGGCATTGGCCCGGTGGGTGGGGAGAGTACTTGATGACGAGTCCCCTGCAGCACTGGTCAACCTCGCCGGCGATGCGGGTTTTCGGCGGTATTTTCGTACCTCGGCTGAGCCTCGATTGATCGCTGTTGACTCCCCGCCTGAGCGCACCGATCCCGCCCGCTTTGTGGCTCTTGCTGACTACCTGCGACGCAATGGGGTTCACACGCCTATGGTAATTGCTGCCAATGCGACCGATGGCTATCTGTTGCTAGAGGATCTTGGGGATACTCAGTTGTTCAGTGTGCTGGGTAATGACAGCGTTGAAGGGCTCTATGCGGAGGTGATGAGCGAGCTTCTGAGTTTGCAGCAAATACCGAGGCAAGAGGACTTGTTGCCGACATACAGTCCCGAGCTGTTGCTTACCGAAATGCGTATTATGCCCGAATGGCTGGTGAGTAAATTGCTTGGCTATCGGCTTCAAGAGGCGGAAACCCGCATGCTGGAAGACACCTTCCAGCAGTTACTGGAGAGTGCTGCCAACCAGCCGCAGACTTTGGTACACAGGGATTATCACAGCCGAAACTTAATGATACGTGGCGGCGAACGCCCCGGAATTGTCGACTTTCAGGACGCTGTCTGGGGGCCGGTCACCTATGACCTGGTTTCACTGCTGCGGGATTGTTATATCCGCTGGCCGAGGGAGCGGGTGGAGCGCTGGGCGCTAGCTTATGCCGCCACTGCGGAAGCCGCCGGGGTGCTGGAACCTGTGGAGCCGGAGACGTTCTTAGCTTGGTTCGACTGGATGGGGCTGCAGCGCCATATTAAAGTTCTGGGTCTGTTTCCGCGCTTGGCATTGCGCGATGGTAAGCAGGGCTACCTGGGGGATTTGCCCTTGGTGATACGCTACATATTGGAAACGGCTGGGCGCTATGCAGAGCTGAAGCCATTTGCCCGCTGGTTCGAGAGCCAATTGCTCCCATTGATCGAACAGCAGCCTTGGTACAGCGACTACCGCTATGCCGGTGACCCGCCTAAAAATTGTATAGATTAATTGAATGACCGACCTCACCGAGACAGCCCCGACAACGGCCATGGTATTGGCCGCGGGCTTTGGGCGCCGAATGCGTCCACTGACCGACCAAGCTCCCAAACCTCTACTGGCCGTAGCGGGAAAACCGTTAATCGAACACGCTCTGGAGCGCCTGCAGGGCGTTGGGGTCAAGCGGGTGGTGATCAATCTGGGCTACCTGGGGCATATGATTCGGGACTACCTGGGTAGTGGCGATCGCTGGGGGCTCGATATCCATTACTCCGTTGAGCACGAAGACAGACCTCTCGAGACTGCCGGGGGAATTCTCAATGCGATGCCGCACCTAGGCGAGGCTCCTTTTCTGGTGGTCAATGGGGATGTCTGGTGCGATTTCGACCTCTCCCGCTGGGCGGCCCGCCCGTTGCCCGAGTATTGTCCTGGGCGCCTACTTATGGTGCCAAACCCTCCGCACAACCCGGAAGGGGACTTTGGTATTGAAAACGGGCTCTTGTCTGGAACCGCCAAGCCCCGCTTTACCTTTGCGGGTATCAGTTGGCTGCGCCCGCAAACCCTTGCTCATTACCCCAAGGTGCGTGAATGCTTCGGCCTTGGTGAAGTGTTCACCTTCCATGAAGACAAATTACAGGCAGAGTTATACCGGGGCGACTGGTGTGACGTGGGGACCCCCGAGCGCCTGGAAAGACTGCATCGCCGCCTAACCGCGGAAAATTGAGTTACTGAAGGAATCTAAGATGTCAGATTACAAGATTGCCCCCTCCATTCTCTCCGCCGACTTTGCGCGCCTTGGGGAAGAGGTGGACAATGTTTTGGCTGCCGGAGCCGATTGGGTGCACTTCGACGTGATGGACAACCACTATGTCCCCAACCTCACCATTGGCCCCATGGTGTGCCAGGCACTGCGCAAACACGGCGTTGAAGCGCCTATCGATGTGCACCTGATGGTGGAGCCGGTCGACGATATGATTCGTATGTTTGCCGATGCGGGCGCTACTTATATCACCTTTCACCCGGAGGCCTCGCGTCATCCAGACCGCTCCCTACAGCTGATCCGGAGCCTCGGTTGCAAGGCTGGCCTGGTCTTCAATCCGGCCACTGGACTGGATGCGGCGAAGTATGTGATGGATAAGCTGGATATGATTTTGCTGATGTCGGTCAATCCGGGCTTTGGTGGGCAGAAATTTATCCCAGGCACTTTGGAAAAGCTGCGCGAAACACGCCAGCTGATCGATGCTTCCGGTTACGATATTCGCCTGGAGATTGATGGCGGGGTGAACCGCGATAATATTGCGGAAATCGCCGCCGCAGGTGCGGATACCTTTGTGGCCGGCTCCGCTATTTTCAATGCTCCAGACTATTCTGAAGTGATTGGAGCAATGCGCCAGAGTCTCTCCCAATAAAAAACCTAGCGGGCAGCCCCTTGCCCGCTGTTTACGGGATTTGTAAACTTGTGCGCCTGCACTGAGGGAATTTCCGTGAACCACACTACCTCCACACTTAACAGCGGGCGATGGCGCCGCTGATTCACTGAGGCCAAATCGGTAGGCAATACCATTCGGCCACCTCTCCTGTGGGCGCCGCCTATACTCTGGCGCCAACTAGAAAAATACCCAATAGATCGGAGTCTCTATGACCCCAACCGAATACGCCCAACTTGTGTCTGCGGGCTATAACCGTATACCGCTGGTGCGCCGAGTACTGGCCGATATTGAAACACCTCTGTCCACTTACCTGAAGCTCGGCGAAGGCCGTTACAGCTATCTGCTCGAGTCTGTTCAGGGAGGGGAGAAATGGGGTCGCTACTCCATTATTGGACTGCCGGCGAGCACCCTGCTGCGGGTGCGTGGCAATGAGGTCACGGTGGAGCGGGCTGAAGAAATTATCGAGCGTCATACCGAACGGGACCCGTTGGCCTTTGTGGAAGCTTTCCAGCAGCGCTATCGAGTGCCGGAGCTTCCCGATTTACCGCGCTTCAATGGTGGCCTAGTCGGATATTTTGGTTATGACTGTGTGCGCTATATAGAACCGCGTCTGGCTGACAGCATGCCGCAGGACAATTTGGGGAATCCTGACATTCTCCTGATGGTCAGCGACGAGTTGGTGGTGTTTGATAACCTAGCGGGCGCGGTAATTTTTATTGTGCACGCGGACCCACAACAGCAGGATGCCTTCGCGCGGGCCCAGCGGCGCCTGGATCAGTTGGTCGAACGACTTGCGCAGCCACTGCCGGATACTGTTCCTCTGGACTTGGATGGTAACGGGATCGAGGAGAGTGCCTTTCACTCCCACTTCGGTGAAGATAATTTTAAAGCGGCGGTGGATCGGGTTAAGGACTATGTCCTCGCCGGAGATGTGATGCAGGTCGTGCCCTCCCAGCGCTTATCGGCGCCTTTTAATGCGCCCCCACTCAATTTCTATCGCGCCTTGCGTAGCCTGAACCCTTCGCCTTACATGTATTTTCTCGATCTGGGCGATCACCAGGTTGTGGGGTCAAGCCCGGAGATCCTGGTGCGCCTGGAAGAGGGTGAGATGACGGTGCGCCCACTGGCCGGCACCCGCCGCCGGGGTGCCTCTGAAGAGGAGGATAAGGCCCTGGAGGCGGAGCTTTTGGCGGACCCCAAGGAATGTGCCGAGCATCTGATGCTGATCGATTTGGGACGTAACGATGTGGGCCGCGTAGCCGCTACCGGCAGTGTGCGGGTCACCGAGCAGATGGTTGTGGAGCGCTATTCCCATGTCATGCATATCACCTCCAATGTGACCGGCCAGCTGCGGGAGGGATTCTCCGGTATGGATGCACTGCGTGCGGCGCTGCCGGCCGGCACTCTGTCTGGGGCACCAAAGATTCGCGCCATGGAGATTATCGATGAGCTGGAGCCTGAGAAGCGCGGTATCTATGGCGGTGCGGTGGGTTACCTGGCCTGGAATGGCAATATGGACACGGCTATCGCAATCCGCACCGCGGTGATCAAGGATGGTCAGCTGTTTATCCAGGCAGGCGCCGGCCTGGTGGCTGATTCCGACCCCCAGTCCGAGTGGGACGAAACCATGAATAAAGCCCGGGCACTGTTCCGCGCAGCGGGCATGGCCCTGGGCAGTCGTTGTAAAGAAGTAAAGACCGAACAAAATGAGCGAAGCTAGTATTTCTCAAAAAGTATCCCTCGCCACGCGCTGTCAGCAGATTGCCGAAACACCCCTGTTTAATCAGGTGATTATCGGCATGATTCTGCTGAATGCGCTGGCGGTGGGCCTGGAGACCTCAAACTGGGTGATGGAGCGCTTCGGCGCTCCATTGGGCGTTATAAATCAGCTGGTGCTGGCCTCTTTTATCCTTGAGGCGGCGGTAAAAATGGTCTCCCATGGCTCGCGGCCCTGGCGTTATTTTGCCAATGGCTGGAACTGCTTCGATTTCACCATTATTGCCCTGAGTTTGATACCCGCTACCGGGCCCCTGGCTACGCTCGCGCGTCTGGTGCGGGTGCTGCGGGTATTGCGCTTGGTTTCCGCCTTCCCCGAGTTGCGCACTCTGGTGGACACACTTTTGCGCAGTTTGCCCAGCATGATGCATATCGCCCTGTTGATGGGGATTATTTTTTATATCTATGGTGTGGCGGGTTACTTTCTCTTCCACGAAGTGGACCCAACCCACTGGCGCAGTTTGCCGATTGCCTTGTTGACCCTGTTCCGTATTGTGACCTTCGAAGATTGGACCGACATAATGTACACGGCCATGGACGCAATGCCCTGGGCTTGGCTGTATTTTATTAGCTTTGTGGTTATGGGCGCCTTTGTCATGATCAACCTGTTTATTGGGGTGGTGCTCAATAACCTGGAGGAGGCCAAGCTGCGCCGTATGGATGAGATGTGCCTACCGCCCAGCCAAACTGAAATCCTGCGCGAGCTGCGCTCTACTCAGACGGCCTTGGCGCGTCTGCAAAAACGTATGGAAAAAACCGGTAGTACCGATAAGGCTATGGGGGCCGAATAATGATTTTAATGATCGATAACTACGACTCCTTTACCTGGAATGTGGTGCAGTACCTGGAGGAGTTGGGTGCAGAGGTAGTAGTCAAGCGCAATGATGAGATTACCCTGGAGGAAATCGAACAGATGGCCCCAGCAAAAATTGTTATTTCGCCGGGGCCCTGTACGCCCAACGAGGCGGGGATTTCCCTGGAGGTGATCCGCCATTTTGCCGGGCGAACCCCAATCCTGGGTATCTGTCTTGGGCACCAGAGTATCGGACAGGTATTTGGCGGCCGCGTAGTGCGTGCCGGGCAGGTAATGCACGGCAAAACATCGCCTATAGTGCACAACAATCTCGGGGTGTTTCATGGTTTGTCCAACCCCTTTGAGGCGACTCGCTATCACTCCCTGGTGGTAGAAAAGGGCAGCCTGCCGGAGTGCCTGGAAGTTACCGCCTGGACGGAGACCGCCGAGGGCGAGATTGATGAAATTATGGGGCTGCGCCACCGTGAATTGGCAATAGAGGGGGTGCAGTTCCACCCTGAGTCCATTCTCACTATGCACGGTCACGATATGCTGAGGAATTTTCTCGAGTCCTGAATGTAAAGGGCAAAAAATGCGGAGGGTTTTTTTTCTTCCGTATCAATCAATAGAGCGCGGGGCAGAGGGGACACAATGAATATTCAACAGGCCATCGCCAAGCTGGTAGATGGGGAGCATCTAACCCGTGAGGAAATGCGTGAGACGGTGGGTCAAATCATGCGCGGCGAAACTCAGGAGGCGCAGATAGGGGCGCTACTGATCGCATTGCGTATTCGCGGTGAGACCGTCGAGGAGATTGTCGGTGCGGTGGAAACTATGCGCGCACTGGCCACCAAGGTGGAACTCAACCTGGACAATACCGTGGATATCGTTGGCACTGGTGGCGACGGTGCCAACCTGTTTAATGTGTCCAGCGCCAGTAGTTTTGTTGCGGCCGCAGCGGGGGCCAGGGTCGCCAAACACGGTAACCGATCGGTGTCCTCTAGCAGTGGCTCCGCCGACCTCCTTGAACGCGCCGGGGTTTATTTGGATCTGAGTCCCAAGCAAATGGCGCGCTGTGTGGAAACTATCGGCATCGGCTTTATGTTTGCTCCGAGTTTTCACAGTGCGGTTCGCCACGTGGGACCGGCGCGTAAAGCACTTGGGCTTCGCACTATTTTTAATCTGCTTGGTCCCATGACTAACCCCGCCGGGGTAAAACACAAAGTCATTGGCGTTTATGAGAAGCGCTACTGCCGCCTGTTGGCGGAGGTTTTGCAGCGTCTTGGCTCCGAACACGTGTTGGTTTTGCACAGTGATGATGGCCTCGATGAGGCTAGTATCGCCGCAGATACTTTCGCGGTGGAATTGAAAGATGGCGTTATCAGTGAATTTGTCCTGCGCCCCGAAGACTTTGGTCTGCAGAGGCGTGAGCTGGCTGGCCTGATTGTATCGGGAGCTGCAGAGTCTCTGTCACTCATCCGCGATGCGCTGGGTAAACGCGAGACCGAGGCCGGACAAAAAGCCGCCGATATCATTGCTTTGAACGCCGGCCTGGCAATTTATGTCAGCGGTACGGCAACCACGGCGGAGCAGGGTGTCGCGATGGCCCAGGACGCTATCGATAGCGGCTTGGCCGCGGAAAAAATTAATGACCTGGCAGCCTTTACCAGCGCCTTTCGCCCCGAGGAAGTGAAATCGTGAGCACACCGACCATTTTAAAAACTATTATCGAGCGCAAGTGGCAGGAAGTGGCGGAGCGCAAAGTCCAATGTAGCTTGGATGATATACGTCTGCGCGCACAGGACCAGCCCCCGGCTCGGGGGTTTGTTACAGCTCTGGAGCACAAAATTGCTGAGGGCGGGGCCGCGGTGATTGCCGAAATCAAAAAGGCCTCACCCAGTAAAGGGGTGATTCGCGAGGATTTCCTTCCCGCGGAAATTGCTACCAGCTATGAACGGGGTGGTGCGGCCTGTCTGTCAGTACTTACCGATATCGATTTTTTCCAAGGTGCCGACAATTATTTACAACAAGCGCGTAATGCGGTGCGCCTGCCGGTATTGCGCAAGGATTTTACCGTAGACCCCTACCAGATTTATGAAGCGCGGGCGATAGGCGCCGATTGCATTTTGCTGATTGCTGCTTGCTTGGAAGATCAGCAAATGCAGGAACTCAATACGCTGGCTTTGGAATTGGGGCTGGATGTTTTGGTGGAGGTGCACAATCGCGCGGAGCTAGAGCGAGCCCTAGTTTTACCCAACCGCCTGGTGGGTATTAATAATCGCAACCTGCACACCTTTGACGTCCAGCTAGAGAATACGTTTAAGCTGCTCGATTTGATACCTGACGATCGCATCGTTGTGACAGAAAGCGGCATCCACACGACCGATGATGTCGCGGCCATGCGCGGACACAGTGTTAATGCGTTCTTGGTTGGTGAGGCTTTTATGCGCGAAGAGGAGCCGGGACGTAAACTGATGGAAATGTTTAACTGAGTACAGGATGGCTTTGCCAAAAAAGCCGAGCAATAAAGTCTCAGCCACAAAAAAGGGCGATTTATTAATCGCCCTTTTTTGTGGCTTAAGGCGAGGCTTTTAGCGCGTGCCGTAGACCACCATGGTCTTGCCTTTGACGGATACCAGCCCCTGTTCTTCCAGTGTTTTCAGTACCCGTCCGACCATTTCGCGGGAGCAACCGACAATGCGGCCAATTTCCTGGCGTGTGATCTTGATTTGCATGCCTTCTGGGTGGGTCATTGCATCGGGCTCATTGCACAGGTCCAGCAGGGTGCGCGCCACGCGACCGGTAACGTCAAGGAAAGCTAGGTCGCCCACTTTACGGGTGGTGTTGCGCAGGCGTCCGGCCATTTGCGTAGCCAGAGCGAATAAGAACTCAGGGTGTTGGCGGGTGAGTTCCTGGAACTTGGTGTAAGAGATTTCCGCAACTTCACACTCGGTTTTGGTGCGCACCCAAGCACTGCGAGTATCCTGATCAAACAGGCCCATCTCACCGAAAAAGTCACCGTCGTTCAGGTAGGCGACGATCATCTCGCGGCCTTCGTCATCCTCAATCAGGACGGTGACCGAGCCGCGCATGATGAAATAGAGGGATTCACAGCGGTCGCCGGCATAGATAATGGTGCTCTTGGCCGGATAGCGACGCCGGTGGCAGTGGGCCAGAAAGTCTTCAATATTGCCGATAGTCATGGGGTCTTCGATAGCAACCGTCACGGATTTATTCCTCATTTTTTGTATCGTGCTCTATCCCGGCTTTGGCAGCTGAGCACTATTGAATTATCGCGCGAAAAATCAGTCCCCAACAGAGGTAGGTTGCGGCAAAGTTCCGCAGTGTGACCTGTGACACTCTGGCGCCGGTGCGATTGGACTGTAAATTCACCAATGAAGCATGGAAACTTCTGCGGTGGGTATTTCGCGCGGAGGTGCTGTGGTTACTATACCGGAAATATTCTGCGTATCGGGATAATCTTGTGCTGTGTGCTAAGCTTCGCGACTTGAGTTTTAGCGGGAGCATGGCAATGCAGGGCAAGGTAACCTGGGTCAATGATTTGACTTTCGTCGGCGAGGCCGGCAGTGGTAATTCGGTAGTAATGGAGGGGGGGCGCACTAACAATGGCATGCGTCCGATGGAGATGATTCTTCTCGGTGTAGGTGGCTGTGCGGCTTACGATGTGGTTTCCATTTTACAGAAGGCGCGTCAGGATATTATTTCCTGTCACTGCGAATTGAACGGGATTCGCCCAGATACCACACCTTCTCCATTCGAGCGTATCGAGATGGAATTTGTCGTGCGTGGTCGCGGTTTAAAAGAGTCCCATGTGGCACGTGCGGTAGAGCTTTCCGCGGAGAAATACTGCTCCGCTTCTATTATGTTGCGCAACGCGGGAGTGGAAATTGTGCACAGTTATCGTGTGGAAGAGGCCTGAGTCAGGACTTACAAGAATAATAAAAAGGCCCGTTAAAAAGCTTTCAATTTTTAACGGGCCAATAGTGTTTTCTGAGGTCGGTTATGTTTTGCCGGGCTTTCGCCGGGGCTCGATAGTTGGGTTTAAACTTTATAGCTGGCAGAGGTCATTACCTTGGCAACTAAGGACATGGCGCCCTTCACTGGGGCGGGGAAACGTTTTCCACCCGCCGCCAGCGCGGCATGCGCGTGTTCACTCTCATCGATTAACATCTGTTCTACCACTGCGCGGCTCTTTTTATCCTGCTGCGGTAGCTTTTGCAGGTGGCTCTCCAGATGTTCGCACACCCGTTCCTCCGTCGCGGCGACAAACCCCAGGCTGATACGATCGCTGACTTTGCCGGCGGCGGCGCCGAGGCCAAACGACAGGCCGTACCAGAGTGGGTTGAGCAGGCTCGGACGACTGTCTAATTCTTTGAGGCGTTGCTCACACCAGGCCAGGTGATCAATCTCCTCATCGGCGGCGCGCTCCATCTCCCCGCGCACCTCGGGCAGTTTTGCCGTGAGCGCCTGGCCCTGGTAAAGGGCTTGTGCGCATACCTCACCGCTGTGATTGACGCGCATTAAGCCGGCGGCGTGCTTGCGCTCAGCATCGCTGAGTTCGGCTTCCGTTTCACCTTTTGCCGGTGAGGTACGTCTATGGCAGGGTTCGCCCGGACTCAGGGTGCGCAGGGCCCGATCGGCCTGAATCAGTAGGCCGTCGAGTCCACTCAGATTGCGTTCACTCATTGCGTGTTGCTCCCTCTGGGTGGCGGTTGCCCGAAGCGACCGCCATGTTTGCCTGATACTACTTGACGCTGTCGGCTTGTTCTCTTTCGACTGCGCGATAGCCAATATCTTTCCGGTAAAAAACGCCGTCCCAGTAGATGGCGCGGGCGGCTTCGTAGGCGTTGGCCTGGGCCTCGGCAACGCTGTCGCCCAGAGCGGTGGCGCAGAGTACACGGCCGCCGTTGGTAACCACCCGCTCGCCGTCTTCGGCGGTACCGGCGTGAAAGACCTTGGCATTTTCACTGTCGGCCTTCTCGAGTCCACTGATCGCATCGCCCTTGCGGTAGCTGGCCGGGTAGCCGTGTGCCGCCAGTACGACACCGAGAGATGGGCGCGGGTCCCATTCTGCGTTTACGCTGTCGAGTTTCTTGTCGAGCGCGGCCAGACACAGGTCAACCAGATCTGATTTCAAGCGCATTAAAATAGGCTGGGTTTCCGGATCGCCAAAGCGGCAATTGTATTCGATTACCCGCGGAGCACCCTCCGGGTCGATCATCAGGCCGGCATAGAGGAACCCGGTATAAGGAGTACCTTCGGCGGCGAGACCTTTTACGGTGGGTTCGATAACTTCCTGCATAATGCGCTGGTATACGCTATCGGTAACCACTGGTGCGGGGGAATAGGCACCCATGCCGCCGGTATTGGGACCGGTGTCGCCGTCGCCGACACGCTTGTGATCCTGGCTGGTGGCCATCGGCAAGATATTCTCCCCATCCACCAAGACAATAAAGCTCGCTTCCTCACCCTGCAGGAACTCCTCAATCACGACGCGACAGCCGGCTTCGCCAAAAGCGTTGCCAGACAGCATATCGCGTACTGCTAGCTCAGCCTGCTCTTCAGTTTCGGCGACGATGACGCCCTTGCCGGCGGCGAGGCCGTCCGCTTTCACTACGATGGGAGCGCCGCGTTCGCGAATATATTCGATGGCCGGTTCAATTTCGGTGAAATTGCGATAGGCGGCGGTGGGAATTTTGTGGCGCTCGAGAAAATCTTTGGTAAAGGCCTTGGAGCCCTCGAGTTGAGCGGCACCTTTACTGGGACCAAAAATAGCGAGGCTGCGGCCGTTAAAGAAGTCCACAATACCATCAACCAGCGGGGCTTCTGGGCCGACGATAGTGAGTTCCACGCCATTTTCTTCAGCGAAGTCCGCCAATGCGGAGAAGTTATCCACGCCGATGGCCACATTCTCTACTTTGTCTTCCCGGGCACTACCGGCATTGCCCGGTGCCACAAAGACGGTGCCAACCGCCGGATTTTGCGCGGCTTTCCACGCCAGGGCATGTTCGCGGCCACCTGAGCCGATGATTAAAACATTCATTCTTAAATCCCCCTAAGTCGACCACTTGGGTCCATTGGACAGGTATCAGGTGCGCTAGTTTAGCGCGGAATCACTACAGGTGGCGTAGCCCGCCTGCAATGAGCGCCTCGTTGGGGTGGGCGCTTGATTGGAGCCAGTGTAAAGGCCGTTATCATTAGGCTACCGCGGATCGCAGCGTGCGATCCGCGGTGCTGGCCATTTTTAGTGGCGGAAGTGACGCATGCCGGTAAAGACCATGGCCATATTATGCTCGTCGGCTGCGGCAATAACTTCTTCGTCACGCATGGAGCCGCCTGGTTGAATCACCGCCTGGATACCCACTGCGGCCGCGTTGTCGATGCCGTCGCGGAAGGGGAAGAAGGCGTCGGAGGCCATCACGGAACCCTCCACAGCGAGGCCGGCGTGCTCGGCTTTGATTGCGGCGATACGTGCGGAGTTAACACGGCTCATCTGCCCGGCGCCCACACCGATGGTGCGACCGTCTTTGCCGTACACGATGGCATTGGATTTTACGAACTTGGCCACTTTCCAGGTGAACAGCAGATCGCGGATTTCCGCTGCGGTAGGCTGGCGCCTGGAGACCACTTTCAAGTCGGTGGCGGTGACGATACCGTCGTCGCGATCCTGCACCAGCAGGCCACCGTTGACACGCTTGTAATCCAGGGTTGGGGTGCGCTCGCTACCCCATTGGCCGCAGACCAGCAGGCGCACATTTTTCTTCTCGGCAACGACCTGCTTGGCGTCCTCGGAGACAGAGGGCGCGATGATTACTTCGACGAATTGGCGCTCGACAATGGCGCGGGCGGTGGCGCTGTCCAGTTCGCGGTTAAAGGCGATAATACCGCCGAACGCGGATTCGCTGTCGGTAGCGAAGGCCAGATCGTAGGCTTTGCCGATATCCTCGCCGGTGGCGACGCCACAGGGGTTGGCGTGTTTGACAATCACGCAGGTGGGCTCATCGAAGGCTTTGACACACTCCAGTGCCGCATCGGTATCGGCGATATTGTTATAGGACAACTCTTTGCCCTGCAGCTGGGTTGCTGTAGAGATGCTGGCTTCCGTCGGGTTGGCCTCCGTGTAGAACGCCGATTTCTGGTGGGGGTTCTCGCCGTAGCGCAGGTCCAGCTTCTTGATGAACTGACTGTTGTAAGTGCGCGGGAACAGCTGTTTCTCTTCGCCTTTGATGGTGCCCAGGTAGTTGGCGATAGCGCCGTCGTAGCTGGCGGTATGTTCGAAAGCTTTTACGGCAAGGTCGAAACGGCTGGTGTGGCTGAGCGCACCGGCATTGGCTTTCATTTCATCGATAACGCTGTCGTAATCGTTGGCATTGACCACGATGGCGACGTCTTTGTGGTTTTTGGCCGCGGCGCGCACCATGGTGGGACCACCGATATCGATATTCTCGATGGCGTCCTCGAGAGAGCAGTCCGGCTTGGCAACAGTTTGTGCGAAGGGGTAGAGGTTGACCACAACCATATCGATCGGAGTGATGCCGTGTTCGCCCATCACCGTATCGTCGGTGCCGCGGCGACCGAGAATACCGCCGTGTACTTTGGGGTGCAGAGTCTTGACGCGACCGTCCATCATTTCTGGGAAACCGGTGTAGTCGGAAACTTCCACGACGGGAATGCCTGCCTCTTTGAGCTGACGATGGGTGCCGCCTGTGGAAAGAATCTCAACACCCATGGCGGAGAGCTGTTGGGCGAACTCTACGATGCCACTCTTGTCAGAGACACTAATGAGAGCGCGGCGGATGGAAACCTTGTCTGTCATTGCACTTGATCCAACTGGTTTTCGAAAAGGATTTTTAAAGGTTGTAGCGGACTGTCCGCTGGGGCAACAAAAGTGCTGCCGGGAAAATAGCGAAGGGGGATGAGTCACCTCATCCCCCTTCAAAATTCTGCTCGGTGGGAAGCTTACAGAAGCCCGTAGCGCTTCAGCTTCTTGCGCAGAGTGCCGCGGTTGAGACCCAGCAATTGCGCGGCGCGTGTCTGGTTGTGACGGGTGTACTTCATCACTACTTCGAGCATGGGCGCTTCAATTTCTGACAGCACCATGTCGTAGACATCGGTAACCATCTGGCCATCCAGGTGGCGGAAATAGTTCTCCATTGCGTGCTCTACGGCATCGCGCAGGGACTGCTGCTGTGGCTGTGCCAGCTGCGTTTGCCCCTTGGAGGATACTTCTTCGCTGCCAGTATCCGGAATCAATACTTCGTTATTCATGCCGCTTGTGCCCCTCTCGTTATTCGGCGTTCAAACCACTCGTGAACGCTGGCATGTTGTACTTCTGCGCTCTCTATCTGGAAAAAGGTCTTGCGGAAGGACTCGCTGTTCGCGAGTGTCTTCAAGTACCAGCCCACATGTTTACGGGCGATACGGACCCCCATCACCTCACCGTAGAATTGGTGCAATTCATTCAGGTGGGTGATCAGTATTTTTCTCACTTCGTCCAATGTTGGTTCGGATAGCCGCTCGCCGGTGGCGAGATAGTGAGCTATTTCCCGAAAAATCCATGGTCTTCCCTGTGCGGCGCGGCCAATCATAACCGCCGCCGCGCCTGTGTAATCAAGCACCTGGCGGGCTCTCTCGGCACTGCCAATGTCGCCATTGGCAAAAACCGGGATGCTTACCCTGGATACAATTTCGGCAATGGTATCGAATTCAGCCTGTCCATGGTAGCCGCAGGCACGAGTGCGGCCGTGAACCGCCAGAGCGGCGATACCGGCATTCTCGGCCATTTGGGCTATAGTGACGCCATTGCGGGAATCCGCACACCAGCCGGTACGAATCTTCAGCGTCACCGGGACAGAGACAGACTGGACCACGGCCTGCAATATATCCGCAACCAGCTTTTCATCCCGCAGCAGGGCGGACCCCGCTGCTTTTTTACACACTTTTTTTGCCGGGCAGCCCATATTGATATCGATGATTTGAGCGCCGCGACGGACGTTTTCCCGAGCGGCCTGGGCCATCATCTCGGGATCGCCGCCGGCGATCTGCACCGATATCGGAGCGGCCTCACCACTGTGGTCCAGGCGCAGGCGTGACTTGCGGCTGTTCCACAGGCGGGTGTCCGAGGTTACCATCTCCGAAACCACCAGCCCGGCACCGAGTTGGCGACACAGCTGGCGGAAGGGGCGATCGGTGACTCCGGCCATAGGCGCCAAGATTACCGGGTTGTCGATAATGTAGGGGCCTATAGCAATAGACACGCTAGCTCCGTTTGGGCTTTGGAAGGGCGATCTGGGCCCTGGCAAAATGGCCGCCTATGATAACGATTGGCCCAGCGTTGGCAAAGCGAAAAAGCGGGCAAATTGATCGATCCCTGTGCGTTTAGCTTGCGGAGTGGTCAGTTTCAGTGGCTTTTCATGCCAATGGGTAAAAGGCTATGGCGCGCATGACTCTTCTATGGAGTGATCTTCATCTCGTAATTCACCGCTTCAGTGCCCGGATCAACCACCTCGATAGCAATATGGATGGGGCTACCCTTGGGCATCAACTTGCGCCCGGCCAGCTCGCCCTGTAAGTACTCCCTGGGGGTGAAGCGGCGGCTGGCCACCGCTTTATTTTTCAGGTCGCTGAAATTCAGTAACAGGTTGGGGAAGGGTTGCGGGTAGGGAGCTGTATTCAATAACACCGCGTCCACCACCAGGGCGCCATCCAATTGTGGGTGGCTGCGTACCATCAGGTTAGAGGCCTGGATGGCGCTGGGGTCTTTGAGCTGGGGCAGGGTGCAGCTGAAAATCGGGCAGGCTACTGCGTAGAGGCTGCGCCATGGCTGCTGCTTGCTGAGTCGATCAAACTGGAAGTAGGCCACTTGTGCGAACAGCGCGAGGCTTAGCAGGGGCAGTAATAGCCACCACAGCCAGGGGCTAAAGGATCTTTTCGGCGTTGTCCTACCCCAGGATACCTCTAAAGGTGCCGGCTGGATGGCGGAGATAAGCTGTTCTCGCACTGGCTTGGGCTCGCGCTCAGGCTTCGCCTGGGGTTGGCGATCGGCGTCGCCTGGAGAGTCAAAAAAAGGTTCTTGGCGCCCATTACTGGGGACGGTTAAAGGTTCAGGGCTGTCTAGTGGGGAGGGGCTGGAAGCCGCTGCGGTAGCGTCAGGCTCTGACTCTGGTACGCTTTCTGTAGCCTGCGCCCCGAGGGGCTGTTCCCAGGGATCTTTGTCATCCGGGTGACTGTCTGCGGGAGCCGTCAGTTTGGCGTCACTCGTCTCTATTGCGCCGCTGTCGAAATCGGGGGCATCGTTCCAATCTGGCTTGAGGACCGAGGCAAGATCTTCTTCGGATTCCTCCGCACTATCGGTTTCTTCCTGCAGCTCCTGCCACTCACTATCGCCAAATGCATCACCGATAAAACTTTCTGGGCTGGCTTCCGCTGTTGTGTACGTGCTGGATTGCGCCGCTTCTCCAGAGATTTGGGCGTCGGAAAGCAGTTGTTGCGCAGGGAAGGGGGGCTGAGCTTTCCCCTCTGCGGGCTCGTCATCCTCCAGTTCGATATCGTCGTGGATCAGGAAATCGTCGTCCTCCAGCAGCGCCTCCAGGTCACTGCGAGTGCCGGGGTCGCTGTCATTGAAGACGATATTCTCATCCGCGCGAAAAACCTGCAGGCAGGAGCCACAGCGCACCGCACCGCGGGCGGCGCGCAGCTGTTGGTCATTGACATGAAATGAGGTGCTGCAATGAGGGCAGCGGGTTACCAGTTGAGACATTCGACTATGGCGCAGTTTATTTTGCGCTCAAGTTTATCAGTCCACCCGGTCCCCGCGTAGTGGTGGGTAGCGTATTTAGCAAATACGGGTGCCGCTTAAACGCACCCAGCCCTCGTGTTCTCCATTTTCATCGAAGTCGATATTCTCCGCATAGGCACTTTTTACCTGTTCTGCTTGGGAGGTGAGGATACCGGATAGACAGATCCGCCCACCGATTTTGGTGAGGGCAATCAGTTGTGAAGAGAGCTCCACTAGGGGGCCGGCAAGGATGTTGGCCAACATCACATCCGCGTGCTCTTGCGGCATTTGCTCGGGTAGATAGACGGGAAAGCGTTGCGGATCTATGCCGTTGCGCACTGCGTTGTCGCGACTGGCAAGCAGGGCCTGAGGATCAATATCTGTGCCTATGGCATGTTCCGCACCGAGCAGTAGGGCGCCGATACCGAGAATGCCGGAGCCACAGCCAAAGTCGATGGCGCTTTTCCCTCGCAGAGCTTCTCGCGCCAACCAGCGCAGACAAAGGAAGGTGGTGGGGTGGGTACCAGTGCCGAAAGCGAGGCCGGGGTCGAGCAACAGGTTGACGGCTTCGGGATGCGGCGGCTCACACCAGCTGGGGCAGATCCACAGATTGTCACCGCACTGGATGGGTTTGTAGTGGTCCATCCACTCGCGCTCCCAGTCTTTGTCTTCAAGCTGCTCCCAGCGGGTATTGGGGAGTAGTTCGCACAGAAATGAGGCGGCTTTGGCCTCGGTTACTGAAGTATCGACCTCGGCATCGAATAGGCCGGTTACTCGTGTCTGGTCCCACAGGGGGGTCTCGCCGAGGCCGGGCTCAAGAATGGGTTGGTCTGCGTTATCCTGCAGGGTAACGGATACGGCACCGGCAAAAAGCAGTGCGTCTTCGATTTTTTCCGCTTGTGCACGATCTGTGTCGATGCGAAGTTGTAACCAGGGCATAGGAATTCCACGGTGAGTAACAGCTGTGGGGCTGAACGCCCCTTCCTGTGATGATTGTCGCCATCCCTGGCGCTCGGATTCATCGTAACCGTGCAATTCTCTCCAACTTTGCCCCGGCTGGCGAGGGACTAAATCCTCAGCTTCTTCTCTAAGTAGTGAATATTGACCCCACCTTTGGCAAAGGCTTCGTCCCGAACGAGTTCTTCTTGCAGGGGAATATTGGTTTTGATGCCATCCACAACCAGCTCTGAAAGGGCTACGCGCATGCGCGCAAGAGCAGTTTCGCGGTCCTCGGCATGCGTGATGACCTTGGCAATCATCGAGTCGTAGTTGGGGGGGACCGTATAGCCCGAGTAGAGATGTGAATCGACACGCACACCCAGGCCGCCGGGCATGTGGAAGTTGTTCACTTTGCCGGGGCAGGGGAAGAAGGTCTGTGGGTCTTCCGCATTGATACGGCACTCAAAGGCGTGCCCTCTAATCACGATATCTTCCTGTGTGAGGGAGAGCTTCTCGCCCGCACAGACTCGAATCTGCTCTTTAATCAGATCCACGCCCGTGACCATCTCGGTGACGGGGTGCTCCACCTGGATACGGGTATTCATCTCGATAAAATAGAAGCGTTCATCTTCGTAGAGGAACTCAAAAGTGCCGGCGCCGCGGTAGCCAATATCAATACAGGCCTGCACGCAGGACTCCAGTACCTGTTTGCGCACTTCGGCGGGGATACCGGGGGCAGGCGCTTCCTCGAGCACTTTTTGATGGCGGCGCTGCAGGGAGCAGTCGCGGTCCCCCAGGTGAATGGCGTTGCCCTGGCCGTCGGACATCACCTGGATCTCCACATGGCGGGGGTTCTGCAGGAATTTTTCCATATACACAGTGCCGTCACCGAAGGCGGCCTGAGCCTCGGATTTGGTCACGGCGATGGCGTTAATCAGGTCTTCAGCGCGCTCAACTACACGCATACCGCGACCGCCGCCGCCAGCGGCGGCCTTGATAATCACTGGGTAGCCGACCTTTTCGCCAACCTCCAGGCATCGCTCGCTATTGTCCGGCAGGGGGCCGTCAGAGCCCGGCACTGTGGGGACGCCGGCCTTTTTCATTGCGGCGATGGCGGATACCTTGTCACCCATCAGGCGGATGACATCCGGGTCAGGGCCGATAAATGTGAAGCCACTTTTCTGGACTTGCTCGGCGAAGTCGGCATTTTCCGCGAGGAAACCGTAGCCGGGGTGCACAGCTACCGCATCGGTAATCTCCATAGCAGAGATCAGGGCGGGTATATTCAGGTAACTTTGCGAAGAGGGATTGGGCCCGATACAGACCGATTCATCGGCCAGGCGTACATGCTTCAGGTTGCGGTCTACGAGAGAGTGCACCGCGACGGTGGCGATACCCATCTCTTTACAGGCGCGCAAAATCCGCAAGGCGATTTCGCCGCGGTTGGCGATCAGGATTTTGTCGAACATAGTGACTTACCCCACTCAGACAATGGTCACAAGCGGCTGATCGAACTCTACCGGTTGGCCGTCTTCGAGCAGGATGGACTCAATGGTGCCGCTTTTGTCGGCTTCAATTTGGTTCATCATTTTCATGGCCTCAACGATACACACCACATCGCCCACTTTGACTTGTTGGCCCACCTTAACAAAGGGCTCAGCGCCAGGGCTGGCAGCGGCGTAGTAGGTGCCGACCATGGGAGATTTTACCGCGTGGCCACTGATAGCCGGCTTGGCTTCTTTCTCGACTGCTGTCGGGGCTGCAGTCTGGATCGGGGGTGTCGGGACGGGTGCCGGGGCTACAGGAGCGCCGTAAAACGGGGCAATTGGTTGGGGGGCGCTGCTAACACCACGGCTGATGCGCACGGATTCCTCGCCCTCTTTGATTTCCAGCTCGCCGATATCCGATTCCTCGAGCAGCTCAATTAATTTTTTAATTTTGCGGATATCCATAGTTCTTTCACTCGCAGGTTTGATTCATTGGTTGTGAGGCGCCAGATCCAGTTGGTGTATGGCTGCCTGTAGGGCCAGGGTGTAGCTGTGTGGGCCGAAGCCACATACCACGCCGCGGGCTAAGTCGGATAAATAGGAGTGGTGCCTGAATGTCTCCCTTGCGTGGGGATTGGACAGGTGCAGTTCGATAAACGGTATGGAAACGGCGGCCAGGGCATCCCGCAGGGCTACGCTGGTATGGGTAAATGCCGCAGGGTTGATCACAATAAAATCCACCCCGCCGGTAGCGGCCAGGTGGATTTTCTCGATCAGGGCTGACTCGCTGTTACTCTGCATAGTCTCCAACTCGTGCCCGGCATTGTCGCACTGGTGCCCTGCGGCCTCGTTAATTTCCGCAAGCGTAGCGGCACCATAAATATGCGGCTCGCGACTACCGAGTAGATTGAGGTTGGGGCCGTGCAGGAGAAGAATTTTAGCCATAATTTGCCCTGAGAAAATTGCCGAAAAACCATAAAATACGGTCTAAAGTTGGCTATCTTGCGGGCAAACTCGAATTTTGGCTTTTTTGCCCGAGTGCTTTAGGCGAGTGTGCCGCAAAAGTGACTCCCTGTCCATGCCTGCTGCTCAGTTTATCGAAGTTAGAGGCAGTTCGGCGATAATTGCCTAAAAATTAGTGCAATATATCCATATTGTGGCTTTTTTACCCGAGCAATTGGCTACAAAGGCGGGAGTTTCCTTTAGGGAACAGAGGAGGTGCTGAGCCCACTCCCGGCGGCACTCTCAAGTTCCATCAGTAACGCCTCGCGGGAGAGTATCTGCGGCAGAATTTTGGCTTCGCCACCATTGGCGGGGTAGAGCAGGTACAGAGGAACGCTGGTACGGCCGTACTTCGCCAACAGTTTGCTGATGTGTGGGTCCTGATTGGTCCAGTCCCCTTTGAGCGCCACTACGCCAAGCTGCTCGATGGCATCGCTCACCGCATCGCTCGATAGCACCACCTTCTCGTTGGCCAGACAGGTTATACACCAGGCCGCAGTCATATTAGCGAGTACTGGGCGCCCCTCGCTGCGGGCAGTTTCTAGGCGTTCGGCAGAGTAGGGTTGCCAGTAGTCGCTGGCCTGTTGCGGCGCCTGGTGGATGGTGTCGAGACGCGGCAAGAGCATAACCGCAAAGGCCAGGGCTGCAACGGCCACTGAGCCTCGCAACCACTGCCATTGAGGGCTGGGCCATAGCCACAGGGCGAAGGCGATAGCCACCGCACCGCTGAGCACCAGGGTGACGCCGTCGCCACCAGCTTGGCGTCCCAATACCCACAGCAGCCAGACTGCGGTCAGGTACATCGGGAAGGCGAGTAACTGTTTGAGCCTGTCCATCCAGGGCCCCGGGCGCGGCAACTTATCGACCAGTGCGGGGATATAGGTGAGCAAAAGGAAGGGGGCGGCCATACCTGCGCCGAGAGCGGCGAATACGCTGAGAGCTACAGGCGCAGACTGTGTTACCGCGAAGCCCAGGGCTGAGCCCATCAGGGGCGCGGTGCAGGGGCTGGCTACCAGGGTGGCGAGGGCGCCGGAAGTGAGTGAGCCGCGCAGCCCCCGGCTATTGCTCAGGTTGCCGCCAATTCCCATCAGGCTGCTGCCGAACTCGGTGACCCCGGACAGACTCAGGCCCATGATGAAGAACAGGTAGGCCAGGGCGGCTACCAGCCATGGCGACTGCAGCTGGAAGCCCCAGCCAATTGCCTCACCGCCTGCGCGCAGAGCCAGCATCACAGCGGCGATGGTGACAAAGCTCAATACTACACCGGCAGTGTAGGCCCAGCCGTGGTGGTGGCGCTGGCTGGCACTATGTGCCGACTGGCTCACTGCCAACAGTTTGATGGAGAGCACTGGGAACACGCAGGGCATCAAGTTGAGTAGCAGGCCGCCAACAAAGGCGAAGAGCAGGGCGAAAGGCAGGCTGATACTGCTGCCATTGGCCTGAGGAGTATTTGGGGAGGTGTTGCCAGTGTCCGGTGTTGAGCTGGATAAGCCGCCCGCGATGGCCTCAATACTGCTTGAGTTCATGTTGACGCGATAGTGGCGGACCTCTGGCGGATAGCAGAGCCCTGCATCGGCACAGCCTTGGTAGTGCAGTTCCAACTGTAGGTTACTGGGGCTGCCGGCGACGGGGATTGTGAACTCCAGCTGACCTCGATAAACCTCGGTCTCTTTTTCAAAGTAATCGTCCCAGATGACTTCACCGCTAGGCAAACTCAGGGGAACAGCGGTCTTTTGCCCATTTTCAATTCGGTAGAGCGCGAGTTTGTCACGATAGAGGTAGTATTTTGGGGCTATTTCAAACAGGGCGCTGAGTTGCTTGCCGCTCAGCAGCAGGTCCTGTCGGTAGGCCTCTTCCACCGGGAGGAAAGAGTTTTCCTGGGGGGCGTCGAGAGTCGTAAAAGGGTTGCTATTCACCTGTGCGAATGCATTGATACCGGAAAGGCATAGCAAGATTGCCAGCAGGGCGAGGAAATTATTTCTGAAACTTTTGGTCATCACAGCCATAGATGAAAAAATTCATTATAGTCGGGCGCATGATTTGACTGCTGCACCGGACGGGGGTTCAGTTGCGCAAGCAGTATAGCGATGCCAGTGGTACAAAAAAACAACAACGAGGGATTGCTTTGCCGTCACTTGAACGCCTTCACAGCTTTGGAATCTGTCTTTTGATGGCGGTTTTCCTCGGCGCCTGCGGCTCGAACAAGCCTGCCCCCGCCCCCCCTCCGCCCAGCCCGGTCGTGCAAAAGCCCAAACCATCCGCCGAGCAGGTGCGGCGCAATAATGTGGCGTATTTTCTGAAACGCGCTGAACGGGCTCTGGGTAAGGGGCATCTCACTCGACCCGCCGGTGCCAGTGCTTATGACTACTACCTGCGGGTACAGCAACTGGATCCAGGAAATCGTCATGCACAGACCGGAATCCAGACGATTGTGGTCACCTATGTGGAGCGGGCGCGGGAGGCTTTGCGCCGGCGTGCTTTTGCTGAGGTGGGGCGCCTGCTGCAGCGTGCAGAAATGTTGGCACAGGGTAATCCCCTGGTGGCCGAGGTGCATGCACAGTTGGCTCGAGAGCGTGGCCGCGCGCACTTGGATTTGCCCAGGGGGGAGACTATTGGCCTGCCTGCTGAGGGTCTGAAAACCAGATCGCAAAGCTTGGTTGAGCAGCTGCACCAAGTGGCGTATAGGGTTCGCAGTGAGCAGCTACGCGTCATAATTGTCGCCGGGAACGATACTGCGGGCCGCTGGATTTACCAGCAGTTACGCGAGGCCGTTCCCGGTTATCGGGTTCGGGGAGATATAAAGATCGGCAGCCCCGCCCGCTTAATTCTTATCCAGCCCAGTGGAGGGGCCAGTGAATAAAAAGACGATCCGCACAGGGATATTTGCGGGTGTGCTGTTGCTCACCCTGAACGCTTTCGCACTTACTCAGCCTTTGTCGGTGACGGGATATGCCCGAGAAACGCCGCCGGGGGCTCCGATGAGCGCGGCCTATCTATCTTTACACAACACCGGTGAGCAGCTGCTGCAGCTGACAGCGGTAGAGCTTCCCGGTATAGACGGGGGCTCCGTCAATTTACATACCACCGGGCTGGAAGATGGCATCAGTCGTATGCGCCCTCTGGATAAGCTCGTTATTGCTCCGGGGGAGCAGCTGCAGATGACACCGGGTGGGGTGCACCTGATGATTCACGGCGTGCGGTTGCATGCAGGGGTGTCGCTGCCACTGCGTCTCCTCTTCTCCGATGGGACCAGCTTGCAGGTTCAGGTACCGGTAATGGGGCTGAAAGCGGTTGAAAAAGATCGGCACCGCCATCATCGCAGTGCTGGGTGAATAGTTTTTATTGAAGTAAAGAAGGAAGAAGAAAATGAAAAAATTGTTGTTGGTGGTGGGGGCTCTGATACTGGCGGGCTGTGCTCACAGTCCACTGCAAATTCAACTGTATCCTCAGGTCGAGGTTGCGCCGGAATCTATTGGGGCGGGGCACAGCCTCAATGTCCGTGGTATGAATGACTTACCCGGTGGCGGGCTTGGCTCTCTGGGCGGTGTCTATGCGGATACCTCACAGGTGAGTATCGCCAATGATGCAGGGGACGCCATTGCCGCGGGGTTGAGTGAGGGCTTTGCCCGCTGGTCTTTCCGTATCACCGACTCGGCTCCCGAGGTACAGGTTACGGCGAAATTGGTGAAGCTGACCTACAACAGCCCCAGCAAGGTCTACACCACCCAGATTGACACTTCGGCCGAGATTCATTTGGAAGTGAAGGCGGGCCGGGCCACTTATTTCGGTACGTATAGCACCTCGGGTAAAGATCGCAATCTGGTTAAACCCAGTCGCGAAGAAGTGGAAAGCCGGGTAAATAGCCTATTGAGCGCAACTATGCAGAGAGTGTTCGAGGATGAGAAATTAAAAAACTTCTTGCGCGCAAATCTTTGAGTAGGCAACTTAAGATCCTGGAGAGGGGTTTTGGCGGGAGGCCGAAGAGTTGAATAAAAACGGCGGTTTTGGGTGTTCAAGATGTTGATTTTGCCCATATTCTGCATCGATGCGCCTGAACGGGTCGTGCCGGTAGCTGCTTTCCGGGCGGCTTCCGGTTTCCGCAGGGAGTGCGGTTGTGCCCTTTTTTGATCCTCAAACTGCCCAATATTTAGGACAGCTGGCCGAGCTGGAGGCACAGCTCTCCCCCTGTGAGCGGATCAGTCTGCAGGCGGCGGAGGCGGCTCTGGGGGAAATTGCCGACGGAGTCATTGTCACGGATTCTCACGGTATTATTCAGTATGCCAATCCGCTGGTCAGTGAGATGAGCGGGGATCTGGTGGGGCTTCTGCCCGGCCAGTTGGTCAATGAGGGGCTGCGGTTGTGTGACAGCCAAGGGGCGCTTTTACCGCCGTTAATCTCTGATACCCCCCCCCATGAAGTCCCCAGCGTGCGAGAGATCCGCGCGAGTATCAGGCGGCCGGATGAAAGCCTTCCCCCGCTGGAGGTTTCGGTGCAGGTCATGGCCCTGTGGGATGCTGGAACACTGAGAAATTATGTGCTGGTGTTGCGGGATACTTCCGCCGCCCGGCGTGTATCCACCCGTCTCAGCTGGCAGACCAGCCACGACGCTCTTACCCGTTTACCCAATCGCCAGTACTTTGAGGGTGAGCTGCAAAACCTGCTGTCACAGTGTGTCGATAAGCGCCAGCACCATGTGCTGCTATATCTGGACGTCTATCAATTCAAAGTGATCAACGACACCCTCGGTTTTGTCGCCGGTGATCAATTGCTCGTGCAATTGGTGTCCCTATTAAAGCGCGGATTGTCGAGAGCCGATTTATTTGCGCGGGTGGGCAGTGACGAGTTTGCCATTCTGCTGCGGGATTGCACTCTGGAAGAGGGGGGACGTGTGGTGGCGCGTCTAAGGGAATCTGTACAGAACTTCGGTTTTCACTGGCAGGGAAGCGACAGCCGTGTGGCGCTATCGATTGGAGTGGTCGGAGTAGACCGCTTTACCCCCAATGCCAGTCAGCTGTTGGCGACGGCAAACGATGCCTGCTGTTCCGCGAGGGATCAGGGACGCAATCGGGTGAAGCTGTTCGGAGATTCGCGCCAAGTACTGGAAAAGCGCCGTGAGTCGACCTGGGTTGCGGAAATCCACGCAGCCCTGCGCGAGGATCGGTTGCTCCTCTATCGGCAACCGGTGATCTCCCTGAAGGGAGAGCGCCAGATTCATCACTACGAGATTCTGGTGCGCATGCGTGGGCGCGATGGTGGTGTTATATCACCGGGCCTGTTCCTACCGGCGGCGGAGCGCTATGGTCTGATCGAAGAGGTGGACCGCTGGGTTATTCGCCGGGTGTTCTGTTATATGGCTCAGGAGCAACTGATCGGCATTCCTGCAACAAGCTATGCGATCAATATTTCAGGCATCAGCCTCGGCGATGACACCTTTGCAGACTTTGTGCTGGGCGAGATGACTGAGGCTGGGGTGACGCCCTCTCGGGTACAGTTTGAGATCACCGAAACCAGTGCCATTAATAATCTGGAGCGGGCGCTGATCTTTATTCACAAGCTGCGCGCTGCCGGTTGTAGTTTTGCTCTGGACGACTTCGGCCGGGGCGTTTCCTCTCTGGCCTATCTGCGCCAGCTGCCGGTGGACTTCCTCAAAATTGATGGAAGTTTTGTGCGCAATATGCTGGAAGACGAAATCGACAGCGCGATGGTCAGCACCATTGACCACTTGGCCAAGCGTATGGGGATCAGCACTATCGCCGAATATGTCGAGAGCCCGGAGTTGATGGAAAAACTCTGCCAAATGGGAGTGGATTATGCCCAGGGCTTTGGCATTGCTGCAGCCTCGGGGCTGCCGGACATCGGAGAGGCTCAGGGATTCTAGGATGAGCGACCATAGGCCGCTCCCCGGTTTGTTGCTGGGGCCCTAAATAACCGCAGCTAATAGTTCAGAGTGCTGCTCCGCCTGCAGGCGCGGCCCGTACTGACTGACCACCTGGGCGGCGGCACGACAGGCCAGTTCCCCCGCCTCGACAAAGCCCATATCCCGGTTGATCGCGTATAGGAAAGCGCCAGCGAACATGTCCCCAGCACCGTTGGTGTCGATCGCGTGTACCTGTGGGCTGGCCACCTGATAATGCTGGGCGCCATCCCACAAAAGAGCGCCCTCGGCACCCAGAGTGATGGCGAAACTGCGGCAGTAGTCGCGCAGGGCCTCGGCGGCGGCATCCAGCGAATCGGTGCCGGTAAAGCCCAGGGCCTCATCGCGGTTGCAAAACAGCATATCTACGCCGCCGCCTATCATTTCCCGCAAGCCCTCGCCGAAGAACTGCACCATTGCCGGGTCCGATAAACTAAGCGCAGTCTTTACACCCGCCTGCTGCGCCTGTTCACGCAGAGTAATCGCCGCCTTCCGCCCGGTCTCGGAAGAGACCAGATAACCTTCGATGTAGGCCCAGCGGGAAGTAGTAAGGGCTTCGTTGTCCAGCTCGGTTACCGACAGCTGTTCGCTGATGCCCAGGTAAGTATTCATACTGCGCTCCGCATCGGGAGTAATCAGCACTAGACATTTGCCGGTAGTACCGCCATCGGCCCGCTGAAGTGTGGCTGGGTAGTCAACACCTGCAGCGGTGAGATTGTTGCGATAAAAGTCACCATTATCATCGCCAGCGACCTTACAGGAGTAAAAAGTACGCAGACCAAAGTAGCTGGCGGCGATAACGGTATTAGCGCCGGAGCCGCCACAAGCGCGCTTGGCGGTGATCAGGTTATCCTGCAGATCGTCTACCAGTTGCTTTTGCCGGGCGTCGTCCACTAGGGTCATAATTCCCTTTTCAACACCGAGGGCCGACAGGTCCCCGTCGGATACCTCGATTTCAGTGTCCAGCAGGGCGGCGCCAATGCCGTAGAGGTCATATTGCTGCATATCCATCCTTTTCGGGCGATTTGTTCAGATTTCCGCCGCATTATGGCTGTGATTACAGCAAGTGCAAGGCGCCGGGTTTGACTTCAACCGGGCAGCCTTTATAAAGGCGTCGTATGCCTCAATATGAACTTATAGTAGGCAGCCGCGGTCAATCCACGGACAGGTATCTGTTGTGCCTGTGACATGATTCCTGGGTTTTTGGCCCGGATTATGGCCGTGCATGGATGTTCCCCAAGGTGCCGATTCAGGCGCCTGCGGCAAGATACCAGCGGAGCTGTCACCTGCTGGTGTCCTGCCTGAGATGGCGAGACGCTGTGTGCTCCCGCTGTCGAGAGATGTACTGAGTTGGCAGCTGGAAATTACTTAAATATGGCCTCGACGAAACGCCGGCGCAGCAAAGCGTCAAAACCGAAAAGACGCTATCGCTGGCTAAAATTCCTATTTCTGCTGGCCCTGGTAGCTGCGCTCGCCCTCGCTGGCTACATGGCCTACCTGGATGTACAGCTGCGCGATCGCCTCGACAGTCGTCAGTACCAGTTGCCTGCGCGGGTTTTTGCGCGCCCCCTGATTTTGCGCGAGGGCATGGCGATGCATCCGGATGAGCTGGCGAGCGAGTTTGCCGCCCTCAATTACCGCAAGCAAAAGACCCTCACGGAACCCGGCTCCTGGACCCAGGAGGGGATGAGTTACCGGGTTTGGCGCCGGGACTTTATTCACGCGGATGGCCGCGAACCCGCGGCGATGGCCACTTTCCGTCTGCGCAATGATGAAATAGACAACCTGCGCGATGGTGATGGCCAGCGAATCACAGAGTTCCGCCTGGATGCGGCCAATATTGGCTCACTACTCGGCGGTGGCGATGACCGCAATCCGGTCCGCTTCAACGATATTCCGCCACTGGTGGCGAACACCCTGATTGCGGTCGAGGATCAGGATTTTCTCAATCACCACGGAATTTCCCTGCGGGGCATAGCCCGCGCTATGGTCGCCAACGTCAAAGCCGGAAGATTCGTTCAGGGGGGATCAACAATCACCCAACAGTTGGTCAAGAATATCTTTTTTGACCACAAACCGAGCCTCCAGCGCAAGATCAATGAAGCGCTGATGGCGGTGCTGATGGAACTCCATTACGACAAGGGCTACATCCTGCAGGAGTACATCAACGAGGTGTGGTTGGGGCAGCAGGGGGCCCGGGGGATCTACGGTTTTGGTCTGGCCTCGGAGTTTTACTTCCAGCAGCCCCTAGATACCCTAGAGCCCCATCAGGTGGCTCTGTTGGTGGGGCTCGCCAAAGGCGCTTCTTATTACAATCCCTGGCGTAACCCTCAGCGGGCCCTGAAGCGGCGCAATACGGTACTTGAGCTGATGCGTGAGCAGGGGCTAATTACCCAGGCTCAATTTGAGTTCTACGCTGCCAAGCCACTAGGTGTGGTGAAAGGTGGCGTGACCGCGCAGAATCCCTATCCGGCCTTTACTGAACGTCTGTTGTTCGAGTTGCGCCCCTATTATTCCTATGAAGAGCTCCGCACTACGGGGCTGCGTGTCTACACGACCCTGGCACCTTCGGTACAGAAACTCGCCGAAGAGGCTGTCAGCAACGGTCTACAGAAACTGGAGACAGATCGAAAGATCCAGGCGAATACCTTGCAGGCCGCGACGGTGTTATTGGATAACGGAACGGGTGAGGTACTCGCCATGGTGGGTGACCGCGACCCGGACTTCCCCGGCTTTAACCGGGCCCTGGAAGCGCGCCGCCAAGTGGGCTCCCTGATCAAACCGGCGGTCTTTCTCACCGCGCTGGAGCGCCCCGAAGAGTACAATCTGGCCACTCTGATTGACGATGCTCCGGTACGTATTGAGGAGGCTGATGGCGATGTGTGGATGCCACAGAACTTCGACAAGCTGGCCCACGGCCAAGTGCCTCTTTATGTGGCGTTGGCCAAGTCCTATAACTTGGCCACCGCCCACTTGGGCCTCGATCTGGGATTGCAGAATGTGCGCCAAACGATCCGTCGCCTGGGTGTGGATACCAATTTGCCGCGAGTACCAGCCATGCTGCTGGGTGCCGTGGAGATGACGCCATTTGAGGTGGCGGGCATGTACCAGACCATTGCCAATGGAGGTGAAACGGTACAGGCGCGCACTCTGTTAGCGGTATCTGACGCCAATGGTGAGCGGGTTCAGCGCTTTCGCCGTCGCACCAATCGCGGTGTTGATCCGGTGCCGGCCTATCTCTTGCGCTGGGGACTGGAGCAGGCCATGCGCGAGGGGACCGGACGCAGATCGGCCAAACGCCTGCCCAGTAGTGTGCCCTTTGCCGGCAAAACGGGTACTACGAACAACAACCGCGACAGTTGGTTTGCTGGTTTCTCCCCGGAAGTTACCGCGGTGGTGTGGCTCGGGCGGGACGACAACGTGCGCACCCGCCTGACCGGTTCCACGGGTGCGCTGCCAATTTGGACAGAGATTATGCGCAAGTTGCCCCATCAGCACGGCCCGGTTGAGGCACCGAGTGGTGTTGAGTTCAAAGCGGTGAATGCGCGCGGACAGTACATGGACCCGGATTATTGCCGCGGTGGCTACGAGATCCCCTTCTCCTATGAAACCCGTCTGCAGCCGGCGCCGGAGTGTCAGGGACAGAATCGCTGGCGCTGGTTCCGTAATCTCTTTGGCAACGAGCGCTCCGAGGCGGCACCGCGGGAGCAGATGACTCCTGGCTGGGGTAGTGATCCAAGGGAAGCGCAGCAGCGCAGTGAGCGTCGCCGCCAGTTGCGCGAACAGCTGCGCGGTGACGATGCGGAGGAGTTTGGAAGAGGCTCTGCACTAGAGCCCATCGAGCTCCCCCGCGATGAATCCAGTGAGGTGCAGTACCGCCGTGTTCCTGTGGAAGAGGCGCAGCCCATAGGCCCGGCCCTGGAAGATCAGTGGCCCTGAGTTAGCAGCGCGGCAAAAGCCGCGCTCTGTTTCAGGTCTCTCAGCTCTGCAGCAGTTGCGCGGCTTCCTCGGCAAAGTAGGTGAGGATGCCGTCGGCACCGGCGCGCTTGAAGGCCAATAGGGACTCCATAATCACGGCTTCTCGCTGTAGCCAACCGTTTTCAAAAGCGGCACAGTGCATGGCGTACTCGCCGCTCACTTGGTAGGCGAAAGTGGGTACACGCAGCTCTTCCTTCACCCGTCGCACTATATCTAGGTAGGGCATACCGGGTTTCACCATTACCATATCCGCACCCTCCTGCAGATCCAGGGCACATTCGTGCAGTGCTTCATTGGTATTGGCGGGGTCCATCTGATAGCTGGCCTTATTGCCGCCTTTCAAGTTGCCGGCCGAGCCGACCGCATCGCGGAAGGGGCCGTAGTAGGCAGAGGCGTACTTGGCGGCGTAAGACATAATCAGGGTATTGCTGTGGCCCGCGCCTTCTAGAGCCTCGCGAATCGCACCGATACGACCATCCATCATATCCGAGGGCGCCACTATATCCGCGCCGGCGGCGGCGTGGGACAGGGCCTGTTGTACCAGCACCTCCACCGTTTCATCGTTGACGATGTATCCGCTGTGATCCATCAATCCATCCTGACCGTGGCTGGTGAATGGATCTAAGGCCACATCAGTAATGACACCGAGTTCCGGCGCAGCATTTTTTAACTCGCGAACCGCTCGCTGGGCCAGACCATTGGCGTCGTGGGCGGCACTGGCGCAGTCAGATTTTGCCGATGGATCAACCACGGGGAAAAGCGCCACGGCGGGAATGCCCAGTTGTTGTAAAGACTTCGCTTTTTTCGCCAGGAGATCCACGCTGAGGCGCTCGACACCCGGCATCGAAGCCACTTTTTGGGTCTCACTACGCCCCTCGATTACAAACAAGGGCAGGATCAAATCGTTACAGCTGAGTTGGGTTTCCCGCACCAAGCGGCGGGAAAAATCCTGTGCGCGCAGGCGACGCAGGCGGGTGTTGGGGTAGGCACCGCGGCCGAAACTTTGGCTCATAGGGAATTTACTCCGGCTATCCATAGGGCCGCGGAAACGCCGCGGCCGCAACTGGCAGCCATCATAACAAATTGCCGTTACAGGTGATTTTGGGTCTATCGGTGACGGGCTCAAGGTTGGGGTTGGCGCAGGTGATTCACCAGTAATTGGCCGGCGGCTTCGATATGCTGTGCCAGCAGTGCAGCGGCCTGCTCCCCATGCCCCTGATGCAGGGCTTCGAGAATCGCAAAGTGCTCTTCCTGGCTGGTGCTTTGGTAGTGCAAACTGCGGGACTGGTAACCGATATAGCGCTCACACTGGCGGTGCAGTTGCTCTATGGTGGCGAAGAGCGTGGGCCGCGCGGCGGCCCGGTAAATGCAGGCATGAAACTGCCAGTTCAGATTGCCGATCTGTTCGGCGGAGAGCCCGGATCTAGCTTCCATAGACAGCAATATATCTCTGGCACGGCCGAGAATTTCCCCGCTGAGTTTCTCCAGCGCCAGGGACTGCAGCAGTGGCTCCAGGCGCGCACGCATCAGATAGAGATCTTCTACCTCCAGTGGATCGAATTGGGGCACCGCGACCCCGCGCTTGCCATGTCGGATTAGCCAGCCTTCATTCTTCAATTTTTGCAAAACATCGCGCACCGGTATTCGGCTAACCCGGTAGAAATCGGCAAGCTCTACTTGCTTTAAAGGCTGACCGGCCGCAAAGCGTCCTTGCTGTATATCCGCTTTGATTTTTTCGTAAAGGCTCATCGAAGCTTATCAATTCCTGCGTTTGAAAAACCAGTAGCATAGGAGTCCGCCAAGTAAACCCCAGAAAGCGGCGCCAATGCCGAAGAGACTGATACCTGAAGCGCTGATTAGGAAGGTGATCATTCCCGCCTCTCGGCTGTCGGTTTCGGCCGTTGCCCCGGCCAAACTGCTGCCAATAACCCCGATCAATGCCAGGCCGGCGAGTGTGGCAATGAGCGCCTGCGGGAAGGCGTTGAATAATGCCACCACACTGGCACCGCACAAACCCACGATGAGGTAAAAGACACCGGCGGCAATGCCTGCGGTATAACGTTTGTCTGGATTGGGGTGGGCCTCGGGTCCGGTGCAGATGGCGGCGGTAATGGCTGCCAGATTGAACGCAAAGCCGCCAAATGGCGTTAGCAATAGGGAGGTCAGGCCGGTGCCACTGATGACTGGTGATAGGGGGACTCGTCCGTAACCGCTGGCGGCGAGGGTCGCTGCGCCGGGTAGATTCTGGGAGGTCATGGTGACGATAAACAGAGGAAGGCCTATACCGACGAGGGTTGAGAGGCGGAACTCTGGGGTAACCCATACCGGGTGAGCTGTCTGCCAGCGCACCTGCTCAAGTACGATCATTTCCAGTTTCCAGCAGGCCGCCACCCCCACCGCCAATACCAAAATAATGGCGTAACGGGGAGCCCAGCGTCGTCCGGCCAAATAAGTCAACAACATAGTTCCCACCAGGAGCGGCTGTGCCTGCAGGGAGGTAAATACAGAGAGGCCGAACTGAAGCAGTATGCCTGCGAGCATGGCGTTGGCGATAGGCGTCGGCACCATTCGTGTTACCCGCTCAAAGGCCCCGGACAAGCCAACCAATAGCGTTAGCAGCGCACTGAATAGGAAGGCGCCAATGGCCTCACCAAGGGGAATGCCGCTCAGACTGGTGGCCAATAGTGCGGCTCCTGGGGTTGACCATGCGGTAATCACGGGCGCTCGGTAATACCAGGAGAAGGCGATACAGGTGAGACCCATACCCAGTCCCAGTGCCCCAATCCAGGAGGCAATCATCGCCTCATTGGCCCCAGCGGCCCGCGCCGCCTCAAACACAATTGCGGCGGAGCTGGCTACCCCGACCAGTACCGCGACAAAACCCGCACTGATAGTGGAAAAGCTGGCATCTGTAAGTGGTGAGCTTTTCAAAATGTATACCTTTAATTTTATGTATACATTTTTAATTGTTAATTATTGAAGTGCAATGCTTTTACGGCAAAGTGAAATGCGGCGTCACCAAGCTGGAAGTACGATTTAGGTGGAGATTCTTATTGGATAGCAGCACCCGCCGGAGGCGGGTGCTGGATAGGGGAAAGGCAAATTTAGTCGAGGCGGGAGAAGACACGCTCGGCGGCTGCGATTGTTGCCTCAATATCCTCATCGCTGTGCGCGGAGGACATAAATCCTGCTTCATAAGAGGCGGGAGCTAGGTAGATGCCCTCCTCCAGCATGCCGTGGAAGAATTGATTAAAGCGCTGGTTATTGCACGCTATAACCTGTTGATAGTTCGTTACCTGGGGTTCCTCTGTGAAGAAGAAACCGAACATGGTACCGGCTTTATTGGCGGTAATGGGGATACCTGCGGCTTTGCCGGCAGCCAAAATACCTTCTACCAGGTGGTTGGTTCTGGCTACAAGTGGCTCGTAGAAGCTGGGTTCTTCCACTAGGCGCAGGGTCTCCAGGCCTGCAACCATAGCCACGGGATTTCCGGATAAGGTACCGGCCTGGTAAACAGGGCCCAGTGGTGCAATGTGCTCCATAATTTCGCGTTTACCACCAAAGGCGCCCACTGGCATACCGCCACCGATCACCTTGCCAAGGGTAGTGATATCCGCTTCGATTCCATAGAAACCCTGGGCACCGGTAAGGCTCACGCGGAAGCCGGTCATTACCTCGTCGAGAATTAGCAGCGCGCCGTGCTGGTTGCAAACCTCGCGCAGAGTTTCCAGAAAACCCGACACTGGCGGTATGCAGTTCATGTTGCCGGCGACAGGCTCGACGATAATACAGGCAATTTGATCACCCAAAGCCTCGAAGCAGCTGCGTACGCCTTCGGCATCGTTGTAGCTTAGGGTGATAGTGTGATCTGCTAGCGCAGCGGGAACGCCAGGCGAGGAGGGTACGCCCATCGTCAGGGCCCCAGAGCCGGCCTTGACCAGCAGGGAGTCCGAATGGCCGTGGTAGCAGCCCTCGAACTTCACAATTTTATCGCGTCCGGTAAAACCACGCGCCAGACGAATTGCACTCATGGTGGCCTCGGTCCCGGAGTTCACGAAGCGCACCAGGTCCATATTCGGCCACAGGCGGCACAGTTCCTCGGCCAGCTCAGTTTCCAACTCGGTGGGGGCCCCAAAACTCAGGCCGGACTGGGCCTGCTCCACAACGGCTTCAATAACCTCGGGATGGGCGTGACCGAGCACCATGGGTCCCCAGGATTGCACATAGTCGATATAGCGCTTTTCATCGGCATCGAAGAGGTAGGCGCCTTCGGCGCGACGGATAAACAGCGGTGTGCCGCCCACAGCGCGGAAGGCGCGTACTGGTGAGTTGACGCCGCCGGGGATAACCCGCTGGGCTTCTGCGAAGAGTTGCTCGGATTTACTCATAAAATTCATTCAGAAATTGCGAAAAAGGCCAAGAGTCAGCGACCATTATCGCGGTGCTGGGCCTCGAGGACAATGTGGCGCTAGGTAGGGCACAGAAGAGTGGGGTGGCCGGTAAGTCGATCCGCTCACCAAGCCGATCGACTTGCTCGTTCGCTGAAGCTCATGGGAACGTGTGCTGGGACCTGTCAGCGCTCACACCAGAATAAGCGGTTGGGGATCGGCCGGCCCATTCCCAGGCGACGGCTGTCGCGGATGGCGCTCCAGGCGTATTGCTGGCTGCGGCTGACCGCCTCGGTAATCGTTAGGCCGTGAGCGATATGACAGGCGATAGCGGTGGCCAGGGTGCCACAGACACCGTAGGCGGCGGGTTGCAGGCGCTCCCAGTGGAATTCCCGGATCAGACCGCGTTCGTCGTAGAGGCGATTTTGCAGCTGCTGTTGGTGGGGCACCCCGGTGAGCAATACATAGCGACAGCCACTTTCCAGTAACTCCTGCGCCATAGCATCTAAAACATCGGCCTCGACGGCCATGGCACGGGCCTCGCGCCGATTGGGACAGACCATGGTGGCGTAGGGCAGTAGCAGGGAAGTCATAGCCTCCCACAGGGGAGGAGCCAGCACGCTTTCTTTGTCGGCCAGGGTGGCATCTGGATCGATGATAACGGGAATGTCTGGGTAGTCCCGCAATACGCTGTGCAGTGCGCGCACATTCTCCACCGAGCCCAGGTAGCCCACCTTGATAGCCGCTACCGGCATATCCTCAAGGACCGTGCGGGTTTGCTCAACGAGGAGGCTGTCATCCACTGGCGCTACACCGAGGAGTTCCCCAGTATTGCAGACGCTGATGGCGGAAACGGCGGAGGCTGCGTGGCAGCCCAGGCTAACGGCCGTCTCCGTATCGGCGCCTATTCCGGCGCTGCCACTGGGATCGTGGTGGGTGACGGTCAAAATTACAGGCTGCGGTGTATCCATAGAAAATCTACATGACTGCCAATTGCTGTGCGCCTAATTTTAGTTGCTGGGTGCCCCATACAAAGAATGATCACGCGCCAAATTAAAAAGGCTTCACCACTACCAGGATCACGATAGCGAATAGGGCCACTGTGGGAGCCTCATTGAAGAGACGGAAATAACGTCCACTGCGGGTATTCTTGCCCTGGGCAAACTTACGTACGTAGGCGCCACACATATGATGATAGGCCAGCAGTAGTACGACGAAGGTGAGTTTCGCGTGCATCCATCCCGCGGAAGTGTAGTAAGCGGGGTTCAAGCTATAAAGCCAGATACCCAGGCCAACGGTGGCGATCATGGAGGGAATCGCGATACCTCGGTACAGGCGCCGTTCCATGATGCAGAATCGGTCGCGGCTAACGGCATCGGTAGCATCTACGTGGTAGACAAAAAGGCGTGGTAAATAAAATAGCGCGGCAAACCAGCACACCATGGCAATAATGTGAAAAGCCTTGATCCACTCCATCGAATATCCCCTCAAAAATTAAAAAATTAAAAAATTAAAAGCTGGAAATTGTTTATTTCCGGTAAAAGTTATCGATCTGTAGCGGCAGAATAATGCCCGCAATGCGATTGTCCAGTGGGCCGCTTTGATGGCGACTGATATACAGGGCGTCGGCCCCGGTATTTTTGAGTTCTTGCTGAGCTTCCAGCATGGTTGCCCGCCAATTGAGCTCGGCCATCTGTTTGCGCTCGCCGGGGATTTTCAGCAGGTCGATCTGTGTTGTTGTTCCCTCTCTCTCTTGCTCCTGCTCGAGAAGTTGATCTTCGCTCTCTCCTTTTTCACAGCTCTGTAAAAATGTGGCCAGGTCGACGGCACGCAAGAGTTCAGGAGCCTTTCCGTCTGGCAAATCGATCAGTATCCACTGGGGGTGTTGCGCGATAAAAATTTTCGCCTGTTCCAGGTTGACCTCCTGTTGAGCGACCACAAAGCGTCGGTCCATCTGGCTGGCCACACCCACTCCACTCAGCATCCGCTGGCGCCAGGTGGGGGTGCCGGCCTTGTTCAGAGCGCGAAGCGTCTCCAGGTAAATCCCCTGGGTGGAGAATAGTTGGCGGCTGATTAGTGTTGCTACTACGATCATCATCATGCCGGGGAACAACACATTGGGGTTGTAAGTGAGCTCGAGAATGGCGAGTAGGGCTGCGAGGGGGGCATTGAGCATCGCCGCCATCATTGCGGCCATACCAACCATGGCGTAAAAACCAGGGCTCGCGGTGTTTTCACCCAACCAAGTGTTGGCAAGGCCCCCGGCAATACCTCCGAGGCAGGCGCCGAGAATCAGGCTCGGTCCAATGACTCCCCCGGGAATACCCAGCCCGGACCCCAGGGCGGTAGCCACCAGTTTGGCCGCAACAATGACCGCCAGAGTCGTTACGCCCAGCTCCCCCAGCATCGCCATTTGCAGTGTGTCGTACCCCCCGCCGAGAATCTCCGGCACCCAAATACCAAGGGTGCCTGTTACCAGTCCAACGACTAGAAAGCGCAGCAGCGGAGAGCGGGTATTCTGTCGTGTGAGGGTTCGGTGGGCCAGTATAAAGAGCGCCGCAAGCACTCCAATGGCCAGTGCGCAAAAGAACAAAATGGGGAGTTCTGCCAGTGAGTTCAACTGAATTGCGGGGACATTGAAGTCTGGTTCACGGCCAAAAGTAACCTGGGTAATCGCACTGCCGGTTACGGCCGCCAGCATGACGGGTAAAAAGCCGGCTACGGAATACTCCAGCATGACCACCTCCATGGCGAATACCATACCGGCCAGCGGGGTATTGAAGGATGCGGCGATGGCGGCGGCTACGCCGCAGCCCAGCAGGCTGCGCGCAGAATTATTGGGCAGGCGCAGAGTGCGCGCCAGCCAGCTGCCACTGGCCGCACCCAAATGCACAGCTGGGCCCTCTCGACCTACCGAGTGCCCGCTAATTAGGGCGATGGCGCCCGCGAAAAACTGCAGCAGGGCATTTTGCACCGGCATATTGCCTTGGTGGTTGTACAGGCGGTCGAGCACGTGGACCACACCCACGTCATAGCGTTTGGGGCTGAGCAGCAGGTAAATAATACCGATTAACAGCGAGCCGATTACCGGCAGGGCAAACCGCCATAGTGGTGTCAGGGATTCATAATTCTGCGGTACCGAGAGGAAAAAGGTGGTCGGCCACTCCATTGCGAAACGGAACAGCACGGTTACACCGCCGGCAAGTGCTCCGGTAATCAAGGCCATCCCAACTAGAGGGGCCAGGGCGTCCCGGGCGGAGAGTTGCAGGCGAATGCGCTCCAGGCCGTTCGTCTTGGGTAAGTAACGGGTCAGGGTACTTTTAAGTGAATTCCTGGGGCGCTGTGACACCGCACATCCTTTAAGGTCTGAGGCTTGTGGTAGAGTACTTGGCTAATTTTATGATTATCGTCTCAGTTGGCAGATTGATCGGGAGAGTCTAGCAAGGTGATTAAGGTAGCAATTGTCGGGGGCACCGGCTACACGGGAGTGGAGCTGTTGCGGATTTTGGCGACACACCCACAGGTAGACGTGACCGCTATCACCTCGCGCTCCCTCAATGGCACACGCGTATCCGAGCAGTTTCCCAGCCTGCGCGGCCATTACGACCTGGCTTTTTGTGAGCCAAATATCGAACAGCTGTGTGCTTGTGACCTTGTTTTCTTTGCCACACCACACGGAGTTGCGCAGGCCCAGGTGCCGGCACTGATCGAGCGGGGGGTGCGCGTCATTGATCTCTCCGCGGATTTCCGCCTCAAGGATATTCCCGCTTGGGAGGCGTGGTATGGGCAGGAACATGCGGCTCCAGCATTGGCCCAAGAGGCGATCTACGGTTTGCCTGAAGTCAATCGTGCAGATATCGCTGATGCTCAGCTGGTGGCCTGTCCCGGCTGTTACCCCACGGCAATTCAACTGGGTTGGATTCCTTTACTGGAGGCGGGAGTGGTGGAGCCGGCACAGTTGATCGCCAGTGCGGCCAGCGGCGCTAGTGGTGCTGGGCGCCAGGCTAAAACCGAACTCATTCTGGCGGAAAATAGTGATAATTTCCGTGCGTATTCCGCTGCAGGTCACCGCCACCTACCAGAGATCGAACAGGGCTTGCGCGGGGTTCAGCCCTCTGGTGCAAGCCCGGCGCAAGTGACATTCGTGCCACATTTACTGCCGATGATTCGGGGCATTCACGCCACGCTCTTCGCCAAATCCAGCGCCGGCTTGTCGCCTACGGAACTGCAAACCCTATTCGAACAACGCTACAAAGATGAGCCCTTTGTGGATGTACTTCCCCCCGGCAGTCACCCACAGACGCGCAGTGTGCGCGGTACAAATATGTGCAGGATTTCTGTGATGCAGCCACAGGATCGGGATACCCTGGTGGTTATGTCGGTGATCGACAACCTGGCCAAGGGGGCCTCGGCTCAGGCGGTTCAGAATATGAACATTATGTTTGGTTTAACTGAGACGTTGGGCTTGGAGAGCCCTGCGTTGCTGCCTTAAAATCAAAAAAATACGACAACCGGTTTTTTCCGGTTAAGCCCCAGCGAATTTTATGGAGCTCAAAGTGAAAGGCAGCAAGCAGTACCGTATGAAAGTGGTGCCCCACCGTCCCTTCTCCGGCGTGATTGCCGTAGGTGGCGTCGCCCTGGTGGTATTGGCTACCTCTGCTGGCTCCTATTTTGCCGGCCAGTATCATCTGCGCAAGAACCTCGATGAGAAGACCTCGGAGTACACCAGGGTGCTAGAGCGACTCGAGGCGCTCAAGAATGAAAACGAAACCCTGCGTATGCGTGCCGCCACTGCCGAGCAGTCCCTGGTGATTGGCGAGCAGGCGAGCGAATCCGTACGTAGTGAGCTGGTGCAAAAAGAGAGTCAGATAGCCGAATTGAAACAAGAGATTTCCTTCTACCGCGGGGTTATGGCTCCGGCGGAAGGGGAGGACGGAGTTTCCATTGGCCGCTTCATACTCTCGCAAACGGCGGATACGCGCAGTTATCAGTACAAGTTGCAGGTACAACAGTCTGCTGTGCGCCGCAATGTCATTAAAGGGATGGCTACCTTCACCGTAGTGGGCCGTCAGGACGGAGAGCCAAAGCGCTACTCTCTAAAGGATTTGTCCAAGCAGGTGGATGCAGAGTCTATTCCACTGCGTTTTAAGTATTTTCAGAACATTGAGGGTGAGCTACATCTGCCGGAGGGGTTTGTTCCCGAGGGTGTGGAGCTTTCGCTCAAGTCCAGCGGACGCAAAGGTTTTAATATTGAGCAGCGTTACGGCTGGTTAGTACAGAAAAGCTAGCATTGATGCCAGAGGCATGAGGTTTAGGGATTATGTTAAGAAAAAAAGAGAAACAAGTAACTATGGCCAGCACCAGTAGTAACCATACCACTTTGATAGCGCGCCAGACGGAAGTGACCGGCGATATCCACTTTCGTGGAAACCTGGTTATTGAGGGCAAGGTAAAAGGTAATGTATCGGCCCATAGCGACAGCGATGCACGCCTGCAGATCGTAGACGGCGGAGTCATCGAAGGAGAGATCCGTGTACCTCAGGTGGTCATTAACGGCAATGTAAATGGTGATGTATTCGCAGCTCGCCATCTGGAGTTGGCCTCCAAGGCTATGGTTGAAGGCAACGTACACTACAAACTGATCGAAATGATGAAAGGTGCTCAGGTCAATGGCGCACTGTTGTCCAATGCGGATCTCAGCTCTGCCGGTGAGACCCCGATGATTGGTTACACCGAAGACGAAACAGTGATTGAGGCCTCCTGAGGCTGGCTATCACTAACGGACTACGTTTTTCGCTAATGCCGGAGTCTGTTGCGCCAAATACTTGACTGATTTCCTGGGTTTAAGCAAGATGACGCCCCCGAGGCTGCACTTTGTATAGCTTTTATGCGAGTTGCGAATGTCCCGATGAGTTGAGAGAGACTTATGTCAGAAGCTGTATCCTTTTCTCCTGCGCCACTGGTGGTCACCGATAAAGCGGTGGCCAAGGTCAAGAGCCTGTTGGAAGAGGAGGGCAACCCGGATCTGAAGCTCAGGGTATTTGTCACCGGCGGAGGCTGCTCGGGTTTCTCGTACGGTTTTACCTTTGATGAATTGGTTGCCGATGACGACGCTATTATCGAGAAAGATGGTATTCAGGTATTGGTAGACGCGATGAGCTACCCCTATCTGGTGGGTGCCAATGTGGACTATGAAGAGGGGCTGGCCGGCTCGCGCTTCTTGGTACAAAACCCGAATGCTTCCTCGACCTGTGGTTGCGGCTCCTCTTTCTCAATCTGAGCCGCCCACCTGCTGGCTGTTTTAGGGGGGGTAGATAGCTCCCAGAATGGCTTCTTTTTTGGCTCCGGTCACCCCGGGACAATTGCCGGGCAGGCCGAGTAGTGTCTGCCGCGCCAGCCATGCAAAGCCCACCGCCTCCAGCCAGTCTGCATCAATGCCATAGGTTCCTGTATCGGCGATCGACCATGTGGGCAAGCGTCTTCGCAGTCGGGATAACAGGTCTTTATTCCTGGCTCCGCCACCGCACACCAGTAATTCTCCACCATCTGCGAATAAATGCACCGCTTCGGCGATACTCGCTGCGGTGACTTCCGACAGAGTAGCCTGCACGTCCGCTGGAGCCAGTTCTAATCCGGTCAGGGATTGCTCCAGCCAGCTAGCGTTAAATGTTTCGCGACCGGTGCTTTTTGGGGGCTCCGCAGTGAAGTAAGGGTTAGACATTAAGCGGTTCAGCAGCTCGGGATTGGCTCGGCCACTGGTGGCCCAGGCACCGTCTCGGTCGAAGGGTTGTTTTCTGTGCAGGCCAACCCAGTAATCCAGCAAGGCATTGCCGGGCCCGGTGTCGTATCCGTACACGCTGCCATCGGCGTTTAGCTCGGTAATATTGGCCATGCCACCAATATTGACTACTGCCCGATTGCCCCCGGTTTTGAAGGCGGCGCGGTGAAAGGCGGGCATCAGCGGCGCACCCTGGCCACCCAGCGCCATATCGCGTCGCCGGAAGTCGGCCACCGTGCGGATACCTGTGAGCGCGGCAATGGTATTGGGGTCACCCAGCTGCAAAGTGAAGGGTGAATTCACGGTGCCAGGCGGGCGGTGGCGCACAGTCTGACCGTGACTGCCAACTGCGGTGACATCATCCGGCTCAATGCCGGCACGGGCCAGTAGAGTGTTGGTCGCCTCGGCAAACACCTGGCCCAGTTGTCGATCCAGTTGCCCGGCGCGATCCAGTTCCGATGGTCCGGGGGAACACAGGGCCAGGATGGCATCGCGCATAGAGGGATGGATTGGATGGTTCAGGGCGGCGAGAATATGCGGCTTAATTTTGTCTTCGCCGCCAAAGTCGACCAATACAGCGTCGATGGCATCGACGCTGGTACCGGACATCAGACCGATAAAAAGATCGGGCATAGAGTAGGGTGCTTATTAATTGTCGTCGTCGAGTTTTGCCAGTGCCGGGCCCTGGTAATTTTCCAGCTTAGCCAGCAGAGGTTGCGTTTGGTTCTTAAAGCGTGTCATTTCAGATGAGGGAACTGACTTCGCTTTGGGCAGTTTGCGTACAATTGTGGCCGGATTGCGGTGCCTGCCATCCAACAGAAACTCATAGTGCAGGTGTGGCCCGGTAGCGTAACCGGTGGAGCCAACGGTACCGATAATTTGGCGCTGCTTTACTCTCTGACCTTTTTTCACTTTGCGCTTGGTCAAATGCAGGTAGCGAGTGACATAGCGTTCGCCATGGCGGATAAAAACATAGTTGCCATTCGCTTTGCTGTAACCGGAAGCGATCACACGGCCATCGCCAGTGGAGTAAACCGGCGTGCCTCGCGGGGCCGCATAGTCGGTGCCATTATGTGGGCGGCGGGATTTAAATACTGGGTGCAGGCGTCGAGGGTTAAAGTGCGAGCTGATACGCACGATATCCAAGGGCGTGCGAATGAACGCCTTCCGCATGCTCTTGCCATCCGGGGTGTAGTAATTGGCGTCGCCATTGTCGTCGACATAACGCACCGCATTATAAGTCTGCCCCTGGTTGGTAAAACTGACCGCCAGAATTGGGCCGTTGCCTATCTTTTCTCCGTCGAGAAATTTTTCTTCGAACATCACGCTGAAGTTGTCGCCCTTGCGGATATCCAGGGCAAAGTCGATATCGGAGCTGAAGACATCCGCCATTTCCATAATCAGGCTGTCGCTTAAACCGGCATCGCTGCCAGCAACAAACAAAGAGCTGTCGATTAGTGCTTGGCGATAAGCAGGATGACTGTCGGGCTCCCGCTGAACCAGGTCATGCTGAAACTGGCTCTGTGCATCACGAGTAAACCTGACTTGGCTGAGACGATCTTTTTGCAGTGCCAGGCGCTGCAGCTTCCCATCCGTATCGACAGTGAAGGTCAATTCCTCACCGGGGTTTAGGCGTGCCAGTTTCTTCGCTTCACTGCCGCTGCCGAGCAGCTGGTACATCTCGCCAGCACTGATCTTGGCGCGTTTAAAAAGGTCGGACAGGGTATCGCCATTACGCACTGTCAGGCTAAGGGACTGGATTGCCTCCGTCGCCGCGGCAGCCAGTGGAATAGGCTTGCGGGGAGTTAACGGCACCACCTTTTCGGGTTGTTCCACCACCTCCTCGGCAGAGGTCAGGTTGACGGGGAGGGGCATACGCCTAGCCTCAACATCTGGAGTTGGGATAAAGATCGCCAACACCAGCACACATGCAGCGGCACTCGCCGTGAATGCATGTACACGGGGGAAATGTTTGGGCAAGGCGCCTATACGGACACGTGAAGTCGGTTTGCGATGATTCTGCATGGTATTAGCGGGCGCCGCCGGCTGTCGTTGTTATCTGCGCTTGGAATAATGGGTGTTTAAAAAACAGGCATTGAGGGGGCTTTATAGCAAAAAAGCCGCCTAGGTTCACTGGGTAATTGACCCATATGGCCATGAGTTAGTTCCTCAGTTTGTATTTCTTGTCCACACGGGGGAAATATCACCCGCTTGTATTTGCCACAAAGTTCGGTAATGTTGCAGCGCATTTTGCCGCCGGCCGGTGGCGCTTTTTCAAGCTTAAATATGAGGGGTAAGCATGGCTGGGGTCGACATGACACTGCTAGAAGACTTGGACCGTCGCGGATTAATTAATCAGGCGACTGGTGACGGCGAACTGACACAGCATTTGTCGGAGAGTCGGACCCTATATTGCGGTTTTGACCCCACCGCAGATTCCCTTCATATAGGCAGTCTAGTACCGCTGCTGACTTTGAAGAGGTTTCAGGCGGCAGGACACAAACCGATTGCATTGGTCGGTGGTGCCACGGGCTTGATCGGTGATCCTTCTTTTAAGGCTCAAGAGCGCAGCCTGAATACCCCTGATGTGGTTTCTGGCTGGGTGGAAAAACTGAAAAACCAGGTCTCCCAGTTTATCGACTTCGATTGCGGGGAAAGTAGCGCCATTGTGGCGAATAATCTGGACTGGACGCGCGAGCTCAATGTGCTCGATTTTCTACGCGATGTAGGCAAGCATTTCTCTGTTAACAACATGGTTAATAAAGAGTCGGTAAAGCAACGTATTGAGCGTGAGGGTGAGGGTATCTCCTTTACGGAGTTTTCCTATATGTTGTTGCAGTCCATGGATTTCTCCGAGCTGTATAAGCGCAACAGCTGCACCCTGCAGATCGGCGGCTCTGATCAGTGGGGTAATATTACTGGTGGTGTTGACCTCACTAGGCGCCAGCACCGCGGCAAAGTCTTCGGGTTAACTTTGCCGTTGGTGACCAAATCGGACGGCACAAAGTTTGGTAAAACGGAAAGCGGCACCATCTGGCTCGACCCCAAGCGCACAAGCCCTTACGCGTTTTACCAGTTCTGGCTCAATACCGCGGATGCGGATGTCTACAAATTCTTGCGCTACTTCACTTTCCTGAGTGTTGATGACATTGACGTTATTGAGGTTGCTGACCGGGAGCGTGCAGGCAAACCAGAGGCTCAAGGGATTTTGGCACGCGAAGTAACCCGCTTGGTTCACGGTGACGATGGGCTGGCCGCAGCTGAGCGCATTTCTGCTGCGCTCTTTACGGGAAATATTACCGATCTGTCGGCTGGTGATCTCGAGCAATTGCGTCTCGATGGTTTGCCCTCGTCTATCCTCCCTAAGGATTTTGGTGAGCAGAGTCTGATTAACTTGCTGGTTGATGCAGGAATGGCGCCCTCCGGTAAGCCGGTGAAAGATGCGCTGGGACGCAATGCGGTATTGGTAAATGGTGAGGGTGTCGGTATGGATGCCAATGCACAACCGGCTTCTGTATTCGCTGGCGATAAGGCGCTGAATGAACACTACTTTATCGTGCGTCTCGGCAAGAAAAAGTACCACCTGTTTACCCTTGAAGGTTGATGCTTTTTTCAGAAATTTCGAGGCTGAAAACTTTTTTACACTTTTGTCATAAAAGTGCTTGCCGCCCCCCCCTGAAGTCCGTATAGTTCGCCTCCTCGCTGCTCAGGCAGCAGCGGGAAGGCAGCTCCAAGTGATTGATTTTCTTAAGAAAATT
>NZ_CANMKV010000023.1 GCF_947498635.1 uncultured Microbulbifer sp. | reverse complement strand
CATGAGAATGTTACAAAAGAAACCTGCGCGTGTAGCATCCTACTTCCGGCATGAATCGATTAAATATGCAGCATAATAGAACTATTTGTCCGCCGAGTTAATAGTGCTAGATAGCAAGTAAGACCAGTAGTCAGGGCCCTGTAGCACTTCTCTGCTATAAGGCTCCATGATTGGTCAAAAAGAATACTTCCGTGGTAGCACTTTGGCTTTAAAAACCTGCTCAATCCCCTTGTCATAACCAGGGTTTACTACCGTATCATGGTTTTCGCCCTTAATGACTCGCCTGCGTAGAGTTAGATTTTCATAGTTACGGGACTTGAGTCGTTGGGCCAGGTCTCTGAAGTCCTGAACGCCACATACCTCTCCTTCCTCTAGGCAGACCTCCTCTCCTCCGATAAACATATACACACTCTTGGGTAGGTCGGCCTGACGTTCGGCGTAGGCGAACTCACTTTCGAGAATTTGCTTATCGGCCCACCAGATGCTCGGGCTTCCGATCACATAGCGATCAAAGCTATCGGTGTGAGAGAAAAGGGCATGTAGGGCTAAGAGTCCGCCGAGGGAGTGGCCAGCCAGCGTTTCGTCATTCTCATCACCCATAAAGGAGTTGTTAATGAATGGTTTAAGCTCGTTCTCCAAAAATTCTAGAAATTGATTGGCTCCTCCACCTAACGTGTTCCCCCGGATCTCTCCCGGTACTGGAGTAAAATCTGTTAAACGCAAAGTGAAGTTGGGGGTATCTAGGGGATGTGAGATGCCTACAAGAATAACTGGCGGGAGCTTGGTCTTACCTTGTTCATCTGGGACTTGTTCATGGATTAAGTTTGGTGCCACCATAGGGAAATTCATATAACCATCGGTCATATAAATCACTGGATATTTGGTGCTCTCTTCAGGGTTAAAAGAGAGAGGCAGTAGCACATCAATAACGAACCCTCGCCCCAGCAAATCAGAGTGAAAGTTGTAGGATAGAATGCCTTGGCGAGTAAACGTTCTGGGTTCAGCGGTGCCGGCTTGCACCAGCTGGGCTGCCAGAATAATTAAGCTGGTTAGCAATATTTTAATTATTTTCATTTTGATCCCTTAATGAGCCACCCCTAGGTGTGCCCAGCCGCGTTATATGGCGGTCAAGACTGACAAGCTTATCAGATCGGGTGCGAAGTTATCTACCTTGAGTTTTGCCTGCGGTTGTAAAGATAAGTATATAGATCTGAGGGGGGAGTTGTGAGGGATAAACGCTAAGGATGAATGGCGGAAAGGTATTTTTGTCGTCCCTATGTCTTGTAAAGATAGATGAGTGATCCTACCCACCAACGACGGACACTCTCTTAAGCGATAAACCACTAAAGTCTCAAGGGAGATAAACCTTCTCCCTTGAGACTATCTATCTGTGATTAGTCTCTAATCATAATGGAACTCAGCTGGATTTTGTCCTCATAGCATCCGTAGTAACTTAAATTTACTGAGGTTTTGGACATATAGGCAGAAAGTAGAAAGGAGACTTTGGTGTCATAAATGTTAGAGTTGTCACTCACTAGAATGAAAGTCCTAGTGTCAAGGCAGGCCACCTCGGTATTGATGTTTTCAAAACCTTTAAGTCTAATGTTCACTCCCCGGCTGTGAACCTTAAGAAGATCGATCCGTGCTTCCCCTGTCCAGACGGCTTGAGCAGAGAAAGGGGTAAATAAGACGACACCCAGAACGATTGATATCAATTTTTTCATTCGCTACTCCCTGGTAATTACATCGCCAATGGTTGAGATTGGCAGCTTCCTTGGTGCAACTTATCAAAGAATAGCAAAGACCGGGCGTCTTATTGCGTATTGAGAATGAACTCTGTTCAAGTGGTTTTTTGTGCAGCCAGGGCTAGCTTGATGAATCCAGTGCCCTGACGCTTTTTTTAAATGGTCGGACTACCTAGATTTATTCTTCGAGGTGAATCCTCTGGGATTCCCTGATTCGAATTCTACGATTTTCATGCTTGTCCCCGCGAATTCGGACTCGCTCACCAGATTTCATGCCTTTATCTTTGGCTTCCTTGGCATCTATAAAATAATATTTTCCTGTAGTCTCATCTTTAATAGAAAATCGGTGATCAATCTTTCCGGTTTGGAAATTTTCCGAAATTTCTTCCTCGAGTATACCGGTCACTGTTTCTTCCCCGTAGGCATAGGCTGCCAGGAAGAAAGTGGCTAATAAGATGGTTAGATATCTCATGTTTATACCTTCCTTTTAGTTAGAATAATTGACCGAAATCGTAGCGGTCTTATTGGTGCTGTCTCTGGAAATAAATTCAATAGTGATACCGGCAGAGGTGTCCGTGAAAGTACTTCCCGGTTCTTCCAGAGTTGCCACCTGGTTTGCTGTTCTGTCTTGAAGGTAGTGTATCGTAACCTGATTGGCCTGTTGGGGTCGTGGATTTAAGGTGTTGTGGGCAATATGGTATTCCACAAAATAATGATTTTCCCCATTCGCACTGCCGCTGCTCTCTACTTTTAGGAGTTGTGGTAGGTTACTATTCAGTTCGCCGGCAGTCAGCTCGATAGCCTGCACTTGGATTTCTGAGGTGTTTCCTAGTGATCTGGCTATAGTCGTCGTATAGCCTGGGAATTTGTTATACCACCCCATGTAGTCCCTGTGGGCGCTACCAAATAAACGGGATTCCCAGCTGTTGCCCATAAAAACGGCACTGGCCCCGTATTCGTTTTCGCCACGATCGTTGGTATCCCCATCGTTGTTATCATCGTTGCCTGCGTGACCCAAGCCAATATTGTGTCCAAGCTCATGGCCCAATATTAATTGATCGCTATCGGCGGTGATGATGCTCCAGCGGCCATTGACTGCGGCTACTCCAGAGCCAATTAATCCCGCTCGATAGGCAGCGTCTGGAAATATAAATACTCTGTGACGCCAATCACCCAGGTCCACTGGGCGATTATTGGCATCGACAAAATTGCTCTCAATCCAGGCTGTTGCATTATCTCGCCAAGTGTAACCACCATCGGAATATTGACCATCCTGCGAGTTTCCGGCACGTGCTTGCGCACTATCCAAGCTTAATATACCGCCATTTTGACTATCTGGAATGCTATATACAAAACAGTCAATCGAGCTTTCTTCCTTGTTTTCTTCGCCATAACAGTACTGTGCCAGGGTGTTGTTGTTACTTAAGTGGCGCTGAAATTTCAGTTGCCCCAGAGAGTTTTCTTTATAGGCGTTATCGAGAGAGTCTATATCGTTAAAGGTCATATTCGCGAGATCGGAAATACTGACGTCATCGGTAACGGAGGTATCTGAAAAATTGACTAGAACAAATACAATGCTGTTTTGAGTGGCCACTACAGTCTGAATCGAAAAATTCACTGAGAGTCGATCACCATTGCTCAGGAGAAAGGTAAGGGTGTCTTGAACCGAGGCGCCGTTATTTAGTGTGTTGGTGTTACTGTTCAGCCGATATTCCCAATTACCACTCTCGTAGAGTTTGAAATCGCCATATTCCCCGGTAAAAGTGCCAGCTTGGAAGGAGGGACTTTTACTGTCAGTATTTTCAAGCTGTAAGGTCCCCTGTGCATACTCATTATTGCCTACCACCAATGTAGCCAGAGGAGTGGCGGGATTAAATGAATAGTCACCGGTATCAGTATCTGTGCTGCTGTCTCCTGACCCCGTGTCTGTACTGCTGTCATTGTTGTTTTGTTTGTTGTCTGAACCACCGCTACTGCTGGAGCCGCCACTGCAAGCTGTCAGAAAGGTGGCTAAAGCGACTGCGGTAATGATTTTTATTGAACCTGGCATTGCTCCCCCGATTTATCTCTATAAGGTATTGGCCGGTAAATGGATAAATGGTGGACTCCCACTAAGTGGTACGGTTCCATCAGTTGTGTTCAATGGGGGAATCTATGCCGTCTTAGTCGCTACAGGCTAAAAAGTATCACCCCTTAGGGCTGTCATATGGGATAAGTGCGTAACCGGGAGGTGTAAGAGTTTTTGCCGATTCCATGCGGTGAATAATTTGCATTGGGTGACAAATGGGTCAAGGTCAGGTTATTTATCTTTTATTGAGTTGCCTTCATCAACCTGATTCGGAGGTAATAAGCCAACCCCTAACTCAATGGCTCGGTAGTTATTCTTCACCACTTATCTGCTTCTGAGGCTATTGATCACATCTATGAACCATTAATATTTTGTTCCGGCGCTAGTGACACGCACTGTTAAATTGCCTTCATTAAATTGGAGGTTAAGATGAAATGGATTACTTTTGGGCTGTTGCCACTTACGTTTTATATGGGGGCGCCTCACGCTCAATCAATTTCCCAGCAATGGATACTGGCTATGGCCGTGAAGGCCGAAAGTAAATCCGATACTGCCATTTCCGATGCCGAATCCGGCTATGCTCGGCAGCTGAAATTACAGGGAGCCCTTCAATACGGCGATTGGGAGGGTCAGTTATCCTTTCTGTATGAGGCAGAAAGTGGTCAGGGCGAGAGTAGTGAGCTGGTTGTGGAGGAGTTGTTTTGGCAGGGCGACTGGTCTGGTTGGGATTTAATGGCTGGTAAGCGTCGACTGGGTTTCGGTGTGAGTTATGCTCATCGTCCCGTGGATGTATTCCTGCCCGTGGAGCGTAACCCGGTTTATTTGCATACAAATGAAGGCGTTGCCGTAGTCTCTGCCAGCCGCTTTACAGAGAGTGGGGAGCTGAGCTTAATGCTGGTGGATGCCAATGCAAGTCGGTTCCATGATACAGGGTTACCCAGAGGGTTGGCGGTGCGCTGGTATCAGTTGGGGGGTGTAAACGAGTGGCAGTTACTCGGTTACCTGGATGATCAGCGCGGGCTGAGTATTGGGGGTAGCTTGGTAACGACCTATGGAGAATCTTGGGAGCTACACACAGAAGGACGTTATCAGCAGCGTTACAAGCAATGGAAAGAGCCTAGCTTTCCGGAAGCCGCTGCCCCATCTATTGAGGAGGAGCGCCGCGATGGTTGGCAAGCCCTGTTGGGAATGACCTGGACCCATAGCGAGGGGCATTCGCTAATTGCAGAGTACTGGTACGATAGCCGCGCATGGCGGGCACAAGACTGGCAAGAATTGGCGAATAACGCCCATTGGTATCGTGATCAAGGGTCGCAGTGGGATAGTACCAGATATACCTGGGCTGCGGCTTTTTTAGGTGAGGGGCGCAACCGCCATAACCTGATGCTGCACTGGAGTGCATCCAATCATCGCTACAACCCAAAGCTAGATCTTTTATATTCTCCAGAAGACAGAGGCGTGGTTGTCACTGTCGGTTGTAGCCGTGAATTAAGAGGCTATTGGACTCTTGACGGATCAGTAAGGTATTTTGGCGGCGCGAAAAATTCTTATTTGGCACAATTACCGATTAAAACCCTTGTGACTTTAACCACGAATAGAACGTTTTAGAAAAATTATGCTGAAAGTATTGAGCGAGTATTTACGTACCCTGGTTCTTTGCGTTGCTGTGGCGCTGATTACTAAGGCGGTATGGAGTGGTAGTTACTATATGAATTTTGCTATTTCTCTGGCTTATGGCTTTGTTGGGTTTTCCTCCCGAAAATTAATTGAGCACTTAAAGCCAAGTTGGCCCCATAAATTGAAATATATAGTAATCGTTTTGGTAACAATTGTACTGGGTACCATCCATGCTTGGTGGTGGATTGCCGGCTTTAAGGCTTTCCCAGCGATTGATATTCTGATTAATTTACTGATCATTGCTGCTTTTGTTACCACTTTGTTGTACCAATTTTATCTCAACCGAGAACAGACGCATCAGCTGGAGACAGAGCGCAGGGAGGCGGAATTACGCCAGGCACAGCAACAAAAAGCGTTTGTACAGAGTCAATTGAAGGTGTTGCAGAGTCAGATAGAGCCGCACTTTCTCTTTAATACACTCGCTAATCTAAAAATGCTGATACGTCACGACCCACAAAAAGCCGAGTTGCTGCTGGATAATTTTAGTGACCTTTTACGTTTTAGTCTAAATAAATCCCGCTCTGATCATGTGTCGTTAAAGGATGAATTCAGTAGCCTCGAGAGTTACTTGGCCATTCAACAAATTCGCCTGGGTGAACGGCTTCAATATAGGATCGAAATTGCCAAGGAAATAAACCTCACCTCAGTCGTGCCTCCTTTACTGGTTCAGCCCTTAGTGGAAAATGCTATTTTCCACGGTATAGAACCCTCGTCCAAGTGCGGCCTGGTTTTTCTCAAGGTGGCTAGGGAGGAGGGGCAATGGGTAATAGAGGTCGAAGACAATGGTATCGGTTTGCAGTCTGACACCAACAGGCCCAAACTAGGTACACACAATGGTTTGGCGCTAAAGAGCATTAAGGAGCGGCTTGCCGCTCTTTACCAAGGAAAAGGTAAGTTGCAGATAAGTAATAATAAGCTGGGCGGAGTCACTGCCCGACTGGAGTTTCCATGCGCGCAATAATCGCTGACGATGAACCCCTGTTGCGTCACCATCTTGATAAAATGCTGGCCGATGTTTTTCCGGAGCTTGAGGTTGCGGGCAAGGCAGCCAGTGGCGAAGAGGTATTGGCTCTCTGTCAGGATGTGAAACCGGATGTAGTATTTCTCGATATCCGCATGCCTGGCTTGAATGGTATAGGCGTTGCCACCGCGCTCAATCAGTTGGTTAGTAAACCCCTAGTGGTTTTTATTACCGCCTACGATGAATATGCGGTAAGCGCCTTTGAGCAAGAGGCTGTAGATTATCTTCTGAAGCCTATTGAGGAAAAGCGTTTACAGCTTGCCTGTGACCGTATCAGAGCGCGGTTGGCCAATAGCGTCGAGGAAGGCGATCAAGAAAGCCTGGATATCGAAGCCTTGCTGCGCCAACTAAGCACCGTTAAGCCTGAATACCTGTACTGGATTCGGGCCAGTAAAGGGGAGGACGTGCACTTAATCGCCTGCGATGAAGTCTCTGCCTTTGTAGCAGAAGATAAGTACACCACTGTATATTCCAGTCAGGGCCAGCATATTATTCGCACCCCGCTTAAGGAATTGATGACTCAGTTACAGCCTGATCTTTTCTGGCAGATACACCGATCCACCATTGTTTGCGTTAAACGTATTGAGAAAATAACTCGAGGTCTAACCGGGTCGGCAACTGTGATTATGAATGATGGACAGAAATTTACGGTTAGTCGCAGGGCTGCCGCTTTGTTCAAATCTATGTAGATTTTAGTTTTGTATCTGTAGTGTAGGAAATAGATCCGTATAGTTGCTCTTATTGGCCTGATGGTTATTTCTGAGTTTTCTTATGCGGCAACTTTGAAGTATCGAGGTGATATTTATTAAAATGCTCGAACCATTGTGGAAAGTGTTAATAACAAGCGTGATAAGGTACTGGATATCATGTTTGCAATAGGTGGAAATCATGGTGTAATGAGAGAGAGTTGTCATGTTGAATCTTATGATTTAGTCGATCAAATATTAAGAAATCTCTCAGACTCCTCAGGCAATGCTGTATTTTATCTTAAGTGGATTGATTAATCAGGGATCAATGAGACATGCCCATTGTTCTGGGTGAGGTCATGAGTAGTTTGTAGGTTGGTAATAAAACTAGCCACTAGGTAGCCCTCCTTATCGAATGTCCGTTTATTAGTTCGCCATTTTTCAATTGGTAAATAACTTGGAGTCAATATGTCTGTTTGCTATCCCGCTAGAGAACTACAGCAATTCGCCAGCACTTTATTCCAGCGGGTGGGGTTGGCTGAAGAACGTGCCGACATCATGGCGGGTGTTTTTTTACAGGCGGATCTCCTCGGCTTTACTACCCACGGCTTACAGCGGGTAGTGAGTAATTTAGAGTGGCTGCAAAGTGGTGAATCCCGGATTAGCGGCGAACCATTGGTGCTCTCCGACCGCGGTAACTGCTTCAACTGGGATGCACAATATTTGCCGGGTCCCTGGGTGCTCACCAAGGCAATTGAGCAGGCATTGCAACGAATACCGGAATGGGGGGTGGTTACTGCCAGTATACGGCGGAGCCAGCATATCGCTTGCCTGGCGGCCTATCTGCCACAAATTATCGAGGCCGGTTATGTCGCTATTCTGACCTGTTCCACACCGGGGGAGAATACTGTTTCGCCACAGGGGGGGCTCGATCCTCTGTTCTCGGCTAACCCATTGGCATTTGCCGCACCGGCTGGGGATTACCCTCTGCTTTTCGATATCAGCATGTCTGTTACTGCTGGTGCCTATGTGGCCCGTGCAAAACGTGAAAAGAGAAATATGCCGTCAATCTGTCTTAAGGGCTCCGATGGCAAACTTTCCGACGACCCGCAGGTTTTCGAACAAGGCGGCAGTATTCTGCCGCTTGGTGGGGCTGACCACGGCTACAAGGGGGCCGCACTGAGTGCCATGTTGGAGGTGTTATCAATGGCACTGGGAGGATATGGGCGCGCAGATGAATCTGCCCGTGAGGATAAGGAGGCAAACTCGGTTTTTCTACAGGTAATCGATCCCCAGGCTTTTGGCCCTCGGGCTGATTTTCTGCGCCAGGCTGTGGCCCTGAGCGGCTTATGGGAGCAGAACCGCAGTGAGGATGCCAACCCGGTACGAGTGCCGGGCCAGCGTGCCTGGGCTATGCGCACGCGGCAATTGCGCGAGGGTGTGGAGCTTTACCCCTCAATTATGCGTGACCTGCAACCTTGGGCAGAAAAATTACAGGTGGGTCTTCCCGCTGTGATGCCCAGGGGGTGACTTCCGCCTAGCGGTCCGGTTTATCAATCCTCAACCATTCTAAGGGCTCAATAGTTTGACTGGTGCTCAAGCAGCGCCGCCTCTGCCTTACGGGCTTCCCTCGAGCTGGCTGATAATGACAAGTAGGTGAATGGGGCGAAATCGACTTCTTTTAAATATTGAGGGTCCTTTTGCCGCCAATCGATATTGCCGGGATGTCCTTTCTTTATTAGCCACTAAATCCGCTGTATACCGATATAAAGTCATTGCTAGGCAGAGGAGGTATCGCAGAATCACTCCAGAATATCTTAATTCTTGTTTCTCTATTTAAGTGAGATATCTCTTAGGCAAGAAATTGTGAATACCGTTTCAGAGGCATTTTAAGCTCGGGGCGGTTCAGTCCACGTGAATATACCAGGCGCCGTGTTGGCCGGTACTACGATAGGGGCATAAACGGAAAAATAAGAGGATGGACCGATGAATGATTTTGTCCGTATGACGGCCTTGGAATTACTGCAAGGATATAACGACAAGTCATTTTCTCCGGTGGATGTCACAGAAGCTCTGCTCAAGCAGATTGACTCTTGTAACCCCACAGTGAATGCCTACTGCCTGGTGGATAGGGAAATCACTTTAGCTTCCGCTCACGAATCGGCCCAGCGCTACAGTCGAGGTGAGACACGCGGCGTGCTGGACGGCGTACCGGTGGCCATCAAAGATGTCTTTCTTACCCCCATGTGGCCCACGATCAAGGGCTCAAAAACAATTGATCCGAAGTCCACGCTGGGTAAAGAGGCCCCCAGTATTGCGGCTTTAAACCGCAATGGCTATATCCCCTTGGGTAAGACCACCACGCCAGAGTTTGGTTGGAAGGGGGTAACGGATAACCCCGTTGATGGCATTACCCGCAATCCCTGGGACGCCAGTAAAACCGCCGGTGGTTCCAGCGGTGGCAGTGCTGCTGCCGTAGTCTTGGGTATGGGACCTTTGGCCCTTGGCACCGATGCGGGTGGCTCGATTCGTATCCCCGCAGGGTTTTGTGGTCTTGTTGGGCTCAAGCCGAGCTTTGGTGAGGTGCCCCATTGGCCGGCGAGTCCGTTTGGCACCCTGGCACATGCGGGCCCCATGGCCTGGACAGTGTCCGATTGCGCGTTGCTGATGAACGTATTGAGTGAAGCCGATAACCGGGATACCAATGCGATTCCACGGCGTAATATCGATTACCTAAAGGCCATTTCCGGTGAGCCGCAAGAACTGCTTAAGGGTTTGAAAATCGCCTATAGCGCCACTCTGGGATATGTACAAAATGAGCGCGATGTGGAGCGGGCTGTTCAGGATGCTGCCGATCTGTTGCAGTCCCTCGGAGCCGAAGTTACCGAAGTGGCACCGGGATTTGATGATCCACTTGCCGCTTTTGGCCACCTGTTTTACGGCGGCGCTGCTAATGCCCTGCGCTCCATAAGCAAGCGTCAGCGTGCACTTATGGATACACAGTTGGTCGCTGTAGCTGAAAAGGCCTCGCAGCTTTCGATGCTCGACTATTTGGCCGCAGTGAATGAGCGTGCAGTATTAAGCGAGCACATGGCTCATTTTCATAGCAAGTACGATCTGTTAGTGACGCCGACGTTGCCGATCACCGCGTTTAAGGCCGGTTGCGAGGTGCCGGAGGGCTGGCCCAGCACTCGCTGGCCTTCGTGGACACCGTTTACCTACCCATTCAATATGACAGGTCAGCCGGCTCTTTCTGTGCCCTGTGGTTTCTCATCCAGTGGACTGCCGATCGGCCTGCAATTCGTAGGTCGACGTTTCGAGGATGTTAACGTTCTACGTGCGGGGCAGGCCTACCAACTGGCCGCGCCCCTGACAGAAAAGCGTCCAAAGCTCTTTTATGTTGATGTCGCGGAGGGAGAAAGCGCGTGAGCCGGCTGGAATTTGATTTTTATGAATCAGAAGACCCGGTCTGGAACCCGGCGCTATTGACGATTCCGGTACCCGGTATTCGTAAGATGGTGAATCTGGCCGCTACGATGGATGATGTGATTCACTTGTCCATCGGTCAGCCAGATTCGCCCGCGCCGCCCCATGTTATCCAGGCCACCGTGGATGCGGTGCAGGCCGGACAAACGGGCTACACCATGGATGCGGGTTTACCAGAACTGCTCGACGCACTGGCCGACTATAACGGTGAGCGCTATGGCCGTAAAATAACGCCGGAAAATATACTCGTTACCACAGGGGCAACCGAAGCCATTTATCTGGCATTAACAGCCATGTCGGCGCCGGGGCGCGAGTTTATTATGGCTGATCCATCCTTTTTATTGTACGCACCATTAATCCGTATGAACGGTGGTGAAGTGCACTATATTCCCACCCGCGCGGAAAATAATCACCAGCTGGACCCTCAAGAGGTGATTGATGCTTTCGATAACAATACCCATGCCGTGGTCTTAAATTCACCCAGTAATCCCACCGGCACCGTGTACCCTCGTGAGACCGTTGAAACCATTGTACAGGAAGCAGCTTATCGCGGTATTTTTGTGATAAGCGATGAAGTCTACGATCACTTGATTTACGATGACCGTGATTACGCCGGAGTACTATCCTGCTGTTCTGATTTAGATCACGTAATTATTATCAGCAGTTTCTCCAAAACCTTTAGCATGGCCGGTATGAGAATTGGTTGGATGATTGCCAGCCAGGGCGTGATACGTAAGCTACGTCGTTACCATATGTTTACCACCACGGTTGCGAATACACCCTGCCAGTGGGCTGGCGTAGCCGCATTAAAAGGTGATCGGAGTTTTATTGCCGATATCATTAAAACTTACAAAAAAAGACGAAATAGATTGGTGCAACTGGTGGAACAGACGCCCTATCTTGAGGGCTATATGCCGGAAGGCGCTTTCTATTTATTCCCATCGTTACCCGAAGGAGTGAATGGTAACAATGTTGCACTGCGAATGTTGCGGGAGACGGGGGTCTGTACCATTGCTGGCGATACCTTTGGTGAGTCATGCCGCAATGCACTTCGATTTAGTTATGCAACCTCCATCGAAAATATTGAAGAAGCCTTTGAGAGAATTATTCCATGGATGGAAAAGCAGGAGTTTTCCTGAGGTTATGAGTCGGTGGTCGTTCAATGGATAAGAATTAGATTGCTTTCTCTCAAAAAATAAACAAGATTTTTTGGTGGATTTATCTATGTAATAAATCTTGGGTCGCTTTGGTGGCTATAGGGTTTTTATATTCTCTTTAGGGACTTTTCTGCCCTCTATATCGTTAATTCTTTGTTTTTACTTATCCTGTTGTTTCCATCGTCTCCTTTTGAACGTTGTTTTGTAGCTGTTTGCCGAGTTTTTAGCGGTGTCCTTTAAAAGGAAATGTCTAGCATTGCTTTGTTGTGTGGTTGGGGTGAGTTGGTTGTGCTGGTAAAGCTAAAGTTTTTAATGGATGTCACTTCCCTGTAATGTGGGTTTGTTTAACTTGCTGGGCAATATTCTAAGATTCTGGTGAATGAATAAACTTATGAAGAAAATAGATCGACGGACTTTACTAAAATGGGGTGGGCTATTGACAGTATCTGCTATGGCGTCATCGGCTTGGACGAATAGTGCTGGAAAAAGATACGAATATACGGGGGCAGTCAGCAATTCAGAACACTTTTTACACGGTGTGGCCTCCGGTGATCCAACCGAGAAATCCGCGATCATTTGGACCAGAGTAACTACTGAGGAAGAAACACCGCTGGTGTATTGGGAAGTTGCGCTGGATGATGCCTTTGAACAGATCGTGTCAACTGGCTATGCGCAAACCGATGAATCAAAAGATTTTACTGTTAAGCTCGATGTAACCGAGTTGAACTATGGCCGAAATTATGCTTATCGGTTTAAATACCGAGATCAGATTTCACCTGTTGGTCGGCTAAAACTTGCGCCACAAAATAGTACGGCTGCCGATACCCTAAAATTTATCGTGACATCCTGTTCGCACTTTGAACACGGTGAGTTTGTCGGCTATCGGGATATGGTGGAAAGAGAGCAAAATATTGATGCGGTGATTCATCTTGGGGATTACTCCTACGCTTCCTCCAATTCTGGTGATTATCGTAAGTTTGGTTACTCCGATTTTAAATATGACCGTGAGAGTTATAGAGCCCGCTACTCCGAGATTAGGAAGGATGCTTTCTTACAGCAGGCGCACCAAAAACATACCTGGATGGTAATCTGGGATGATGGCGATTTAAGAAATGGTGTTTGGCGAGAAGGGCCAGCAATAAATGGGGCAGATTTTCATGAGGCGATGGAGATTGCCGTGGAAACTTTCTTTCTGTGGATGCCCATCCGGTATATTGCCCCCAAGCGAATATGGCGCTCTGTGCCTTATGGTGAACTGGCCGATATCTTCTTTTTGGATATGTGTTTTTATGATCGCGATGTGCCGATCAAAGATATGCCGGATAACCTCAGGAAGCGTCAGCCAATCTTTGAACAGTACGACTTTCCCGGTCGCAGTATTATTGGTCAGGAACAGGCCGTCTGGTTCGAACAGGCTATTCGTACATCAACAGCACGTTGGCGCATTGTCTGCTCGGGAGCACCAGTCTTTGAGTGGTGGGATAATTATTCACCCAGTGCCTGGCGAGCTTACCCGCAATCTCACCAATGGCTGCTGGAGCTCTTTGCGGAGTTGAATAACAATGTTGTTGTACTATCGGGAGGTTTGCATAAAGCGATGGCAGCTGGTTTAGCTTTAGATCCATTTGCCAGTGATTACAGTGCCGGCCGCGATAATGTTGCGGTCGAAATAACCGCGCCCTCACTTACCCGTGGCGATGGCGGCGCACTCTGGTATGAAGTCGCTGACAACCGCAGTACAGAGAAAGCCTTAAAGAAGAACCCTCATATGAAATTCCGCAAAGGTAATCGGGCGGGATATTTGATTACTAAATTCGAAAAAGACCAGTTTGTGGGGCGCTGGAGACTCTATGAAGATGTGCGGAAAATAAGTGGCCCAAGGGCTGATACTTATGGGGATGTTGTGAGTGAGCATGGGAAATCAAAAATTAAAGTAGTCGATAGTTAATTTCTTTAGTCACATTTAGCTACCTGAATTCCGGCAAACGAAAAGGGGGCAATAGCCCCCTTTTCAGGTTGTGAAGCTCTGCCATCATAAGATCCATGCCCTACGTCTTCTGGGACAGCTCTCTTGTAGCGGCAGCCTGTTCGTGTATTGATCTGTTTATTTTTGCTGTTATAGAGAGTGTTTTGCATAATTATGTGGATTTTTCTGCTTTTATAAAGAACTGTACCGATGGAGTTGGTGCCTACTGTTGGAGGTGTAGTGACCTTATGTCTATTCGCATCTCCTTTTCTTGTGCCTTTTTTAGACTCAAATTTTTCTAAGATGAAAATAGTTCTCTTTGGTTGTGCCTTCCTGCCTTGGGTTTCTTTGGTTCTATTCTTGGTCTTAACTAATGATTCGAAAGGGATTGGGTAGGTTTTTTGAGAGTGCAGCCCAGATAGTTATATGCTTCCTGGTTAGGTTTGTATCAAATCCATTAAAAGTTGTGGTTGGAGGTTTGCGCCATCATAGTTTTGTTTGCCCCTCTGCTTTAGATGTTGCTTTGTCAGCAATGGTGTCGTATATAGGGGGGGGTAGTGAGGGCTGTCTTCATTTTTGACTGTTTTCAATTGGTATATGTGTTCGCGGGTTGAAGTTTTAACAAGTATTTCTATGACTATATTTCTGGTGGGAGTATGAAGATAAAAATAAAGTGTGAACAGGAAGATTCGGATGCATTTCTGGTGTATTTGGAATGGGGGGTGACAGATTCCGCATGGGTATGGTATGGCCGATCATTGGTTTGATCTTATTGTACAGTTTATAGCTTCAATTATTTATATATTTCTACTGTCAAAGCTTGAAGGTTCGGGTGATTTTCATGGCTTTATGAGCGCTTAATTTGCTAAAAAATGCAATCGAATTAATCATTGAAGGGTGGGTTTTTGATGGTGTGGCTTGTGTTTGTTTTCTGGTCCATACTCGGCTGAAGATATATGAGAAACCTTTTACTATTAGCTGTAGCTTTAATGGTCTTCCAGAAGTGGGATTCCATTGAGCGCTACCTCAACCCACCGCCGGATTTCAGTTCGGCGCACTCTGGAAAGGTTGTTCTCTACGCTACCGAATGGTGTGGTTACTGCCAAAAGTCGCGTGAATTGATGAGAGAACACAATATACCATTTTATGAGTATGATATTGATAAATCTCGAGAGGGTAGGTCTCAGTATGATCGCTTAGGTGGAAGAGGTGTTCCTGTTTTACTTGTTAATGGGGAGGTCATTCATGGATATAATGCTAAAAAAATATTGAAGGCTTTTTCGAAAATTCAGGATGCCAGTTTATTGTAGATAAGGTTAAAAATGATAGTTACAACATTGTGTCGTATAAGAACTCTCGCATTTTCTATGGCTGCAGCATGGTTGTGTTTAGGGAGTAGTTCAATGGCGGTTGCCTATAATATAAGTGCCAAGCTGGAAAAGAAGCAAAATGGTAACTGGTTTGTGACCTTTGTGTCAGAAAAGCCAATAAAGAGGCTTGTTTTTAAAAGCTCTCCCGATAACTCAAGAAGTAAACGCTGGGTGTCTACTTCCAAGGGGTATCGGTTTGAGTTTGATGGCGAGGGAGAAAGTGTGTACCGTAGAGACGGTAGTGCATTTACCGAAGTTACCTTTCATCTTACCCCGACGTATACTGCTCTCCCCAAAGAATACGCCCCTTTCTCCCCATTTTCGGATGGAGGCTATCTGTTGCATACGGGAAGGTTTTTTGCTTGCGCGGAATCTTGTCAATCTAGCCTGAATCAGTGGCATTTATCGATAGCTGCCCCTGAGCCTGATAATATTATCTTGCATGGTAAGATCTATCAGGAAAGCGTTGAATGGGAGGCATTCGATGAGGGGAGTAAGGTCTATATTGGCTCTGGAGAACCGATACAGAGCGACCATTTTGTTAGTGTGATTGATGAACGCCTGCCAGAGAAACTCAAGCACCAAATGAGTATTCAGTTGCCAAAGTTGATGAATTTCTTCGCCGATAAAATGGGTGCACTTGGTTATAGGCCAGCATTGTTTGCTTCTTACAGCTCAACAGACGATGGTCGAGCTGGGCATCAAGGTGGAACTTTGCCCGGTCAGATATTTATGCATTGGTATGGTGAGGGGGCTGTTATTGAAGCCATTGATGTTGATGAATTGTTTTGGCTCTTTTCCCATGAAGTTGCCCATCTGTATCAGAGGGAGGGTGCCGATGTTAGCGATACGGCTGAATCCTGGTTACACGAGGGGGCGGCCGACTATTTTGCTGGCTTGGCATTCGAGAGTATCATTTCCAAAGGTTTCTTATCGCAGAAAATTAAGCAGGCAGAGAAAAATTGCCTTGCTAGCTTGGAGGGGAATCCAGTTTACGTAGATGTATCACGTAAGAATCCACGCGTTCACTATGAGTGTGGAATGCTGATTATGAATGCGATAGACAAACGGTTAAAAGCCCAGGGCTCTCTCTCAGTTTATAACGTATGGAATCTCTATTCTTCTAAAGTTTCGGCAGGAGCGCCGGCTGGGGTAGATCAATTTCTATTCACGGCTAAGCCCTATCTGTCACCAGAAATGGTTAAGAACCTAAAATTACTCAACAATCCTGAATTTTCTGCTTTTGATTTTATTAGCGAGTTGGCAGCGGAAAGTAATTGAACATGTCAGTTGCCTGGTGTTTTCATTGAATCCGAGATGGGTGAGTGTCGGCTTGCCTTTTAAACGGTTTTAATCCGGCATTATTGTAGTAGGTGTTTAAAATAATTGAATTCTTTACTCTAAAGCAGTATTTACAAATCAGTTCTACTGTACCACCTTCCTGGGATTAGCCTCTCGCACTGTCGTTTGTGTTTCGCTATTTACTGCTTATTCTCTATTTTTAATACCATTCATCCTCAACATCTTCCGTTTATTGCTTTCCTCTGCTCTTTATCACACGGCCGAGACCGCCTCCATAACCAGCGCTAATCTGCGCTCAACCTGAACGCAAGGAAAGAAAACATGAAGAAAATTTTCGCAGCGGTACTGATTCAGCTGGGCATGACAACTTTCGCTTTTGCCACGTTGGATGCGCAGCTGGAAGGGCTTTACAACAAAGCTGCGCAGCAGGGTGGGGATGCCATTGAGGCTTCTTATGAAGCTTTTAAAGTCGCTCAGCAGAAAAACCCCACAGATCCGGCTGCCTTGTTTTACCTGGGGGCCAGTGAGACGTTGATGGCCAAGGAGAGCTGGCTTCCGTGGAGAAAGGTGGGCTATGCGGAAAATGGTATTGCCCGTATGGACAAGGCCTTGCGGATGCTGGAGGAGCTAGAGAATCCAGGGCGTTCGGCTAAGGGAATGCCTCGTGACTTGCTTTTTAAAGGGATTGCGGCAACCACGTTTACCAAGGTGCCCGCTTTCTTCAATGCTTTCGATCGTGGTTTTGAGCTCTATGGTGAGCTGATGGGGGATCCGCGACTGTCGCATATGCCGGTACAGGCGGTGAGTTGGATTTACTGTGGCGCCCTGGAGGCTGCGGATTTGGGGGAGAAGTCTGAGCTGAAAAGTGAGTGGCAGGCAGAGGCCAAGACAAGAGGGGCGCTGCCCCTTTGTCAGCCGGATAAGGATCAGTAGTAGGAATCAGTAGTAGGAATTGGAGCAGGATCGATGTTGCAGCTGACACATATAGAAAAGACCTATAAGACCGGTGAAATAGAACACCAGGCTTTACGAGACGTCAACCTGGCCATTCGCCCCGGCAACATGGTAGTCCTGTGTGGGCCCTCTGGCTCCGGCAAGAGCACTCTGCTGAACATCTGTGGCTTGCTGGATCAGGATTACTCCGGTGCGGTGCACTTTGCCGGTGAGTTAATGACCCGAAACTACCAGCAGGCGATGAAGATACGTCGCACTCAGATGGGGTTTATTTTTCAAAAATTTAACTTGGTACCCGTGATGAGTGCCTTTGAAAATGTCGCCTACCCGTTACAGCTCAATGGGGTGGCTTCTGCAGAGGTAAAACAGCGGGTAATACAGATGTTGGATCATGTGGGTTTGGTAGAATTTGCCCGATATCGGCCCGATCGTCTCTCCGGTGGTCAGCAACAACGGGTGGCGATAGCTCGTGCATTGGTACACAGGCCCAAGTTGGTGATTGCCGATGAGCCCACCGCCAGTTTGGATAGTGTAACGGCTCAACAGATTATTGAATTGATGAAACATCTGGGTAGCGAACAGAAAACGGCCTTTATTGTGGCCAGCCATGATGATCGTATGACCCGGCGCTGTGACAGAGTGATGAATTTACAAGACGGTGTGATTTTGCAGGAGGAAGCCCCATGCGCCGCTTAAAACTGGCAGTGTTGAATTTATTGCGTAATCGCCGCCGCAGCCTTTTGACCGTTGCTATTGTCTCTATTGTGGTGATGGCTTTGATGACTTCCGGGGGCTTTGGTCTTTACACCTATAAATCCCTGAAAGAAGGTGCAGCGCGCAGCGAGAGGCATCTGGTCTTTACCCGGCCGGGATATTTCAGCAGTGATGAAGAGTACCCATTACAAAACGGTCTGGAAAATTCGGATGAATTGAGAAAACACTTAATGACCGATAGCTGGGTAAAGGCGGTGCAACCGCGTATCTACTTAAATGGCTTGATCTCCAATGGCGAGAAGTCGACCATATTTTTGGGGCAGGGAATTTTACCGAGCGAGTTTCGGGTAAAAGGGCCTTTTTTGAATATGACCGAAGGTGGCATTCTGAGAGAAAATGAAGATCCTAATGATCCGAAGATCCTGCTGGGTAAGGATCTGGCTAAAAATCTTAATGTAAAAAGGGGGGATTATGTCACCCTGATGTCAACCACAGTAGATGGAGCTTTAAACGCCTTGGACTTTAAAGTACAGGGTGTTTTTGCAACGGGCGTTCCTGATTTAGATAAGCGTCAGGTGTATCTCTCGATAAATTCCGCCCAATTTATTCTAAATAGTAAAAAGGTCAGCACCCTGCACCTGTACGGCTACGATCTGGAGGATACTGAAGCATTAAAGGCGCGTCTGGCTGAGCAGGCAACAGAGTTGAAAATTACCACCTGGGAGGATCGTGCCTTCTTCTACCAAGGAGTAAAAAGCCTATACGACCGAATTTTTGGTTTGATGGGTGTGATTATGGCGGTGGTAATTTTTGTCTCTCTCTTTAACACCCTGGTGATGTCGGTTACCGAGAGAACTCGCGAGATCGGTACTCTCTCGGCACTGGGAACGTCTCGCACTGAATTACTGCTGGGTTTTGTGTTGGAGGCATTGGTGTTGTCCCTGGTGGGTGCGATCGTAGGCATCTTGCTGGCGGGTGCGGTGAGTGTGGGCCTGATGGTGTTTGACGTCACTATGCCGCCCCCTCCAGGTAAAACAGAGAGCTACCCCTTGGTGGTGTATTTCTCAATGAACCTGGCTTGGATTATCACATTAGCAGTAGCCGCAATCTGTGTTTTGTCTTCCTTTATGGCGGCACGCACAGGTGTCAACAAGCCAATTACAGAGGCATTAGTCCATGTATAAATTAGCGAAAATAAAAAACATTTGGAAGCCTCTGGGTATCACTCTGGTAATAGCAGTAGTACCCATGGCATTGGCCAACCCACTAATTACCAAAAGCGGGGCCAGTAGCGAAATTAACTACACCACGCAGCAAGTGGAAGCCATGCTTGCCAAAGCCGACTTTTACCGTCTGCATGAGAATTCCGCGCGGGTAGTGACAGAGGTGCAGGTCTACAAAAATGGCGAGCTGGCTAGTATGGATAAATACCATGTGTACATCCAACCACAACGCAAGTCATTGGTGGTCTTTAAAGGCAAGGGAGAAGAGGGCACCAAAATGTTAATGCTGCAGGACAACTATTGGATGCTGATGCCACACAGCCGCCGCCCCATACGGATTACTCCCATGCAAAAACTGCTGGGCAGTGCGTCGGTGGGGGATGTGGCTACACTCGCCTGGAGTGAGGATTATCAGGGCGTTTATGCAGGGCAGGAGACATTACAGGATCGGCTGTCCAATCTCCTAAATCTTACCGCCAAAACCAAAGGGGCCAGCTACCAGCGTATTAACTTGTGGCTGGATAGCGAAAGTCATTTTCCGGTAAAAGCCGAGCTTTATTTGAAATCCGGTAAGCTGGCCAAGATTGCACACTTTACTTCCGGGCAAAGAGAGGGGCGACAGGTGGTGGCGGAAATGCTGCTGCAGGATACGATCAATACTGGCACCGAGACACGGGTTATTTATGAGAGTGCCCAGTCTCATGATTTGCCGGAAAAGTATTACAACCCGGCTTACCTGAGCCGCCAGTCAACGGCCGAACTCTAACGCACTTTGCAGTCGCTTAAGCGGCTGCAATGGTTTTCTGGTTAGTGATTTCCTGCGGGGACTCCAATTCTTGGAAAAAAATGGCCTCAATGGCTTCCGCTTCCCGCAGGCGTTTGAGCTTCTCAAAAAATACCTGGGCTTCTGGAAACGCGAGCTTGAGATAGGCCAGCCACTGCTTGATCCGATTGCCCAGATACTTGGCCGGGTAAACTTTCCGGGTAATTTGATAGTAACCCCAGAGTAATTCGACAATCTGCGGCCATGTCATCGGCTGATATTTCTCCCCGGCGCAGAAGGCCTTGATTTGCAGTCCCAAGTCAGGCCTTGCCAGCAGGCTGCGGCCAAACATAAAGGCCTGGCAATCGGTTTGCTCGCGGCAGCGCTGAAATTCCGCCAAAGTCCAGATATCGCCATTTGCGACTACTGGAATCTGCAGTTTTTCCCGAATCTCACCGATATATTCCCAGTAGGCCGGAGGCTTGTAGCCATCGACTTTTGAGCGCGCGTGAACCGCCAACTCATTGGCCCCACCGGCGGCTGCGGCCAGGGCGTTATCCATATAGGTAGAGCGGTCGTTGAACCCCAGGCGGATTTTCGCGGTGACAGGGATGTGATCCGGTACGGCTCGGCGCACAGCGCCGACAATCGCCTCTACCCGATGCGGGCTTTGCAATAGGCAGGCGCCCCCATCGCTGTTATTGACCGACTTGGCTGGGCAACCAAAATTCAGATCGATCGCCTTTGCCCCCACGGCAACCGCTTTGGCAGCATTGATGGCCATGGCTTCGGGATTACCGCCCAGAAGTTGCAAGCGCACCGGGACATCATTGGCCGTTTTGGCGCCCTCCAAGAGCTCCGGGCACAAGCGAGTAAAAACCCGGCGGGGAAGGCGGGTATCGGTAACACGCACAAATTCGGTTACACAGATATCGACTCCGCCAATCGTTGAGAGCAGCCTGCGCACATGGTGATCGATAACACCTTCCATAGGGGCCTGGTAAATCTTCGGCTGCAGGGAAATAGTCTTATCGGTCATAAAGCTGGGAATCGGCAAAATGGGTGTGATGGTTGGCGCATATTCTATCAGCTAGTGGGCGCTATTTCGTAACAATGATCATTTCGCGGGTACTTTTCATAGGAGATGTAAACTCAAACTCGAGTGTGTTTGCACCAATAAAGGGCGTAATGAACCATGCGCCACCGTTGCCACTGAAACCATTAAGTGTTTGATTTTAAAAGCAACTTGTATTGATAATAGAAAATTGACTGCACTTCCATGCTGCAGAGAAACTTTCTGGCAGCAGATAGTTTTGTTACTTGTCGGGGTGGGGCCGCCAACACAGTTGTATTTGCTCTGCTTGACGACTAGATTGCCGGGCGTGAAAGGGATTGCCAGCCGCGTTCATTGCCAAGTCGCGTTCATTGCCAATTAGACCACTGCGTTCAGTCGCAGGGTACTTTGGGATTTGTCCTCGGTGCGGCCTGGTGTTTGGCAAGTTGGAACAAGCTGGAATTTGTGCGGAAGTTTAGCGGTATTGTTTGGGGGTTTTTATAGGCGCCCAATCATAGCGGCTGCTTAACATGAAACGGCCACGGGCCGAAGAATAATCACACGGATATTAACCTTGTATTATCCGAAGGCTTAGGGGGATACACAGTGCAAGACACTCTTTTACAGCAGGGGTTGGACATTACCCTGTTCGGCATGGGAATTGTTTTTACGTTCCTGCTGCTACTGGTAATAGGCACCAGTATTATGTCCCGGATAATTACCCGACACTTCCCTGAGGCGGAGCCCATCACCGCAACGCCAAATATCAGCGCCGATGACAACGCCCGTTTGCATGCCATCATCAAGGGCGCGATCGATCAACATCGAAAAAAACGCTAGCCGCCCATTTTCGCTTCTGAACAACATCTAATAATTTCTGCCGAGAGAGAGAACCCATGACTGAGGTTAAAAAGCCATTGGGGATTACCGATGTAGTCCTGCGTGACGCCCACCAGTCACTGTTCGCCACGCGCTTGCGCTTGGACGACATGCTGCCGATTGCGGAAAAACTCGATCAAGTCGGCTTCTGGTCGCTGGAGTCCTGGGGCGGTGCCACCTTTGATGCCTGTATTCGTTACCTCGGTGAAGATCCCTGGGAGCGTATTCGCGAGCTAAAAAAAGCTATGCCCAAAACACCGCAGCAAATGCTGTTTCGCGGTCAGAATATTTTGGGCTACCGCCACTACGCCGATGACGTCGTGGAAAAGTTTGTCGAGCGTGCCGCGGTTAACGGCGTGGATGTCTTCCGCGTGTTCGATGCCATGAACGATATGCGCAATCTGAAGACGGCGCTGGCTGCGGTAAAGAAACAGGACAAGCATGCTCAGGGCACCATCTCCTATACCGTAAGCCCGGTACACACCATGGACCTGTGGGTGGACCTGGGACGCCAGATAGAGGATATGGGTGCGGACTCTATTGCCATTAAAGATATGGCCGGCCTGCTGCGCCCTTACGAGGGCTATGATCTGGTGAAGCGCCTGAAGGCCGCAGTGGATATCCCCATTCACATGCAGTGCCATGCCACCACCGGTCTCTCCACGGCTACCGCACTCAAGTGTATCGAAGCGGGCATCGACAATGTAGACACCGCGATCAGTTCCATGTCCATGACCTACGGCCACAGTCCCACCGAGTCTCTGGTCGCCATCCTTGAAGGCACCGAGCGGGATACCGGCCTGGATATTCATTTGCTCGAAGAGATTGCGGCGTACTTCCGCGAGGTGCGCAAGAAATATGTGAAATTCGAAGGCTCCCTCAGGGGTGTCGATTCGCGCATTTTGGTAGCACAGGTGCCCGGCGGCATGCTCACCAATATGGAGGGCCAACTGCGCGAACAGGGTGCCGCTGATCGCCTGGATGAAGTACTCGAAGAAATTCCCCGCGTTCGCCAGGACCTCGGTTTTATTCCTCTGGTTACCCCCACGTCACAAATTGTTGGTACCCAGGCGGTTTTGAACGTGTTAACCGGGGAGCGCTACAAGTCGATCTCCAAAGAAACCGCTGCGGTATTGAAAGGTGAGTACGGAGCCACCCCCGCCGAGGTGAATGAGGAATTACGGGTGCGCGTATTGGAAGGCGCAGCGCCAGTCACCTGTCGCCCTGCGGACTTGATTGCGCCCGAATTGGAAAAGCTCGCCCTGGAGCTACAAGAAAAAGCCGGGGCAGAGGATATTGCCCTGACCAAGGGGGAAGGCGAGATCGACGATGTGCTCACCTATGCACTCTTTCCGCAGATCGGTTTGAAGTTCCTGAAAAATCGCGGCAATGCCGATGCCTTTGAGCCTGTGCCCACCGGCAGGGAAAATGCCGCGGTGAAAAATGAAAATGGGGAAGAGATTTATACGGTCACCGTGGAAGGGCAGCGCTATACCGTTGCGGTGACTGATGGTGGCGACCTCACCAATGTAACCCCAGCGTCTGCTGCCACCACTCCTGTGGCCGGCTCTGCGCAGGCTACCCCGGCTAGCGGCGGTGAGCCGGTCAATGCGCCCCTCGCCGGTAATATCTTTAAAGTCATGGTGAAGCCCGGTGATAAAGTCACCGAAGGGCAGGCCATTATTGTGCTTGAAGCCATGAAGATGGAGACCGTAGTGAGTGCGCCACGCAAGGGCAGTATTGCCAGTGTGGCGGTAAAAGAGGGCGATTCCGTGGCGGTGGGTGATGCCCTGCTGTCCATCGCTTAGACTGAGGTAGGAGTCGCAAGTGGATAATTTAATCAGTCTTTGGCAGTCATCCGGCGTCGCACAAATGACGCCGGGACAGCTGGTCATGATCCTGGTGGGATTAGGGCTGTTGTTTCTCGCCATTCGCAAAAAATTCGAGCCGCTATTACTGGTCCCCATTGGCTTTGGCGGCATTCTGGCAAACATTCCAGGCGCTGACCTGGCGCTCTCCGCGGCCGAGACCGCGCTGACTCAGGGGAATATCGCAATTCTGGGGCAAATGGCCCAAATTTTGGGGCTCGATAGTGGGGCCAGCCTCAGCGATTTAAAGGCTGCCTTGGGGAGTGCACCGGCGGCAATACAGGTGCAGGCTGCGGAGTTCGCCAAGGATGTCGGTTTCAATAACGGCATGTTGTACAATTTTTACTCCGTGGCCATCGCCTCGGGTGTCGCACCCTTGGTGATCTTTATGGGGGTGGGGGCCATGACGGACTTCGGCCCGTTGCTCGCCAATCCGCGCACTCTGTTTTTGGGCGCCGCCGCCCAGTTCGGTATCTTTGCCACAGTACTGGGTGCCGTTGGGCTCTCCGCGGCGGGCCTTATGGATTTCTCCATCGCCGATGCGGCGGCCATCGGAATTATCGGTGGTGCGGATGGACCCACGGCGATCTATGTCTCCAGCATACTGGCCCCGGATCTGCTCGGTGCGATTGCGGTAGCAGCCTATTCCTATATGGCATTGGTGCCCATGATCCAGCCACCCATTATGCGCGCACTTACCACAGAGCAAGAGCGTAAAATCGAGATGGTCCAGCTGCGTCACGTGAGCAAGCGTGAGAAAATCACCTTCCCGCTGCTGCTGTTGATTCTGGTTGCCCTGTTCCTGCCGGCGGCTGCACCACTGCTGGGCATGTTCTGTTTCGGTAACCTGATGAGAGAGTGCGGTGTGGTGGCTCGCCTCTCGGATACCGCCCAGAATGCATTGATCAATATCACCACGATTTTCCTGGGGCTTTCGGTAGGTTCCAAACTGGCCGCGGATAAATTCCTGGACCCAAAAACCCTGGGTATTCTCGCCCTGGGTATCGTCGCCTTTGCGATTGGTACCGCCGCCGGCGTACTGATGGCAAAGCTGCTGAATGTCTTCAGCAAGCACAAAGTGAACCCCTTGATTGGCTCTGCTGGTGTGTCCGCCGTGCCTATGGCTGCGCGGGTATCCAACAAAGTAGGACTCGAATCCAATCCGCACAACTTCTTGCTGATGCACGCCATGGGCCCGAATGTGGCTGGGGTGATTGGCTCTGCGGTTGCGGCGGGGGTAATGATCAGCATGGTGCGCAGCTTAACTGGCGGTTGATTAAGTCAATCAAAAGTTACTATCGAAAAGGCGAGCTTCGGTTCGCCTTTTTTCTTACAGGGCTTAACCCCTTGAGATTAGCTGACACCCTCCCTCGATAAGATTCATTTTGAGTTAAGGTTATCTGCGCTATATTCCTCCCAGCATATTGACTTGTGATAAGAAATTTTACTGGAAGTAAGACCATGCGTAGTTTGCCCCTTTTGATTTCCCTCGCTCTTTTCTCCACCCCGCTACTGGCCCACGACAACCATCGCGCCGCTGAAGACATCCACGAGATCAAAAAAGAGGTGGTAAAACTTCGCAAAGAAGTCCATGCCCTGAGGAATGAAAATGAAGAAGCGGCTGAAATGCGCAAGCTCAAAAAAGAGGTTGCCAGGTTGCGCAAGGATATCCGCTCTATGCAGGATCTGATTCTGGATTTGCAGGCTTCGGTTGAAGCACAGTCTAAAAATACCCATCCTGATGTGGTTCTCCAGCCAGTGAAGGAGCGCCCCCGATGGGCCTGCTATATGAAAGATGTACGCGCTGGTGGGATGCACTCCAAGGGATTTTCAGAAGTAGAGGCAAAAGGCAAGTTGCTTGAAACCTGCTCCACACGGGGTGGAGTTTGTTTTGAGAATAGAATTACCTGTTCAGCGGAATAACTCGGGCTTCGATACGCTCTAGGTTAATGGGAGAGGTTTTCGGGCATAGTCTTCTATTTTTCCCTGCGCCTCTCCAGTATTTTCTGGTGGATATCCCTGGCCATCTCCCAGGGCATCAGGAAGTCGCGGTGGGAGGCCTTTCTGCTTTCAGGCTTAACAGGGCTGTCAGTAAAACCAGCAATACAGGCAATAAGAGAGAGGGAAATCCCCACAACTTGTAACCCACAGTGCCAAGCGTTACACCAAAGATAAAGCAAAAAATCACCCCGAAATAATATTTTGCCTTGGTAGATGCCTGTGGATATGGCGCTTCCCCAGTGCTTTTGTATGCTCGATGGTTGTCCAGCATTTCAAGGGCGGCAGCGAAGAGGTTGGTGGAGTTGCCTGTCATAAAGTGAGTAGGCGCTTTTTTATTGAGCACCCTGAAAAAGATGGTGCTGTGTAGAGACATGGCGGCAACCGCGGAGAAAGAAACCAAGAAAGTGTTTGCTGCGTAGGGTGACGTGAGTGTTCCCATATAGCTGCCCAAAATGAAAAATAAAAACATCAAACAACTCTCTATAAACAGCATGACAGTTACTGCATTCCTTTTTTGCTTGTTCAAAATCTTAATGAGATGGATCCAAAAAATTTGTAGAAAAATAAAGGCTGAGAGAATAAATAGCTTGATAATGTAGTTTGGATTGTTACTGGCAAAGTCGGTAATTGAGAGCACAATTGTGCCGGTGATAAATGTGGTAAAGCTGGTAAACAAGCCCAAAACACAGGCAGCCTCAGCAAAACCAGCTACAAATGCGAGAATATATTCAATGTTCATTGTGGCATGAGGCGTTTCATTCATGCTTGAGCACCCTCTCAAGTATATGAGAAGCACCTGGTGATATTGTCTGTTTCAAGAGGTTCCTAGGTAGTGACGCTAGGAAAACCGCACCACAGGTTTTAAAGTTAACCCTTTCTCGCTGTCTTCAGCGGCTTGGTTAATCTGAGAGAAATCGTAGAACTTTATAAGTTTATCGAATGGGAAGCGGCCGGCCATATAAAGATCAATCATAGTGGGAATCAACTGATCCGGCAGGCTGTCTCCTTCAACCACACCTCGCCGAATGCATTGGTTCAGCAGGTCCAGAGTGAGCCTCTCGCCGGGTTTCGAAAGACCGATAATCGCTCCCTCGCCACGGCTGCGCAAACAGTCGATCATAGTATTAATCACTGTCGGGATTCCTGTGGCGTCAAGGGCAAACTCCACGCCCTTGCCGGTAATTGCCCTGATTTGTTCCGCAACCTTGCCCTGAGTACTGTCGATTGTGTGGGTGGGGCCAACTTCCATTGCCGGTTTCAGCCTTGAGGGAAGGATATCCACAGCGATAATGGTGATGGCCCCCGCTGCCGATGCGGCCATCATTGCAGCCAAGCCCACGGCGACTGCCCCAAAGGCAACAAAACTCGAATCGGGGCTCACCTTGAGTGAATTTAAAGCGGTGCCGGCACACGTTTGAATGCCACACCCTAAAGGACCCAATAGCGCCAGAGGAGCATCTTTGCGCACCTTAACTACGTTTTGCCCATTGGCTACCGCGTACTCGCCAAAGGACGACTGACCAAAGAAGCGGTCGTTAAGCGTCCCTCCCTGTTGATCGGCAAGGGCGTGGCTGCCAGCTATGCGATGCGCGGAGAAGCTTCGATCGCGAAAATTTTCGCAGCAGGCCGGGTGACCGGAAATACACTCCCTGCAACTACTGCATGAGAGAAAAGTTAAGACAACATGATCCCCAGGAGTCACTTTAAGTACGCTATCACCAACCGCCTCTACCACTCCTGCGCCCTCATGCCCTAATACAATAGGGTGTGGAACCAAATAGTCCTGATCCCGGGCAATCATATCTGTTTGGCAGATACCGGTGGCGACGATTTTAACCAGCACTTCACTTTCAAGTAGCTTGGTTTGCCTCACTTGTTCTAACACGAAAGGGCTGCCCGGTTCCCTTGCTACTGCTGCGGTGAATTCGTTGCCAACTCTATGAGTGCCTGTCATCTTTTCTCTCGCTTAGCGGTATTTCTTGTGCAGTGCAAAGATTTGGGCGCTGATTCCATGCCGCTTTTATTGGGTTAGGTGTTTTAAGACTAGATGGGGAGGAGGGGGTCGCCAAGTTAGTTAATTTACATCGTAAAAAGAGTTATTCAAGAGGGGGATAGTGAAAGGTTTGATTGGTTGTTTTTATAGCCTACGTCAGGTGTCGGCCTGACGTAGGTAACGTTCGAAGCTTACTTGGTAAGTACTTGTTTAAAAGAGAAAAATTAATTGCTTTTTTAATAAATTACTCTGATGCGACCATTATCGATAGGGTACCAGTAAAAGGTCCCTGATTTTGCACAGGTTGCCACTCTGCTGCAGGGATGGAGACTTCAAAGGCAGCATTATCAGATGCGCAATCGGTATTCTGAATCATCTGCCCTGGAATAGGTACACCGGCAAATGCCTGAGTTATTATACCAGAAAGGTCGTTGTCAAAGAATACGTCGTAATTAACTATAAAGGTGCCGTTTGAAAGTTCAAAAGGCATGGTTGTGCTACCAAATGTAATACTAAAGGTTTGGAACCCAGTACCGGCGACACAAAAGAGATCCAGCCCTGTAGCAGGTTGGTTGGGACCTGTTGGGGTTATATTGAGGTCGTTAACATTGTCGATCACAATGGACTCAACAAACGACAGGGTGATCATGCTTTGCGCGCTATCTGTGACTTGGGAAAGCGCAGGGATAGCTGAGCCAAGTGCCACGCTCAGTGAAATTGCAGATATCAGAGTCTTTGGGGAGGGAAACTTCATCAGATACTTCCTTGCATTAAAACTCAACAACGCTTCTGTTGAAAAAGCCAAAGCGAAAAACAATTTTCATTTTGAAAATGCCTTGGTATAAAAAGAATAGTCAGTAATCTATGGTAGGTGTTTTCTTTGGCGATTTTGAGTGAAGTCTTATCTTCTATGAGAAAGCTTTCCTATTTCGCTAAGTTTTTTGTGAGCTTAGATGACGGCTAGGAGCCTGATAAGGGGGTTAAATGCTACTCCAGGATTAATAGCTGGTGCAGCATGGTAGAGTGCTATTTATTCACGGAGTAAGCATTATTTAGGCTCTTAGTAAGCCTGTCGCGTAATGTATGTAATTCTTCAGATTCCACAGTAATTAATAGTGTGCCCGTGAAAGGATCGAAAGATTGACCGGGATCCCGCTGGTTTTTAGGGATGATTATGTCAGAAGTTCCATTATTATCAGCGCAATTGGTTGCTTGAATCACATTGTTGGGAATAGGTATTCCTGCCATTGCGTTCTCGGGAACACTTTCATCATTTTTTTAGAGTATGTCAGGGGTCTATTCTGCGTAACTTATGGAAAATGGTCCGTGAGAGAGTTAATTAATAATATTAAATATTAATTTCTAATAGGGCTTGGTTTTAAGTAATAACTGCAATGCTTTCATGCTGTAAGAAGATTGTCTTGCAGTCCCATAAATAGCTCATTCGGTGACCTTCCACCCCGGCTTGCCCTTGGTCTACAGTTTAGGCGATCCATTACAAATTGAACCTGCTCACCTGTTACTTTATTGAAGTCTGTATCCTTTGGGAAATACTACCGAATGAGGCCGTTAGTATTCTCATCAATTCCTCTTTCCCAAGATGAGTATGGGTGAGAAAAATAAATATCAGCTTCTAAGCCTTCCGCAATCGTTTTATGATCAGCGAATTCAAGATCATTGTCGAAGGTAATTGTTTTGATTTTATCTTTGGAGCTCACCATATGGCTAACGGCGGCTTCAGCCAGTAAGTCTGATTATTTGCCAGTGAATCTAATAATAACTGTAAATAACGTTTTGTGCTCAACCATAGTCAGTAAGGCTCCGCCACGCCCCTTGCCTATAACGGTATCACCTTCCCAGTCACAAAACCGATTCATTCGGTCTATAACAGCTGGTCGATTATCTATGCATACTTTGTTTTTGATCTTTCCGCGTCGATCATACTTACCGTATCGCTTGCGATAAGGTTTTGATGCAATCCTAAGGTGCTTGTATAAGTCTCCACTATTTCCCCTGATCTAAATAAATTAGTTGGTAGATCGTCTCATGATGTAACGATACACCGGTATGTCTCTTTAAATAGCTTGCAGATTGCTGGAGACTTAATTCTTTCCGGGTTAGGGTTTCTATTTATTGCCGCAGGCCATTAGTCACTTTCTGTGCTTTATGCGCTTGCTGACGCCTGAGTTCTGCAAACTAATGTGCTTGCCCTGGATGATATCCTTACAAGCCTATATTGTGTCGTAGCTCTCGGCTAGATCGTCTAGGGATGCCTCTCTAACAATTGTACTATTGCTTTCTGAGAGTGTCCGACTTTTCTTAGGCTGTAAATCTGGTATCGTTCGTTCTCGTTCAGTTGGTAGTAGCTCATCAGTGCCTTTCTCTTGGTCGGGAGAGGTGCCGACTCAACCAGCTGAGTCCTCCTTTACCAATTGCACTTATTATCCGAAACCAAGCCTGATTTGAATGGCCTACGCCAGCCGTTTATCCTGGCGTAGGCAATAGAATAGTTAAAATGGTTGAGTGTGCACTTTAAATAATTACTGCGCTTTAAAACTTTATTCGGAAGCAACCAGAATCGACAGGGTGCCGATAAAAGGTCCCTCATTTTGCACGGGCACCCACTCTGAGGCTGGAATCGTAACTTGAAAACGCGCGTTATTCAGAGCAGTGCAGCTAGCAACTTGGATTGTCTGGTTTGGAACGACAACACCGGCCATTACGGGGTTAAGCGTGCCAACAAGGCTGTTAGCGAAGTCGACATTATACGCAAGCGGCACGCCATTGGCGTTCGCAAGTATGAAGGGTTCAGATGCGCTACCAAATGTAATACCAAATGTGGGGAAGCCGCTACCGGCAACACAAAAATCATCCACAGCGGTCGCATCATTGGTGCCCACCGGGGTGATGTCGAGATTATCAACATTAGTGATATCAATAGATTGAACAAAGCTCAGAGTGATCTGACTTTGTGCGCTAGAGAAGATTTGAGAGGACGCAGGCATAGTAGAACCGAGCGCCACGGCAAGTGAAATTACAGAAACCAATGACTTGGTGGGAAAAAAATTCATCAGAAACATCCTTGTGCTGAAAATCAATAAATCTTATATCCTAAGCAACACCAAGGCAGTTGTTAGTGAGTTAGCTTGGTGGTAATGCTTTGGTCTGAAGATGATAGCTGTTTAATTTTAGAGTTATATCGCAAGGCGAAATTTTCCTTAAATTCGGGAAAAAAGTACTAGTTATTGGGAGGAAATTACTAATTGCTGTGATGAAATTCTTGCTTTTGGTTGAGTCGTCTTTAGAGGTTATATTCTCTGTAGTAAATTTTTAGGCGTTTTTTATTGCTTGAATTTGTATGGCTTGGCTTAATTTCTGAGGTGTATCCGTTGGCAAGGTAGAGAAAGAGGCCGGCTACCGGTAGCTTTATTCGTATCTTTCCAGTAAAAAATGCAGGGGCGGGTAAGCGCTAAAAAGAGCTGAGCTATTCGTAAATATGTCAGTGTTGTCAAAAGTGGTTTGAGAAAAAAGGAATAGCTGTATACGTAAGTTAATCAACCATCAATAGGGAGCTGATCAGCGGTGCTGGTGAAAAGGGATACCATCCAAGGTTGGCACAGAAAAAAGGGGGGGTGCAGCTTTTATGGAAAGGGGGAATGAAAACCAAACAGTTTGCCACGCTAATACTTTCGAAAGAGACAGGCTTAAAGAAAGTTACGCAAGCCAGGGTGAGAAGCTCTTAAGAAGACGAAATCCTCACCCAAGAAAAAAGGCTGTAATAGAAAACGCCAAGTCAGTTAATGAACGGCTAGGGGTTGCGCCAGCGGATTAGGCTGTGATGTGCTTCAGAATAAACCCAGGTGGTTTTTTAATTAGGTTTCTTTTTGTAGTGTATCGAAAGTGTGTTTTGCTTTATAGCCACACTGGAGCTTTTCAGGTGCGGCTATAAAAGAATTCTATGCAGTGCAGTTATTCAGATTCCACTGTGATCATGAGCGTTCCTATAAATGGGCCATCGGCTTGTCTGCCGTCCCAAATAGAAAATGGGATGAAGATATCAAATCTGGCGTTGTCATTTATACAGTTGCTTGAGTTCAATGTGTTTCCTGTTAGAGGTACTCCAGCTAAAGCAATTGTGCCTTGTCCAGTAACGCTGTTTGAAAAACCAACATCATATGGAATTTCTGGAGTGCCATTACTACTCAGGAGAAAGAAAGCTGGGTCTGTACCCGCATTGGCAAATGTGATACTAAAAGTGCTGAATCCGCTGCCTGAAACGCAGAAAGCATCTGACCCCATAGCATCAGTTCCTAAGATAGGGTCCGTAATGGTTACTGCGTCAACATTAGCAATATCAATCACTTCATTAAATAATAAGGTGATCATACTTGTCGCACTATCGGTTGCTTGAGATAGTGCGGGTGTGGCTGTTCCAAGTGCCAGGCTGGTGATAATTGCAGATGTTAAAAGTTTTGGGTTAAAAATATTCACGACAACCTTCCTTATTTTGAAAACATTATCTCTAAAAGAACGTGGCGAAAGCCAAGTTAAAATAAGATGCTCGGAGATTAATTTGGCCTGAAAATATTAGCCGTATTTGTTTCTGGAGTTGATTTTTTTTTGAATTAGAGAGTAAATTACTAGTTGTTAGGAATAAATTCTCATTATTTGGGGGGTGGATTGTGGATTGTGGATTTAAGTGTTATTTTTGATCTGTTATTACTGCTCCTTGATGTGATATTTTAGGAGTGAGAAAAATTCACTAGTATTTGAAATGAATTTACTATTGAAGAGCACGGGCCAAGCAGGCTCTTGATTTTGCAGGGGCATGTATGGAGGGGTTCTTTAACTTAGCTAAAACCTTCTTTCTTGGTGGTTTCTGGTTCTGACTACACTTCGGGATTAAAGGTGTGAGTTTTTGTTATTTTCGCTCTGGATGGCGCTGTAAATAAAGGGTTTTATTGGCGTATATAGACGCTCAGTTTGTAATAAGTATTACTGCTTGTAAGTACGTATCTTGTTTCTGTTCCAGTAGTATGAAATATGATGCCAGAGGCATTAAATCTATTTTTTCGGGGTTGCAAAAAGCCTCCAAGTCCGTTGATGGGCATTCTTATGCGGAATCCGTAAGCGTGGTTCCTGTTGTCAGCAATAATCACATTCGGAAATGCCAGCTCAATTGCACTTACCCTAGGCGACATGAAGTAAAATACCGGTATAACTAAACCTCGCGTGAAATTCAGGGCTGGTAAAGGTGCAAAAAATATAGATGCATTGGTTTGGAAGTATTGCTTCGGCTGCGAAGTAATAACAATATATTTTGGTGTGTTATTGCAAGAGCAATTTTTGTTGAGTTTGGTGGCTTATTTCTAGTCGGCTATATTGAAGTTGGAAGTTTGAATATTTAAGGTTTTTTTGTGGATATATAGGCGGTGTTTTTCTATTGCTTGGGTTGCTGAAGAATGCGTTATGGTTATCGGAAGGAGAATATCTTGATTTCCTTCAAGTATAATTTTTCAAGTTGTGCTTGATTCGGGTCTTACCACTATCGTAATTATCACTTTGGGGTTCTGCGCCAGATAGGACTTCTGGCGCAGGTAAGTTAAAATACCATGGGGTACTGAGGAATTTATTCCGACTCCACGGTGATCATCAAAACCCCTGTAAATGGGCCGTCGAACTCTCTGTTTTCCCATTCGGCGGAGGGGATTTCAATATCAAACCTTGCGGTATCGTTAGAGCAGTTGCTGGCCTCTATAGATTGCCCCGGCAAGGGATCATTGGGAAAGACTTGTATAGCTGTCCCCGTTGGGTTGTTAGCAAAGAAGACTTGATATGCAATTGGTAGGCTACCGTTGCTGCTCAACAAAAGAAACTCTGGAATGGCAGGGTCATCAGTGGAAAATGTGATGCTAAAAAAATTAAAGCCACTTCCTGCGACACAGAAAGTATCTGACCCCGTCGCAGGACTTCCGGTTGCAGGGTCTGCAATAGTTACAGAGTTCACGTTGTCTATTTCAATGAAATCGCTAAATGTTAGTGTGATCGTGCTTTGAGCCGTATCTGTGGCGGAAAAAGCTGAAGTGGCTGATCCAAGTGCGAAGGCTAAGGCTATCGCAGATAGAATAGATTTTGAAGAGAATGAAATCACAAGAAACCTCCTTGTACTAAAAGCAATACTGCGAGCGCTAGTATTGAAGGCGTTACCTAAGGTAAACGTGAGTGAAATTAAACGGCAAGAATACCTTGGTTTAAAAATGATAGTGGAAGGCTTGGCTGAGCGTTGCTCGCAGGGTGGATTCAGGTAAAATTTACTAGCGGCTGAGAAGAAATTGTTACCTTCTCAATTCTAGCTAAATCAAAATATGTATTTGAAGGAATTTTGTGGTTATGGTGAGTGTATTGTTAATTCCCTAGTTGGATATCTCTGTCGATATTTTTATAGAAAACACAAGATGAATCTCGGTTCTTAGCAGGAGGTTTGGTAGGGCCCTGTCATTATGGTGTCCAGGCATAAAAAGGTGCCACTATGAGCCGAAAATTTTATTGAAAGAAACCCTTTGCGAGACTAGCAATGGCAAATCCTCGCTGAGTTTTAAAAAGCGTATGGAGTTAGGTGTTGAGCATCCTGCCCATGGGTTGCTGATGATTCTACCGAAATTTTACTGATCAATATTTCTGTACGCGGTATGACTGTGTCAGTATAGGGATATAGGGGTATAGGGGTATAGGTGAGCTGGGAAATCGAGAATTTATCTGGAATCATAGAGATGAAGCGAGTCGTTGGGTGTGAATTTTTTAGAGCCGTGATCAGACTCCTGTGGGGTTTTTGTCTTATTAGCCGCTTTTGCGAATACGTGTTGATTTGGCGTTGAATTAACAGCAGTAATGCTCTAATTGGAGCGTTTCTGTTGTGATAAAAATCTAGGTTTTTTTGTATAAAACTTGTATGTAATACAGGGTTTCACTTAGTCGCCATAGATGTCGATGTTCCATACTCTTATAGAGCTACGCCAGCAATGAATTCTGGCGTAGCAAAAACGTAATAAGGTAGGGCGTAAGAACCTATTCAGATTCCACTGTGATCAATAGGACGCCTGTAAATGGTCCATCGGTCTCCCGATTTTCCCATTCTGAGCTGGGAACTTATTCAGAGACTACGGTGAGTTCTAGCATGCCTGTAAATGGGCCTTCACTTTGTCTACCATCCCATTCGAAAAAGGGAATTTCAATATCAAATTTTGCATTATCATCGGCAGGCGCTGCGCAGACGCTTGTTTGAACTAGGTTGCCTGGGATGGGTGAGTCGGGTGCAACAGGCATCCCCAAACCTGGGCTAAGGTCGTTTTTAAAGAATACCTCATAAAAAATTGGGGGGGTGCCAGCCACCGCGGGCTGTAGCACAAAACCTGGGTCTGTAGGATCAGGGTTCGAAAAAGTGATGCTGAAAGTGCTAAAGCCAGTTCCGGCCACGCAGAATGTATCTTCACCTGCAGCTGGAAATCCAGGGGTGGGATCTGCGATGGTTACCGGATCCACAAAAGCGATGTCGATATTTTGCATAAAGGTCAGCGTGATCATGCTGATTTCGCTGTCCGACACTTGGGAGAGGGCGGTCGTAGCGGAACCAAGAGCCAGGCTGGCTGCCGCTATCGATGTTAATAATTTGGGGGTGAAAATTTTCATGCGTACCTTCCTTGAAGAAAACAGACAGTCTTGTGTAGATAAACAGAACCAAAGCAATTTTTGGGCGGTGTCGCTCGTTGGGATGCGTTGGCCTAAAAATGATAGCCGTTAAAATTTAAAGGTGAAGATACTGAGATGTTTTCGGGTCGAATTTGGGAGTTAATTACTATCTGCTGAGAATATTTGCTTATTTTTTATTGGTCGTTTTTTATGTTATTTGCTTACCGTATGGTTTAAACGCTTTTCATTGCTTTAAAGGTGATCGTGATGGATTGTGTAGTTGTGTAATTTCCTGCGCCCTATTCGGATTTGTATCCGCAAAAAATAAGTTTTGTCCTGAAATTTATATGGTGGATAGTGTTAGGCCTCTTAACTCTATTTAAAAGAATAAAGGTTGAGTTATAAAGAGGTATGAAGGTTTCCTCGGGTGTCTGGGAAGAATTTACTAGCCAGTGAGATAGATTTCCTATTGTTTGAGAAAAGATCGGCCGCCTATTTTTTGCTGTTTTAAAGGTAAGATGATTGACCAGTAGCTTAAAGCGTGTGTCACGGTTAGATGTATGGTTTTTCACTCTCTTGGAGCGGTATTTGGGGAGTAGTCGTACGACATTATATTGTCGCCAATCCAGACGAAATGGCAAGCCGAGGATATTGTTCCCTTAGAGGAATACCTGGTTTAGGCTAGGTGGAATGCCATTGCCTACACTCTAGGGTAGAGCACAGAATTGGTTTTCAAATTAGAAAGTGTGATGCTAAAAATCCTAATACTCTTTCTAAGAGCGCAGAAGTCATTGCCATGAATATAGGCCGTATTTTGAGTGTTTATGCCATCTCCTGAGGTTGAGTTTGAAGAGCTTTTGTTATTAATGCTATTTAAATCGCTATGAACCTTTAATATCCATGTGATTGTATTTGATGCCCTATCCGGGTCGAAAAATTCCGGCATGGCAAAGTCGCAGGCTTGGGAGGAGGCGAATGTCTGGGGTTTAGGGGTGGAAAGAGTTACCTAATGTTCTCTTGTGTTAAAAGCTGTAAAATTCCATTGAAGCTAGCCGAGAAGAGACCAGTGGGCAAAGATGCTTGGTCAGAATACCTTGGTTTAAATATGATAACCGTTAGTTTTTGGGGAGCCTAGAATGAAAAGCTGTCAATCTAGACCAGGAGATAACCTACGAATGAAGAAGGTTATCTTAATTTAGAGGACGATAAAATCCCTGCTGCGCATTATCAGAGAGTTGCGCCACAAATAGATTCTGGCGCAACGCATAGTAAATTATGTTGAGGGGTTAGTTTACTCAGAAACCACGGTGAGCTCTAGCATGCCTGTAAATGGACCATCGCTCTCTCTGCCATCCCATTCGGGAAAGGGAATCTCAATATCAAATTTCGCATTATCATCGGCAGGTGCTGCGCAGACGCTTGTTTGGATTGGGTTTCCCGGAATGGCCATGCCGGGGACAACAGGTATTCCCGGTCCTGGGGAGGTGTCGTTCTTAAAAAATACTTGGTACATGATTTGGGAGGTGCCAGCCACTGCGGGCTCTAGAAGAAAGTCTGGGCCTGTACCCGTAGGATTTATAAATACGATGCTAAAGTTGCTGAAGCCAGTTCCGGCAACACAGAAAGTATCTTCACCTACAGCTGGAAATCCAGGGGTGGGATCCGCGATCGTTACGGGGTCCACAAAAGCGATATCGATATTCTGCATAAAGGTCAACGTGATCATGCTGATTTCGCTATCCGACACTTGGGATAGGGCCGTCGTAGCAGAACAAAGCGCCAAGCTGGCTGCCGCTATGGATGTTAATATTTTGGGGGTAAAATTTTTCATGTATACCTTCCTTGAAGAAAACAGATAACCTTGTGTTGTTCAATAAAGCAAAGTTAATTTTTAGGTGGTGTGGCTTGTTGGGAGGCCTTGGCCTAAAAATGATAGCTATTAAAATTTATGATGGATGATGCGGAGTTGTTTCGAGAGTGAATTCAGGAGTTAATTACTAGCTATTGAGAGTAATTTCTTATTTTTGGTTGGTTGCGTTTTTAACGTTGTTTGGCTGTGGTGTGTTTTGAAGACTTTTTCTTTGGGGTGGTCGTGACTGGTTGTGTAATTACTTGCGCCCTATATTCATATAAAGTAATTTTTTGTCCTTTTGCAAAGGCCGAACTAAGGTTTGTGTCGGGATATACAATGAATAGCAATGAATCTCTTGGTCTAGCTTAAAAGGCCAAATGTTAAGACATAAAAGGCATAGAAATTTTCTGGGGCATCTTGGAGGTATTCTGGGAGTGGCTGTACGACTATATGTTGTGGCTAATCCAGATGGAATGGCAAACGAGGATATTGTTCCCATACCGGAACGCCTGGTTTGGGCTGGTCAGGATACCATTCTATATCCCTGCCTAGAGCAGGGCACTGGGTGAGTGCAAAAATTAGAAAGCGTAATACTAAAGATTCTAACGCCATTCCTAAAAGCGCAGAAGTCACTGTTATACATGGTGGTTGTATTTTGAATAATTGTACTCTCTCATGAGGTTGAATTTGAGATTAATGCTGCTTAAGTCAATACCGCCCTTTAATGTCTATGCAATTGTATTTATATCGTATCCATATTGGATAATACGGACATGGTGATGTTGTAAATTTTGGAGGTAAATGATGTGAGAGGGTTAAATGTGAAGAGAGTTGCCAATGCTTTCTTGTGTTAAAATTTACGCCGTTTCCACTGAGGCCAATAGCAAAGAAATTAATTGACGAAGGTGTTTTGGCAGAATGCCTTGGTATTAATGTGATAACCGTTAAATTCTGATGGGTTTTGAGTGATCTGCTGTTAATGTGGCGAAGAATAAGCTCACTAATGAAATAGGTGAGCCTCTTATTTGGAAGATGAGTCAGACACAATATTTATTGCATGTATAGAGAGCTGCGCCAGAAATGTATTCTGGAGCAGCTCATAGTAAATCTGGGTGGAGAGCTTATTCAGAGACTACGGTGAGTTCTAGCATGCCTGTAAATGGGCCTTCACTCTCTCTACCATCCCATTCGGGAAATGGAATTTCAATATTAAATTTTGCATTATCAGAGGTGGGGTCTGCGCAGACGCTTGTTTGGATTAGGTTGCCTAGGAGGGGCGATTCGGGTGCAACAGGTACCCCGAAACCTGGGCTAAGGTCGTTTTTAAAGAATACTTCATAAAAAATTGGGGGAGCGCCAGCCACTGCAGACTGCAGCTCAAATCCTGGTGCTCCGGGATCAGGATTCGAAAAAGTAATACTGAAAGTGCTAAAGCCAGTTCCGGCCACGCAGAATGTATCTTCACCTACAGCTGGAAATCCAGGGGTGGGATCTGCGATGGTTACCGGATCCACAAAAGCGATGTCGATATTTTGCATAAAGGTCAGCGTGATCATACTGATTTCGCTGTCCGACACTTGGGAGAGGGCCGTCGTAGCGGAACCAAGAGCCAGGCTGGCTGCCGCTATCGATGTTAATAATTTGGGGGTGAAAATTTTCATGCGTACCTTCCTTGAAGAAAACAGACAGTCTTGTGTAGATAAACAGAACCAAAGCAAGTTTTGGGCGGTGGCGCTCGTTAGGATGCGTTGGCCTAAAAATAATAGCCGCTAAAATTTATGGGAGATAATGCGGAGTTATATTCCGGGTGAATTCAGGAATTAATTACTAGCTACTGAGAGTAATTTCTTATTTTTTCGCGTTTTTAACGTTTTTTTTTGCTGTGATGTGTTTCAAGGGTTTTTCTTGAGGGGGCGTGATGGGTTGTGTGGTGTGGTTGTGTGATTTCCTACACCCTGTATCCACTTAAAATAATTTTTTGTCCTTGTATGCTTTCAAAACAACTTAACTAAGGCTTGTACGGGGAGTATATATATAATGCGTGGTAATAAACCTCTGAACTCGGATGAAAGAAATGATTTGATATGTAAGGCATGAAATTTTACTCGGGGAGCTAGGAAGAATTTACTAGTCGCTGAGATAGATTTCCTGCTTTCTGAGTGAAGGTTCGGAATTCTTACTTTTTGTTGTTCTATAGAGAAAGTGGTTGTTCAGCAACTGAAAGAGTAACTCACGGCTAGCCGTGTGGTCTTTTACACTTGATTCGTATTCCTGGAGATATTCTGGGAATAGTTGTGCGACTTTATGTTGTGACCACTCCAGATGAAATTGTAAACCGAGGATATTCTTCCCGTAGGAGAAAGCCTGGTTTGGGCAGAGTTTGGAGCTTGCCAAACGTTTGGCTCCTTCTGGAATGTCAAAATAATAGTTGTGAGCCTGGAATACCCTATCTATGGTGAGAGCTTGTGTTGCTGTCCAATTAATGGAGTGCCAGCCCAATTCTTCCTGTTCCATTGGCTTAATTTCGGCTCCCAGTGCGTGGGCGAGGATTTGCGCACCCAGGCAAATCCCGACAATGGGGGTCTTATGGTCGATCGTCTTCCTTACCCATTGCAGTTCGTTGGTAAGCCAGGGTAGTGCTTTGTGGTCTTTCACATTCATCATTCCACCCAAAAGAATGACGCCACGAAAGCCAAGCTTTGGCAATGCCGTTATTTGTGGGTTGATGATTTTTATTGGAATCTTATATTGGCGAGCCCAGTCGTAAATATAACCGGGGCCTTCATTTTCTTCGTGCTGGATAATAAGGATCGGTTCCTGCATTTTATTGGAAGTCCTGTGTTTCAAAATAGAGCTGTTGACGAAACGTAATACCCGCCTCTTTGAGACTGTCTGGCCAGTGGGTTATTGAAATGGGAAGTTCACTGCGAGTATTGATGGATTTTGGAGCCGATGAGTCTGCGGTAACTGCCAGTATCTGGTCAAAGCTGGGGGGGGCGGCGATTTCGTGGATAAGCAGATTTTCTTGTCCAAGGTTTAACAGCCGATAGTGACCATTTCTTTGCTGTTTAAGCGGGGAATCCAGTAGTTTATTAGCAACCCTGAACCTTATAGCTTTTAAGTGAATTTTGCCTTTTCGTTCAAAATGGCCTTTGAAGACATCCCCTCTAAAGGTATTGAGGCTCCCATTTCGCAAACGATTTAAAGAGAAGGTTTCCGGTTTTAAGGTAACGCGTTGGGCGCTCTGGATCAGCTTGATGATTTCTTTATTATTTTCCGACTCTAAGGTCATGATTAGTTGGCGGGCGTGTTGCCCTCCGTGAAGCGGCATATGGGAGGCTACGAGTTGACCATCGACTGAAAACAGCACCATGCCGTGTGTGCCGACTGAATCGTCTGAAAAAGCGGGTAAAGGCATTAGAGATAAAGCGGAATAGAGAATAAAAATCCAGGGTCGATAGAATTTGTGCATAAGTATTCAGTTCTTGACATTGAGAGGCCAAGCTTTCTGCGATTGGGTTTGCGATAGCCCCTAAAGCTTGGATTTTCTCGATTCTAAACGTACATTAGTGATCAATCGATTCATTAATGGCTGCATTTGATTCCAAAATGGAAATACAAGATCTTGAGAAATTCCTCGTTATTGCTGCAACGGAAAACCTGCAGCGCTCTGCAGACCGTCTGGATATGACGCCGGGTGGATTGAGCAAGGTTTTGCGCCGTCTGGAAAGCGCACTGAATACCCATTTATTTGACCGAGTAGGCAAGCAAATCAGGATTAACGATGCTGGGCGCCGCTTACAGGGGCGAGCGGCAGAAATCACAGCAATCGCACGACAAACTCAGGCAGAAATTGCCGGCTCCAGTCATTTTCCTGAGTGTAGGGTGGCGGCTCCGGCAGTCCTGCAGTTGATCTGGGCGGCTTCCATACAGACTCTGCTTACTGATACTCACCCTGAGGCATGCCTTTCATTGACCTCGGCCTATGAATCGTTGGCCCTGAAAATGTTGGTTAGAGGTGAAGTGGACTTGGCGCTGATTACCGGGGCGGTTTTGGGGCAGGTGCCAGATAGAATTTCAACGCGCAAACTGGGTACTGAAAGGATGTGTGTTACAGCGGGCGCCACCCACCCACTGGTGGCTGGCTATAAGAGCACTGCGGAGGTGTCAGTGGAGGCGCTCCAGTGTTACTCATTTGTGGCGCCACGAATTTCTCCCTTCTGCGGTGAAGAGAGGGGGCTTACGAGTGACGGTTGGGGTGAGGGGCTGCCACTACGCAAGGTCCAGGCTGTCGTGAATGATTATGGCGCCCTTACGAGCTTGGTTAAAAATGGAAAATTTCTGGCTTTCTTGCCGGAAACTCTTGCTGAGGATATCGGTGGAATTAGGGTAAAAGTGACAGGAATTCCCCCCCAAGCTGAGGAAGAACTCTTTATTGCCTGGCGTGGAAACGATGAGAGTTGGCTGGAAGGTCTGGTAATGGCTCTTTAAAGGATTGAGGCGGGCTTGGTGAGAGTCCGCCAGGATAGGAGACATTACTGTGAAGGTGGTGTTCCGGGTGGGCAAGGTGTTCCTGCGGCTATCCATCCCTGTAATGCTGTCACCAGCTTGTCATGGGGAATATTTACCGGTTCTCTGTTACCGCCGGGATTCCAGCCCCAAAGTGCCAGTGGATTTTCACTCATAAACTGCATTAGTTGCGCTGGAGAGCGGCCGCCATTGTCTTGCGGGGTGGTCAGTAATTGGCATATCTGCGCCGAGGATTTTTGGGACCAATTAAGGGCGATTGGCGCCATGGCCCAGCCTGGCGCACCTGGCGCACCGGTCACAGCATTGTTCTGATTGGAGTGGCAGTTGCTGCAGCGCATTGTTCCCAGGCCCATATTGTCTGGGCCGCGCTCTACACGGGGTACATGGGGTGAGCCCTGTTTGATCAGGGGCATTTCCATTTGGTGACAGTTCAGGCAGCGGGGGTGGAGGAGAACTTCTACGATCGTTTCCCAATCCTGATGGCCAGTAGTATCCACGTTAGAGGCCTGAGACTCTGGCGTTTGACCAGTCATATCCTGCCGGTTTTCACACCCTGTCAAAACCAGCAATATAAATGCGCTTATTGTCAGGTGGCGCAATAAGCCTGCCGCTCTTCGCAGTTTCATTTAGCCTTTCCCCACTTCCTAAGAGAATGCCCTGTACATAATTGTGGCAGATCGCTGGAGACTGCTAAGAGGACAAATGTGCCGGACAGAGATCGAGATGCCATTCCGGTGAGAAATGGTTTTGACTATCTGGTCATAATTTTCGACTGACGTTCTCTTACACGTGGTAAGATAGCTGAGTTTTAGTTGATCGATTTACCTGATATTGGAGTGCTATTTGGCACTCGGAGGAGAGAGTATGTCCTGGTTAGGGGCGGGAATAGGTGCCGGTTTCGGTTTTATGTTTGGTGGGCCCATTGGGGCGGCACTGGGTGCCTGGGTTGGAAGCTCCTTCGGGTCGGGTTTGAGGCGCCTGGGTAATGCTGCCGCGGTCTTGAATAAAGATGGGGCTCAGAAGGTATTTATCGTCACCTTATTTTCGATGCTGGCGAAGATGGCCAAGGCCGATGGGCAGGTATCCAAAGCGGAAGTCCAGCTGATAGAGGACTTTATCCAGAATAATTTACGTTTGGGCGTTGAGGATCGCAAACACGCAATCCAGATTTTTGAAAATGCTAAGACCGATAAATACAGCATCTATGACTACGCGAAACAGTACCGGATGCTGGTCCAAAATCAGGCGATGCGGGAAATGGTATATCGCCTTTTATTCGCAGTTGCCTATGCAGACGGTGAGTTGCATGCCTCTGAAGAGGCTATTCTCAGAAAAATAACCGCAGATCTGGGTTTGCATGCGTCTCTCTTTGATGCCATGCAAAATCAATTTGGGCATGCCAGGGGGACTAGTGTTTCTGATCTTCAGCAACATTATGCAGTACTTGGTTGCTCTCCAGAAACCAGCGATAAGGATTTGAAGTTGGCTTATCGCCGTAAAGCGGCAGAATACCATCCGGATAAGATGGCCTCTAAGGGGCTGCCCGAAGAGTTTATGCGTCACGCCGAAGATCAGATGAAGAGTATTACCGTTGCGTATGAAGCTATCGTTGAAGTCCGCAAAAGCCAGGCTAAAGTTGTTAGTTAATTTGGGGGTTTTACGCACCTGGCAATGTAACGGGTGAATCTCTTTCTGTTTTATTACTGCCATGTAAAACATGGGGACAGATTTGCAAAGCCGATCATCTGATTGTTTGACAGGTGGTGCCAGTCTTATTGGTTGGTGATATTGCCACCATTTCTTGTTGTGTATTAATCCCCTTAGCTTACGTATTAGATTGCTAACGCCTATTTATTTATTAATAAATACCTATTGAAGGAAATGTATGAGTCTTGCAAGCCAGATTGAAGAAAAATTAACAGCCACTTTCAGTCCTCAATTTATTGATGTTCAATGTGAAAGCCATTTACACAATGTGCCAGCTGGGTCTGAAATGCATTTTCGCGTGGTACTTGTTAGTGAAGTCTTCGCTTCAATTCGAAAAGTTCAGCGTCACCAGAAAGTTTATGCTGCCCTTGCGGATGAAATGGCTGGTCCAATCCATGCGCTCGCTCTGCATACCTATGCCCCAGATGAGTGGGATGGTGAGGCACCTGTTAGCCCTGAGTGCCAAGGTGGTAGTAAGGAAGGGTGAGTGTTAGGGTTTCCCGCGCCTTTAAGTAACACATTGGTTTATACGCGGACACACCTACAGAGCGTATTTGTGCTGAGTAGAAACAGTGTAAGCTCGTGAAATGTTGTTAGGTGCTCGTTTCTCCTCGGTTCTCGGGGTTGCCATGGCATAGGTGCCTGTGCGCCTTGCCATGGCCAGGCTAATTAAAAGGAAGAAAAGAAATAAGGCTCGCCCTACAGAATCTCAAGCATAGAAATGTGGATTGCTTATGTAAGGGGGTGTTCATACGTCTTCATGGAGGGAGAAACTCTAATTCACCGTGCTGATAATTATATGAGGAATTTCCTGCCGGTTTTTACTCCTGTTTCAGCTGCTCTTTTTTTGTTTCTGCATTTGACCTTATTTGGTGCGTATTTAATTGGAATTTAGAGCGGCACATGTTGTCGAAATTTGTGCGGCAAAAAAATAAATAAGAGTCGTTGAAAAGATTATTAAATCGTTAACAGGTTGTTAATTTTTACGTCAAAAGAGCTGGTTGGCGCCAGAATAATGCAGAATTATATTTGGGCGCCAACATTTGATTGTTTTTTCACCACCTGTGATTTCGTGCGACTAGACTGACCATTGATTGGGCTGATTGCTGTTTGATCTGCTGAATATCAATGGAGTTACCACAAATGAAGATGACGCGTATTCTGATCCCCGTTATGACGCCCCTCGCCTTAGCTGTCTCTAGTGTCGCTTCGGCAGGACCTGCTGGCTATGCCCCACCACCACCTCCAACCCAGGAGTTCAAGATTCGGATTGGCGGAGCTTACTGGTCACCAAACTCAGACAATGTAACCTTTGCTGATCGGTGGCTTCGCTTTTATGATGATGATGATGACGATTACGAGCGCTTCCGTGATTGGGGTGCCTTCCGTGCCAACCTTGATCCGGATAGTGAGTGGGGTTGGTTTATTAATGCCGAGTGGAAGCCAATGGACCACTGGGGTGTCTCCTTGAGCTATCAACAAGGTGATCGCCATACTGGTGGTGATCGCAACCCCTGGCTCTATCGTTTCTATGATGATGATTGGGATGATGACCTTTTATTTAATCATCGTCGAGGTGATTTCGCTCGCTGGAAGCCCCAAACGACGGCTGCATACCTGAACTGGTATCCACTGGATCCCAGTTGCTTGGTTCAGCCTTATATGGGCATTGGTATTAACTATACCGACTTCAGCGATGAGCGCCTCAGGAACTGGGGTTTTTGGCATCGTAATGATAATGATGACCTAGAGTTCCGCGACTGGCACGGTAGCGTAAACTTTGGCGATAGCTGGGGTTATACGTGGCAGATTGGTGTAGATTTCACCTTTGGCCACGATAGTAGCTGGCTGATTAACTTGGCTGCTATTTACTATGATGTTGATACCGATGTCGAAGTGAATACTTTCTATCGAAACTTCGATGATGATGATGATGATTTTAATCGTTTTTGGGAACACAGATTTGGAGGCGACTACGAATTTGATCCCTGGGTGTTTAATATCGGTGTAGGCTATAAGTTCGATTTCCACTGGTAATCCAACTTATCCTTTGAAAAAGGGCGCAGTGCGCCCTTTTTTATTTTTAGTAAGGCTATATATTTTTGATTTTGATGTTTTTTTAGATTGTGTGGTTGCAGTGAATTATTAATTCAACTTTCTTCCATATCTATTGCATTTGTTCTTTCTAAACTTGTCTCTGTGTTGGCGTATCTTTCTTTTCCAGCGATCCATTTCTTTTCCGGATCCGCCCTCTTTTCTTTTTTCCTGGTAGCTTTCAATCTTATCGTTCCAGCTTTGGCATTTTTTCAGTGTTGCACTTTGCGCTAGTGCTGTAGCTGTTGAAAAAACAATGAGTAGGGAAAATAAGGGCGGCGCTAATAATGTAAGTTTTATCTTGGTGTTGAATGTGCGGATCATATCTACTCCTTGAAATTTTAAAGGCTTGGTTGATTGCCAATACATCAAGGGCGGCTGGCTATTAATTTTGGTTTCTTGCAGTTTTAACTGTCGTAGGGGCGGTTTCCGCCCCATGATTGCTCAATCACGTTAGCTATTACTGGGGAAGCTGAATTGGATTCCCTCTCTTACCCCGCTTGCTGGCCAGCGCTGAGTGATGGTTTTACGCTTAGTATAAAACCGGACAGAATCGGGCCCGTAAGCATGTAGGTCTCCAAATAGTGAGCGTTTCCAGCCGCCGAAACTATGGTGCGCGACGGGAACCGGCAGCGGAACATTGATACCGACCATGCCTACTTTGATGTTGTCACTAAAGTAGCGCGCAGCTTCCCCGTCACGAGTGAACAGACAGGTACCATTGCCGTATTCATGGTTATTGATGATATCCATCGCTTCTTGCATGGTGTCGACACGCATGACACACAGTACCGGGCCAAATATTTCACAGCTGTGTATGTGCATTTCTGCAGTGACACGGTCAAACAGGCAGGCTCCCAGATAATTGCCATTTTCATAACCTGGCACCTTCAGGTTGCGGCCATCTACTACTAGTTCCGCGCCCTCCTCAATACCGGCAGTGATCAGGCCCTGGACTTTATTCAGATGGGCTTTGGTTACCAGGGGGCCCATATCGTTTTGGTTGTCCATTCCATCGCCCACTTTAAGCTGGGCGATCTGCGCCTGAAGTTTAGCGACGAGCGTGTTGGCGGTGTCATCGCCCACCGCAACGGCGACGGAAATTGCCATACAGCGCTCGCCACAAGAACCGTAGGCCGCGCCCATTAATGCGGCGACGGCGTTATCTAGATCTGCGTCTGGCATTACGATAGCGTGGTTTTTCGCCCCCCCAAAAGCCTGAACTCTTTTACCGCGGGCTGTGCCGGTGGTGTACACATACTCCGCAATCGGTGTGGAGCCGACAAAACTTGCTGCCTGAATACGCCTGTCGGTCAGGAGGGTGTCTACAGCTTCTTTATCGCCGTTAACGACATTCAATACACCGGCGGGTATGCCCGCCTCAATTCCCAGTTCGGCGATAAATAGCGCACAGGACGGGGTACGCTCAGAGGGTTTTAAGATAAAGGTGTTGCCACAGGCAATAGCCATTGGCCACATCCACAGGGGCACCATGGCGGGAAAGTTAAAGGGTGTGATACCTGCGCAGACGCCTAGAGGCTGAAATTCACTCCAGGAGTCGATTGCCGGGCCGACGTTTTTACTGTGTTCCCCCTTAAGCATTTCCGGAGCTGAGCAGACATATTCGATATTCTCAATACCGCGCTGCAGTTCACCCATCGCATCGTTTAGAACTTTACCGTGTTCCTGAGTAATCAGCTCACAGATCTTATCCGCATTCTCTTCCAGTAGGTCGCGCAGGCGGTACATGATGCGCACACGTTTGGCCGTGGGCAGATTGCGCCAGGTGGGGTAGGCGGCTTCAGCGGCTGCGATGGCCTCTTCAACAGTGGCTTTGCTGGCCAGTGCGACCCTGCCGATCACTTCGTTGGTGGAGGGGTTGGTGAGATCCTGCAGACGGGATTGTTGGGGGGAGGTATCGCTGTGCGTCAGCTTGCCGTTAATCAGGTGGCCGATAACTTTCATGGTTTCCTCTCGCTGGGGATTTATACGTTATTTTTTACCTCTTTGTGCCTTTGTAACACAGGTATCCCCAGGGAGGAAAAGTTCACGGGAAGAGGGTACATCCCAATACCACGTGAACTGACTAATAGGCAGGTTTGCTCGATCAAACGTGCTTGGGGAATTCCCTGAGCACGGCGAGGAAGGTATCGCCAAAGCGCTCCAGCTTGCTGTCTCCCACGCCGGAGACTGCAAGCAGTTCACTACGGGTTTGTGGGTGCGCTTTTACCATTCCGCGCAGAGTGGCATCGTGAAAGACGACATAGGGAGGAACGCCACGCTCTTCAGCCAGTTCTTTGCGGCAGTTGCGCAGAGCTTCCCATAGGGGCTGCTCACCGGGTTCCAGGTCTTCCATTGCTGCTGAGCTGCGTGCTTGTGCGCGAGGGGTTTTGCCGGGCAACTTGCGCAACTGCAGCTTTTCCTCCCCACGCAGTAGTGGGCGGCAGTTTTCTGTGAGCGTCAGGTTCTGAAATTCCCCTTCGACTTCCAGGTAGCCCCTTACGATCAGTTGGCGCACCACGGCTCTCCATTCTGTGCCGGTAAGCTCTTTACCTATACCGTGGGTGGAGAGTTGGTTGTGGCTGAATTTGCGTACTTTCTCATTATCTGAGCCGCGCAGTACGTCGATCACATGGCTGGCGCCAAAGCGCTGGCCGGTGCGGTAGACACAGGAGAGCAGCTTGATCGCAGCTTCGCTGCCATCCCAAGTGGCGGGGGATTCCAGGCAGGTATCGCAATTTCCGCAGGGCTGTTCCAGCGTCTCGGCAAAATAGTGCAGTAGTGCCTGGCGCCGGCACTCGGTCATTTCGCACAGGCCCAGCATGGCATTGAGGCGTGTGCGCTCTTGGCGCTTGTGCTCTTCACTGCCCTCGGAGGATGCCACCATCTGCCCAAGCTTGACTACATCTTCAAGGCCGTACAACAACAGTGCCACCGAGGGCTCGCCATCGCGGCCGGCGCGACCGGTCTCTTGATAATAGGCCTCGACACTCTTGGGAAGGTCGAGGTGAACAACAAAGCGCACATCGGGTTTGTCTATCCCCATACCAAAGGCGATGGTCGCTACAACGATGACACCCTCTTCCCTCAGAAAGCGGCGCTGGTGCTCAGCGCGAGTCTCTGCCGGTAGGCCGGCGTGGTAGGGAAGGGCTGTGAAGCCCTGTTGAGTGAGCCATTCAGCGGTATTTTCCACTTTGGCGCGGGACAGGCAGTAAACCACGCCGGCTTGATCCTCTCGTCCATTCTTCAGGAATTGGAGGATTTGGCGGCGCTGGTTGTCTTTGGGTTCGATATGGTACTGGATGTTCGGGCGGTCAAAGCTGCTGACAAAATGCCGCGCGCCCTCGAGATCGAGACGCTGGGCAATTTCCGCGCGCGTGCGTTTGTCGGCGGTGGCTGTTAAAGCGATACGCGGCACGCTGGGAAACTGTTCGTGTAAGCAGCTCAGCTGTAGGTAATCGGCACGGAAGTCATGACCCCACTGGGATACACAATGGGCTTCATCAATAGCAAATAACGATAGTTGTGTGCGCTGTAAGAGTGACAGGGTGCGCCCTTGCAGCAGGCGCTCGGGGGCGAGATAGAGAAGATCCAGCTCGCCGTGCAGCAATTGGCTCTCTATAGCCTGGACCTCGTCGTAGGGCACAGAGGAGTTCAGATAGGCGGCTCGGATACCGGCTTCCTGGAGTGCTTCCACCTGGTCTTGCATCAGGGCAATCAGTGGGGAGATCACCACGCCGCAGCCGGGCCTGGCCAGGGCCGGGATTTGGTAGCACAAGGATTTGCCACCGCCGGTAGGCATCAGCACTAAGGCATCATCGCCGCTCATTAATGTATTGATCACCGCTTCCTGGGGATCACGGAAATGGGCGTAGCCGAAGACGTGTTCGAGAATATGTTGTGGGGAGTTCATGGCGGCGGAGTATACCCCGCGTAGCGACTTTGTGCGGCGGGTTTATTGGATAGTATTGCCTTGAAATACGATGCAATGTCAGCATAAGAGTTGTGACGGAATTCACGGGTTATAATCGCACGCTATCACAGCGATCGCCTAAGGATAGGTCTATGCGCACTTTGATCGTGTTTCTTGTGTTGTGGTTGGCAGCCCTGGCCGGGCCACTTGGTTGCTCGTCCAGTACTCCGCGCAATTTTGCGCAATCGGTTGTGGCGGATACCCACCTGGGCTGGCGTCCTGCGCCGGAGAATCAGCTGGCATTTTCCCTGGCGACGGCTTCTGGCGTGGCGCGGGTGGAACTGCAGCCGCTACCGGAGGAATTTACTCTCGTGACTCTGGAGCTCTTGGGGATGCGCAATGTGGAGGGGATTCAGTGGCAGGATGAAAAGGGTGAGTCGACTTTGCTTTATGATGGGAAGGCTGGACTCAGTGGTGTAAGCCTACAAAGCCAGGGGCATGGGTTTCGCCTGCAACTGCAGCTCTCCTCCATGGATTATCTGCGCAACGGCGGTGTGCTGACGGTTATTGATCGCCGGCATTAACGGCGGGCTCGGGTTTGGGCAGCTTGTCGAAGCCCAGCCCCGCGGGGCGAATCAGATACAGCTGTTTCCAGTATTTCCCGGTTACCCAAAGCCCGTTTCGTTCTTTGTCCCAAGCTATACCATTGGCCACAGTGTCCGGATGATTTGGCATATCGGGGTTTAGTTGGCCGAGATCAATGGCGCCAATTACTTCGCCACTATGAGGGTCTATAGCGATTATGCGGCTGTCCAGCCAGATATTAGCCCAGACCCGCCCTTCGGCATATTCCAGTTCATTCAGATTGGACCAGGCCTCCCCGCCGCCGTGCACCCGGAGCCGGCGCTGCACTTCAAAAGTGTCGGGATCGCGAAAGGTTAACTCATCACTCCCATTGCTCATGATTAGGTACTTGCCATCACTGGTGAGGCCCCAACCATCGCCTTTATAGTGCTTGACCTCCAAATGCTGCAGGTCGTGGGAGCGGTAGATGTGCAGTTCGCCCGCCTTGTAAGTCAGCAGATAGAGCTTTTCCCCCAAGACCGTGAGGCCCTCGGCAAATAACTTGCGCGACAGTCTCTTGCGCCTTACGGGTTTGGCGCCGGGGTCGGTATACTCGGCGAGCCACGAGCGGCGGTAGAGACCGCTGCTTTCCCACCAGCGCTGGCCGTCAAAGTAGAGCCCTTGGGTGAAGTGGTCACCGCCGCGCTGGCGTTCCTCCAGGACGGAGAATGGGGTTGTCTGGAGTTGCGCCTCTGCCGCTATTGGCAGCAGGAAAAATGTTAGCAGCGGTATCCAGCTGCAAATTTTAAGTCGGTTCATCAATTATCTATGACCAGAGTAAAAACCTTTGTCACTTTGACCCTGTTGGGTGGTTTGGCGGTAGTGTTGCCCATTGCCATTTTTGTACTGTTGTTCCAGTGGTTGTTTGGCCAAGTCAGCGAAGTTGTCGCGCCTGCCGTCGTCTGGCTGGAAGCCCATACAGAGTTTAAGGATACGCTTGCGCGACTGGTGGTGATAGCGTTGATTCTGGGAAGCTGCTTCTTGATCGGCCTCCTCGTGAAAACCAGTATTGGCCACTGGCTACATCGGCATGTGGACCGTTGGCTTGGCCGCCTGGCTCCTGGGTACAGCACCATTAAAGACCTGGTTACGCAATTTATCGGCGGTAGTGGTGAGGGCGTACTTTCTGGGCCGGTTGCCAGAGTGCGCATCCACGGAGCCGATAACCCTCTCTCTGTGACAGCGATTGTGACCTCCCAACATGACAATGGGGAAATGACCGTTTATGTGCCTACCGCCCCGGTGCCTACTTCGGGGTTTATCTTTCACGTGCCAGAGGAGTGCGTGGAGATCCTACCGGGGGTGAGTGTGGAGGCCGCGATGAAAACAATCGTAGCCTGTGGAGCCGGAAGTGCCACCTTACTGGCCCGACCGGGGAAGTTGAGGAATGCCTCAATTGCCAACTGACGGACGATTCTTACCCAGGTCGCGGATGGCAAAGCGCGCCGGATGCAGGGCTAATGCGAGCTCGGCACTGACCGGCAGGGCCTCGCCCATTATCCAGCTGGCGAGCAGTTCGGCCGTCAAGGGCGCATAGGTAAAACCGCGGGAACCCAGCCCACCCATGGCATAAAGCCCCGGTTGGTAATCCGCTAATTCGCCGATCAGCAACTTGCGGTTTTTTCGTAGGTTGGCATAGGTACTCTGCAGGGATTCCCAGTTGGGGATTGGCCCGGCGATGGGCAGGTAGTCGGGTGTCGCGGCGCGCAGGGCGGCGCGGCCCGTGAATGCCTGGGTAGAGAATTCAGCGGCGAGGTCCGGGAGTAGGTCTGACAAGGTTTGCAGGTTTTCCCGGTGTTCACTCTCACGCAATTCAGTCGCGCTCTCCTTGAGTTTAAAAGTGGCGCCGAAACTCTGGCGCCCTTCATGGGCAGGGGTGACATACCCCTCACCACAAAGAGCTATCCGTAATTGTGAGGAGGCCTCTGTGGCGAGTGCTCTGGAAACCTGTCCACGAATAGGGCGCAGGGGCAGTACGGCCGCCGGTGCGAAGTGACGGATATCATTGGCCCCACAGAGAATGACTGTTTCAGCCTCAATGTCTTTGCCCGCAGCACGCAAATGCCACAGACCCTGCCGTCTAGCGAGCATTTCCACCTCATGGCAATGTTGCCGCGTGATATTTTCGTGTTCGAGCAGGGAAGTACAAACTTTTTGTGGCTCCAGCCAGCCAGCGCCGGGGAAATACAGACCGCTAAATGGCAGCGCTACGCCCGCCAAAGTACTCGCCTCTTCTGCACTGATTGCCTGGGCAAGATTTTGGTCGCGGTATAGGGCTAGAGCGTCGCTGATCTGCTGTTGTAGCTGTTGTTCCTTATCTGTCTGCGCCAGTTGCAGGAGGCCATTGAAATGCGCGAGTTGCGGGCAATATTGGCGATAATAGCGCTGGGCAAACATCAGGGCGTTGAGATTAAAGTCGCCATTGGGGCCCGGTTTCGGAGACAGTTTTCCGTAGAGTATGCCCTGGTCATTTCCGGAGCCGCCGCTGCCGGGGGCAGGTCCCCGCTCAAATAGTTGTACTCGCACGCCGCGTTCCGCTAGCGCTCTAGCGATGGTGGCGCCGGAGATCCCGCCACCAATAATGGTGACGGATTCTGGCCGCTGCGGTGCGGTAGCGGGTAGGTGCCAAGGCGTGGTTTTGAAATCGTTGTGGTGAAGTGCTTCCAGGGTGCCACACAGCATTTCCCGTTTGCTGCCGAAGCCCGGCACCTTGTGCAGGGCAAAACCCGCATCGCGCAGCCCGCGTTTGACCAGCCCGGCACAGGTGAAGGTGGAAAAGGTTGCGTCGGGCCGGCTCAAACTGGCCATGTTTCCGAACAGCTTCGGTGTCCACATATCTGGATTTTTAGCTGGGGCAAAACCGTCCAGGAACCAGGCGTCGACTAAACGGTCCCGGCACTCCTGTTGCAAGCGCAGGCTTTGCAGCGCCTCGCTCGCTTCACCAATAATCAGAGTCAGGCTTACAGGGCCAAACTGCAGGCGGTGTACACCCTCGGCCAGCAGTGGTGGGTAGCCATCAATGAATGTCTGGGAAAAGGCCTCCAGCTGCGGCCACAACGCCAGGGCTCTGCGTAAATCCTGGGGATGCAGGGGGGATTTTTCCACCGTAATAAAATGTAGGCGGGCGCTTTTGGGGGCGGTCTCTTGCCAGAGTTCCCAGGCGGCGAGAAAGTTGAGCCCGGTGCCAAAACCGGTTTCGCCAATAGTGAAGGTGGCGTGCTCATTTAGGTTTGCCCAGCGTTCCGCCAGGGCATTTTGCTGCAAAAAAACGTAGCGTGTCTCTTCCAGGCCGGAGGCACTGGAGAAATAGATATCGTCATAGGCACGGGATAGTGGCTGGCCATCTTCTCGCCACTGGATATCGGCCTGTTTGCCGGGCTTGCTCAAAACGATACTTCCCTAGATCTTGTCTCGCAGGCCAAACTCGCCCATCACTTGGGCGCACCAGCGCTCGATGCGTTCCTCGCTGAGGTCAAATTCATTTTCTTCATCGAGAGCAAGCCCTACGAACTGACTGCCATCGTCTGTGAGTCCTTTGGATTCTTCAAATTCATAGCCCTCCGCCGGCCAGTAACCGACGACTCGAGCGCCACAGGCAAGTAGTTGGGCATGCAGATAACCCAAAGCATCCTGGAACCACTGGGGGTAGCCCTCCTGGTCGCCGAGGCCGAACAAAGCGGCCTTTTTGCCATCTAAGTTAAGCCCCGCCAGGTCGTCCCAGATATTTTCCCAGTCTTCCTGCAGTTCACCGTAGTCCCAGGTGGGAATGCCAAACAATAGGAAATCGTAGTCCTCGGCCAGGGCAATATCTGCTTCACCCACATTGTGTAGGTCGATCCACTGAGGCCCAATACACTGGCGAATTTTTTCCGCAGCCATTTCTGTGTAACAGGTACTGGAGCCGTAAAAGAGGCCTATCGGGGCTTGGGAGCTTTGCATAAATATTGAAATTCTTACTGCTGATCGATGGCGCCGAGGAAGTCCAGCTGTCGCCAGGCTTCATAGATCACGATGGCGGCGGAGTTGGACAGATTGATACTGCGGCTTTCGGCGCGCATGGGAATGCGCAGGGTGTTATCGGGGCCAACGGCCTGTAAGAACTCCGCCGGCAGACCGCGGGTTTCGGGGCCAAACACAATGGCATCACCATCTCGATACTGGATGCCGGTATGGCTGCGCTTGCCCTTGGTAGAAAGGGCGAGTACCCGCTTCGGCTTTTCGCTATCGAGGAATCCCTGCCAATCGGGGTGGCGGACCACGCGGCTGTATTCGCTGTAGTCGAGCCCGGCGCGACGCAGTCGCTTGTCATCCATATCGAAGCCCAGGGGTTCGATCAGGTGCAGCTCGGCCCCGGTGTTGGCGCAGAGGCGAATTATATTGCCGGTATTGGGAGCAATTTCCGGTTGGTATAGAACGATTTTGAACATTGCTTGGCGGACGCCCCGATGGGTACTTTCTGGCTAGCTAACGTGATAGAAGCCGGGCATGGAGCGCCCGGTCTTGTATGGCTGCGGATTATTCCACAATTAGAGGGGAGTGGCGATCTCCTCGCAGTCGATCTCTACTCCCAACTCATTGGCGATCTGATCGAGTTCATCGCGCAGACCGTCGAGATCCATATCCTCGTCCACACTGATGGTGCACTCGGCCCTAAAGAGCGGCTCGCCGCTCCAGGGAGTGCTGCCGTAGGTGGTTTCCAGCTGCTCCATATTGATATGGTGGGCGGTGAGTGTGCGGGCAATTTCGCGCACAATGCCCGCACGATCATTACCGACCAGTTTCAGCGTGAGAGTCTGCTGGGGTGCGGCGGTGATCGCAATGGCATCCTCAATGACCAAGTTGTAGCCAGCTTCCGAGAGGGTGCCGAGGGCGTTTTTCAAGTTTTGGGCTTTGTCTCCGTGGACCGCGACGCGCAAAATGCCGGCAAATTTACCGGCGAAGTGCGCCATGTGACTGTCCTCCCAGTTGCCACCGTTATCAGCAATGACTGTAGAAAGCTTTTCAACTACACCGGGCTTATCGTCACAGATCATGGAGATAACAAGGTGCTGTTGCATATTGTGTTCCTTTACTTCAATAGAGACGAGTAATTGTCATTGTAATAGGATCTCGTCGGATAACTCTATCGTCCAACCTCAAAGCTATTATTTTTAACCCCGGTAACAGGTAACTTAGCGAGGGACTGCCAATGAAGGTGATTGCCGACTTATGTGTGATTCCCATGGGTGTGGGGGTGTCAGTTAGCCAGTATATTGCGGAATGTGAAAAGGTACTGGCTGAGGCCGGGCTTACTCACCATCTGCATGCTTACGGCACCAACATCGAGGGGGACTGGGATGCCGTGATGGCAGCCGTAAAGCGCTGCCACGAGCGGGTTCATGCTATGGGTGCCGATCGCATCACTACCAGTCTGAAATTGGGAACTCGTATTGACCGGGATCAGTCTTTACAGGATAAGATCGACAGCGTGCGATCGAAGCTGGATTAACGATAACAACACAGGAACGATTATGACGATGAATATCAAGAAATCCCTACTGGTATTGGCCGGCACACTGGCCCTGGCTGGAGGGGCTCAGGCCGCCGACCTGAACTCCGCGATCAAGGGGGATCATCGCAGCAAGGAATTTGCCGCTCGCGATCAGTACCGGAACCCAGCGGAAACCCTGGAGTTTCTCGGGATTGAGCCGGATATGACCGTGGTGGAAATCACTCCAGGAGGTGGTTGGTACACCGAAATCCTCGGGCCTTACCTGGGCGAGAAGGGCAAGCTCTACGCGGCGCACTTCCCCGAGGACAGCGAATCTTCCTATTACCAGCGCTCCCTGAAGAACTTTAAAGATAAGCTGGCAGCCAATAAGAAAGCCTATCAAAATGTTGAGGTGACTGAGTTCTCCCCGCAAACCGGTCGTGAAATCGCCCCTGCAGGCAGTGCCGATGCGGTGGTGACTTTTCGCAATGTGCATAACTGGATGTACCGCGGATACGAAGACAAGGCCTTCGCCAGCTTCTTTGCCGCGTTAAAACCCGGCGGCGTTTTGGGTGTGGTAGAGCACCGCGCCAAGGTGGGCACCAGCAAAGAGGATATGGTCGAAAGCGGTTATGTAACCCAGGACTATGTGATTGAAGTGGCTAAAAAGGCCGGCTTTGTGCTGGAGGAAGCCAGTGAAGTTAACGCCAACCCGAAAGATACTGCCAAGCACCCGAAAGGCGTTTGGACCCTTCCACCCGTCTTGCGCCTGGGCGATGAAGGCAAAGAAAAGTATCTGGCTATTGGCGAGAGCGATCGTATGACACTGCGCTTCCGCAAACCCAAGTCCTGAGTTCTAATCCCCATCCCTCATAGTGTTTAACACCCCGGGAGCGGCCTTGGTCGCTCCCGTTTCAGCCGAATTTGAAAGTTGTATGATTGTTCCCTTTGAACAGCTGGACGCCAGCACCCTGCAGAGCCTACTGGAAGAATACGCTACCCGCGAGGGCACCGAGTACGGCGAGCGCGATGTTGATTTGCCTGAAAAAGTAGCGAGCCTGCGCAGGCAGCTGCAGTCCGGCGATGTGGTCATTTGGTTTGAACCCGGTGAGGAGAGTGTCAACCTGGTACTGGCCCAGGATCTGCCCACCGATGTCTGAAAATATCATCGATACCCCGGAGGTGCCTTTTGCGCGTTTCCTTTTCGCCCACGGTGCAGGTGCGCCCATGGACAGTGCCTTTATGCAGGCGTTTGCCCAGGCGCTCTGTGCTAAAGGCATCGAAGTGGTGCGCTTTGAGTTTCCTTATATGGCCCAGCGCCGCACCGGCGGTAGCAAGCGCCCCCCCAACACCATGCCCCAGCTGCAGGCGTGCTTCCTAGAGCAGATCGGTTGCTTTACGGGTGACCTTCCCCTGTTTATTGGTGGCAAATCCCTGGGAGGGCGAGTGGCTAGCCTACTCGCTGTTGAGCGCTTTGCTGAGGGTGTGATTGCCGGGCTTATTTGCCTGGGGTACCCCTTTCACCCCCAGGGTAAGCCGGACAAGCTGCGCACTGAGCACCTTCGGGGTATCGACTGCCCAGCGCTCATTGTCCAAGGGGAAAGAGACCCTTTGGGTAACCGTGACGAAGTGGCCACCTATGCATTGGCGGGCACGATTGAGGTTGAATGGTTGGGGGATGGTGACCATGACTTCAAGCCCCGTCGCGCCAGTGGTTTTACTCAGATCCAGCACTGGCAGTCTGCGGTCGATACATCGGTATCGTTCATGCGGCGGTTTCAAGAATCGTGATGCGCTCCTCTTGCACGAGCAGGGGGCTCAACTGGGCCATCTGGGCGCGGCGCTCCTCGCTGGTGTACCAGTGTTGCCAATGCAGTTCAGATTGCCATTTGGATAGGGTAAAGCGGCGCAGTGGGTTACCTCTCTCGATATAGGTTTGGCCCTCGATAAAGCCAACGGTGCGGTAGGCGCAGGTGAGTACTCTGCGCGCCGCCTCTTCGTAGCTGCTCTGCATCTCGGCGGCAATTTCCCGCTCAATCAATACATAGATCATCACATACCCAAAAACGCTAGGGCCTTAGTGGATTCTAGCGCGCTTGTCGCCGGTAGAGGCCGCGGTCAGTTTCCGGGTGACGAAACCTGCTTAATTGCGCACAATAAAACCTATGAAGTTTGATCACACTCTCGATGCCCGCGGCCTGCTGTGCCCGGAACCCGTAATGATGCTGCACTCCGCGGTGCGAAATGTCGCCGATGGGGAGGTGTTGAAAATGATGGCTACCGATCCCTCGACCCAGCGGGATGTGCCCAAGTTCTGCCAGTTTCTCGGCTACGAACTGGTCCACCATACAGAGGAGCAGGACGAGTTTTTGTACTGGATTAAGAAAGCTGGATAACGGGTCAAAGGTACGACCCCGGCCCCGCTGAGCGGGGTCGGGGCGCTGTGCTCGCAAAAAAGTCCCAATATCCGACTGTTCAGACCCGCAAGTTTTATGGTGCCGTTACCAGAGCGGCGATGGCGGCCAGTGCTTCAGGGTCCTCGGATTTGATCTTGTTGGCGATATGGTGTTGGAAGAAATAGCGGAAGCCCTCGCTCTCCTGTGCCGGGTATAGGCAGTGATCCCCCGGCAACACCGGGGTGGTTTCGACCACATCGTGGTCGATCAGCATGCTGTGAATAACGCCATCAGTGTGCAGTCTCCAGCTGATGACCTCCATCAGCGTCAGGTTCTCCCGATCCTCGTCCATAAACACCGCGTGGGTGCCGATGGTATCGGGGATCTCCTGCAGTACTTCCTCGGCTTTGCTGCTTTCAAACTCAAAGTATTCCGCCGCAGTCTCCAGCTCGACGACTTTGTGAATGGGGGGGTGGTGGAAGACTTCCTCAATGCCTGGGTCGTAGTAGCCTTCGAAGCGTCCGTCTAAAGGGTCCCTGATATCTGGACAGGCGACTATCGCGTTTAACCACGGAACGAGGCCTACAATCTCGCCATTCGCTCTGAGTCCCCAGCAGAGCACTTTTAGGCTGTATAGGTCTGTTCCACTTGAATTGTTGGAGTAGAGCATTTCCAAGCCGTCGAGCTCCGGCGAAAGGCGGATAAAGCGCCTGTCTGCTGAAGTTTCGATCGGCTCGCCGGTGAAGAGGTCAACCACATTGTTGATGCTGTGGTCTGTCATGGAACACCTCCTGGCAGGGCCGGTTGTTTACCGTCTCCGATCAGATAAAGGTGCGACTGGCAATGCCCTATCTCTGAAGGAAGACCGGGGCAGGAGGGTATTTGACTGCTTTAGACCTCTCCTCGGGGAATACGCTGAAAGGGCGGGTGCTCAGCGGCTTCCCTGTGAGTAAAGGTATATGTTGATTTGCGGAAAGGCAACTGGCGTGGTAAGTGCTCCTTGAGGCGTCGTGGCTTTGATCGCGGCGCCCCCGTTGTTATAGTCCCCGCCTTTGCGGTACCCCGGAGAATATCTTGCCTGTTCCCAGCCCAGAAATGGCTCCAGTTTCTAACGACTCCCCTGAAGTCAGATCTTTAGCGGAGCGTATTACAGGGGTCTTTAATCGCTGTTTTGCGGATCCGAGAGGGCTTAATACCCGACTGCGTGGTGGGTTTTCCGAGCCTTACTATCGGCCTGCGGGGGAAGTGCTGGACTACCATCAAGTGGAATTTACCCACGATTATGCCGCCAGTGCTCTGCATGAGGCCGCTCATTGGTGTGTGGCCGGAGAAGCGCGTCGTCAGCTGCCGGACTATGGCTACTGGTATGCGCCGGATGGGCGCAGCGCCGAGCAGCAGGCCGAGTTTGAGCTGGTCGAGGTAAAGCCTCAGGCGTTGGAGTGGATTTTCGCGCGAGCCTGTGGCTTGCGCTTCCGTGTCAGTGCGGACAATTTGCAGAGTGATCTCGGCCCCAGCGATCGTTTCATGGAGGCGATCTGGCAGCAGGTCTTGGTTTATTGTGCCGAGGGTCCCAGTGCACGCGCGCGTACTTTTGCCATGGCTCTGGCTTTGGAGTTTGAGCAGTCAGACCCCCTGTATGGCTGCGCTTACCAGTTGGCGGAGCTATCGTGAGCAGTTACCTGATTGATTCGTCTGTATATATCTTTCGCTACTACTTTGCTCTGCCACCCAATTGGCACAGTCGCAGCGGCTATAGCACCGAGGCGGTTTATGGCTTTACCAATTTCCTGTTGGACCTCCTGGCGAGGAAACCGCGCCATATCGCCTGCGCCTTTGACGAATCCCTGGGTAGCTGCTTTCGCAATACGCTTTACCCGGACTATAAATGCAGTCGCGCTCTGCCCGATGAAGCCTTGGCCTTTCAGTTGGTGGCCTGCCGGGAAATGGCGGAGGTGCTGGGCATCGCCAGTTTTTCCAGTGCGTGTTATGAGGCCGATGATCTGCTCGCCACTCTCACGCGCAAGTTGCGCAATCACGCCCCGGTTATTGTGAGTCGCGATAAAGACCTGGGGCAGTTAATGGCGCGAGGCGCTTCCTCTCTGTGGGACTTTGCCGCAGATCGGCATATGGACAGTACAGCCCTGGAGCAGAAGTTCGGTGTGAGACCGGCGCAGATGGCCGATTACTTAGCTTTGGTGGGGGATACCAGTGACGATATACCCGGTGTCCCAGGCGTGGGCTCCAAGACCGCCGCAGCCCTGCTGGCGGTCTTTGATGATATCGAAGCGCTGCTGGAGCAATCTGAGCGTGTTGCGTCTCTGCCAATCCGGGGGGCAAAAGGAATAGCGCAGCGACTGGTTGAGCATGCCGATCAATTGCGTCTGGCCAAGCGCCTGACAAGCCTTGTGGAGAATATCCCCCTGGGTGTCAAAGTGGCGGATCTGTATCCGCAGCCGGTGGACCTGCACCTGGCCAAGGCCTTGGCGGAGGAGTTTGGAATCGGCGGTCTGGCGGGAAAAATGGAGCGCACATTGAAGCGTGCCGAAGGAGAATTTATATGAGTGAGAGTCACATCCAGGGCGCGGGCCTCAAGATTGTTGCCGATGAAAATATACCGGCACTGGCGCAGTACTTTGGTGACCTGGGCACCCTGGAACGTTATCCGGGACGCACCCTGACCCGCGAACAGTTGGTCGATGCGGATATTTTGCTGGTGCGTTCAGTGACCCGGGTGAATCAGAGTTTACTGGAGGGGACGTCGGTACGCTTTGTGGGCAGTTGTACCATCGGTACCGATCACCTTGATACCGACTGGATGGAGCGCAATGGCATCTACTGGAGCGCTGCTCCCGGTTGCAATGCCAATTCGGTCGTGGAGTATGTGTTTTGTGCATTGGCCGCCCTGGGAGTGGACTGGCGTGGGCGTAGTTTTGGTATCGTCGGTTGCGGCAATGTGGGGGGGTTATTACAGAAGCGCCTACACACATTGGGTGCCTCCTGCGCTGTCTATGATCCCTGGTTGCCGGAAAACCCGGATTTTTCGCCGCTGGAACACGTGCTGGGCCAGGATATTGTGTGCCTGCACGCGCCGCTGGTTAAGGGTGGGCGCTTTCCCAGCTTACATATGATCGGTGCCGACCAGTTGGCGCAGATTCGCGATAATGCCGTTTTAATCAGTGCTGGGCGGGGGGCGGTGGTTGACAATCGCGTACTGCTACAGCAACTGCGACAGGGGCGGCGCTTCAAAACGGTATTGGATGTCTGGGAGGGCGAACCGGATATCAATCTTGAGTTGCTACAGCGTGTCGATTTGGGCACTCCGCATATCGCCGGCTACAGCCTGGATGGCAAGCTCGCGGGCACCCGCATGATCCGCGAGGCACTGTCTAGCGCCCTCGACTTGGCACAGCCAGAGAGTGCCAGTGCACCTTATGACGAGTCGGCCAAAACCCGGATTGTCGCGGGGACAGTGGGGGCGCAGGTTGACGGGGGAGTCGAGCCTGTGGCTGATCTGCTGCTGCAGATGTACGACCCCCGCAGTGATGATTATCGTCTGCGTGCCGTGGTGGAGGGGGCTGAGCCCATGGCCAAAGCCTTCGATCGCCTGCGCCGAGAATATCCCGAGCGATTGGAATTTTCCCATTATGTTGGCTCTGCCCAAAACCTGGATGACCACAATAGAGAACAATTGGCAGTACTGGGGTTGATGTGCGATTAGAGCAGCCAGTTAAAAAGCTCGGGTTGATTATTAATCCCTGGGCTGGTGTTGGCGGCCCGGCGGGGCTGAAAGGCAGCGATGGGGCTGAGACAGTGGCGCGGGCCCTGGCCGCGGGTATACAACCGCAATCCCAGCAGCGTGCCGCCACGGCCCTGGAAGCCCTCGGCCCATTTCGACAGCAGGTGGAACTTCTGTGTTTTGCTGGCGACATGGGTGCGGATATTGCTCGCGAGCTGGGGTTTGCCGTGTATGAGGTGGGAGCTGCTGAAACCACCCCATCAAAATCCGCAGATACCGAGAGAGCCGCAGCGGCGATTCGCGATGCTGGTGCCGACCTGATCGTGTTTATCGGTGGTGATGGCACTGCGCGCAATATTACCAATGCATTGGGGGATAACTTCCCTGTGCTGGGCATTCCCGCTGGCGTCAAAATGCACTCTGCCTGTTTTGCTATTTCCCCCAAAGCGGGTGGAGAAGTGTTGCGTAAATTGCTCGCGGGTGAGCTGGTAGATGTGTGCGAGCGCGAGGTGCGGGATATCGACGAGAGTAGTTTTCGCCAGGGGCGGGTGAGTACCTGTCATTATGGTGAGCTGCTTGTGCCTCAGGAGGGGCATTTCCTTCAGGCGGTAAAAAATGCCGGGCGCGAGGTCGAGGCGCTAGCGGTAGCGGATATTGCCGCCGATATTGTTGAGGCGTTGGAGCCGGGCATCTTGTATATCGTTGGTCCCGGTTCTACCACTCTGGCGGTTTTAAATGAGTTGGGTTGTGAGGGCACTTTGCTGGGAGTGGACCTGCTGTGTGATGGCATCCTAATTCAGACCGATGTGAGTGCCCCGCAGATTGAGGCGGCGATTGCTGCACACAACAGCGGACTGAAAACAGGTGCGGTAAAAATTATTCTCACCGCCATCGGCGGTCAGGGCCATTTAATCGGCCGTGGCAACCAGCAGTTTTCACCCCGAGTTTTGCGGGAGGTGGGCCGCGAAAATCTGCTGGTTGTTGCCACCAAAACCAAGATAAGCGAACTCGGAGGGCGCCCCCTGTTGGTGGATAGCGGTGACCCCGAGCTAGATCGACAGTGGAGTGGTTTTATCCGGGTGGTTACAGGCTACCGGGATGCAATCCTCTACCCCTTGAGTAATGGAGAAATCTGAGTGTCTACCGATTGGCAGCGGCTCCTGGAGCAGGTTGAGTCCAAATTAGTATCGGGTGGCGGTGACAGCCGCCGTCTGTTCCACGGTCGCGGCCGTTGTTTTGAGGGACTGGAGCAGGTTTGTATCGACAGCTTTTTCCCCGCACTGCTGGTGACTTTTTTTGAGGAGTACGCCGGTGAGGGGGAGCTGTGCGAGCAACTTTGGCAAATGGCGGAGTCTCACGGTTATCAGGGTGTGGCCGCACAGCGTCGCTATCAGCCCGGTGCACCGCTGCAATGGCAGTGTGGTGAGCCGGTAACAGCGCCGGTGGCGCTACGAGATACATTGAAATTCCCACTGACCTTTGATCGGCAGAATGTGGGTTTTTTCCTGGATATCGAGCCCGGCCGCGCCTGGATTGAAGAACAGGTGCGCAGCCGTGCAGGGCGGCCGTCGGTGAAAATGCTGAACCTGTTCGCCTTCACCTGCGCTTTTTCCACTGTGGCCCGCGCCGCCGGCGATATCGAGATCGTCAATGTGGATGTGAATCGGGGTGTATTAAATCGCGGCCGTGAAAATCACGAGGTGAACGGATTATCTCTGCGGGGTATTCAATTCCTGCAGTTTGATGCGCTGCGTCAGTTCAAGCGCTTTGATCGCAGAGGGCCTTTTGAACTTGCCGTGGTGGATCCGCCCACGCGCCAGAAGGGTCGTTTCGATGTGAGTCATAACTATGAAAAATTATTGCAACAGTTGCCCGCCTGTCTTGCCGATGAAGCGGACCTGCTGATGGTGATCAATTCGCCGCGACACAATGAGGTACATTTTCGCGAGTTGATACTCGGCGCCGATAGTGGCTATGAAGTGGTGGCACGATTGGCGCAAAACCCGGATTTCCCGGATCGGGACCCGGATGCCGCATTAAAAATGTTGCACGTTAAATACCGCCGCCAGAAATAGCGACCACGCCCGAACATCCGCGGCTTGCCACGTTTTAAAGATTGGCAAATTCGCGCATCAGGCGCTCCACCAGCGCCTGTAATTTTGCCGAAGAACCGCCGCGCACCGCACTATTGAGTAGCTGAGCGTTGCTCTGTCCGGATTCCTCCTCGGAATGAATCATCAGAAGAAACCCCCGGTGACTGAGCACGGCTTCCTCCGCAGCCTCTTGCCGCACCAGCTGGGAAAAGTGGATATAGCCGCTCTGTTTTAACCAGCTTATGGCGCCCAGGCAGGCCAAATGCCGCGGCGCGTGCAGGCCAAATTCGTCCGGTGTATCGGGCCCGGAGATATCCTCTACGTAAATGGTGGAGGGCATAGGAAACTGCCCAAACAACGCCAAGAGAATTCTGCCGGTGTCGCGGTAGAAATCGTGAATATGTAGATCGTCCAACATCAGCGGGAATACTGCTCCAAAAAGTAGCCGAGCCGTTCAATGGCGTGGGAGAGGTCATCGACGCGGGGTAGAAAAACAATGCGCAGGTGGTCGGGCGCATCCCAGTGGAAAGCGCTGCCCTGCACCAACAGAATTTTTTCCTGGCGCAGGAATTCCAGTACCAGCCGTTCGTCGCTTTCGATTTTGTGATGGTTCAGGTGCAATTTGGGGAACAGGTAGATGGCGCCGCTGGGTTTGACGCAACTGACGCCGGGAATATCGTTGAGCATGCGGTGGGCAAGGTCTCTCTGTTGGCGCAGACGTCCACCGGGCAGCACCAGGTCGTTGATGCTCTGGTAGCCGCCCAGCGCGGTCTGTACGGCAAACATCGCCGGCACATTGCCACACAGCCGCATCGAGGAGAGCATATCCATACCCTCAATAAAGCCCTGTGCGCGCTCCTTGGTGCCACTCACGATCATCCAACCCGAGCGAAAGCCGGCCAGGCGGTAAGATTTCGATAGTCCGTTAAAGCTCAGGCAGAGTACGTCCGGGGCCAGTTTGGCCATGGGGGTGAACTCTGCGTCATCGTAGAGAATTTTGCTATAGATTTCGTCGGCAAAAATCACCAGGTTGTGGCTGCGCGCCACCTCTACAATGTCTTCCAGTAGGGCCTTTGGGTAAATAGCCCCGGTGGGGTTGTTCGGGTTGATTACCACGATACCGCGGGTGCGGGAGGTGATCTTTGCTTTGATATCCTCGATATCCGGCAGCCAGTCAGACTCCTCGTCGCAGCGGTACAGCACTGGGTTGGCGCCGGCGAGGTTGGTGGCTGCCATCCACAGGGGGTAGTTGGGCATGGGCAGCAGCAGCTCATCGCCATTATTGAGCAGCGCCTGGGTGGCCATCGAAATCAATTCGGAGACGCCGTTGCCAAGGTAGATGTCGTCAATTTCAACCCCCTGGATACCCAGGGTCTGGCACTCTTGCATAATGGCTTTGCGTGCGGCGAAGAGGCCCTTGGACTCCACATAACCTTGTGCCTGGGAGAGGTTGTGGATGACGTCCTGGATAATCTCGTCCGGGGCGTTAAAGCCGAAGGGGGCGGGGTTGCCGATGTTCAGCTTGAGAATGCGGTGGCCTTCCTCCTCCATGCGTTGGGCCTGTTCCATGACCGGACCGCGAATCTCGTAGCAGACGCCGTGCAGTTTTTCAGATTTTTGGATGTCCTTCATGGTGGTGCGGCAGCCCTGTAAATGGGCAGGAGCGGCCTGGGCCGCGAGCGAGCTGCGCGATAGGCGGGGCGTTTACTGGCGGCGACTGCCGCTCCTGCGGGAACGATAAAAACGGAACGAGAGAGTATGTCAAAACCGAAAGACGATAACTACTGGCGCGAACAGCTAACAGATGAGGAGTTTGAGGTCTGTCGCAAGGGAGGGACAGAGCCGCCGTTTAGTGGCGAATATTGGGATGTTTTTGACGATGGAGTGTATCGCTGCCGTTGCTGCGGTGAGGTTTTGTTTGATTCCAGTGCTAAATTTCAGAGTCATTGTGGCTGGCCCAGCTTCGATGCGGAGTTTGCTAGGGGGATAGTGCGGGAACAGGCGGATAGCAGTTTTGGTATGCAGCGGGTTGAAATTCGCTGTAGCCAGTGTGATAGCCATTTGGGGCATGTATTTGAGGATGGGCCCACTGAGACGGGCCTGCGCTATTGCGTGAATTCCCTATCCGTGACGCTGGACTATGAAGATTCTGCAGAAGGGGAGGGTGAGTGAGCAAAATACACTGGAGTCGCTGGCTGTTGAGGATGCAGTGGGGGTTGCTTGCGCTCATTGTGTTCGCCGGCCTGGCGCTGAGGCTTGAGTTGCTGCGTTTCAGTGTGGTGTTCAAGGTGTTTACCTATGCGGGGATGGCGGCACTCGCCATCGCGCTGGTAAGTCTATTTGTGTTTGTCTGGGGTATGCGAAAGCACAGTGCGCAGACGCGTAGCAATGCCCTCTGGGCGACACTGCTGGGTCTGCTGCCGCTGGCTGTGCCCCTGATTACCGTGGGTAAGGACAATTTCAGTGTGCCGAGAATCCACGATATCACTACCGATACCCGTAACCCTCCGCGCTACCAGGCGGTGTTGGCTTTGCGCAAGCCCGGAGATAACAGCGCCGAGTATGGTGGGGAATCGGTGGCGCGATTACAGCGTGGAGCTGATGTCTATGCCGATATCAACCCCTTGCATGTGCACCTGCCGATTGAGCGAGCCACTCAGTTGGCCGCTCAGGTGGCCAGGGAGCTGGGTTGGAGGATTGTGTCCTACGAGCCTGAGAAGGGCCATATTGAAGCAACCGACCGCACACTGCTGCTGGGTTTCACCGATGATATCGTGGTGCGGGTGCGAGCGGATGAGGATGGCGGTTCGAGGGTAGATGTGCGATCCAGTTCCCGTGAGGGAGTGAGTGATTTGGGCGCCAACGCCAAGCGCATACGTGAATTTCTTGAGGTGCTGCATGAAGATGCCAGAATTCAGGGCGGTGGGGCCACCAGTCGCCCAAATTCTCCCACCCGAATTCCATCAGGTTAGGTAAGTGCCTGACAATAAAAGAAAAAAAATGCAGTTCGGGTGTTGACAGTATCCCGAACGGTACATAGAATGCGCCCCACTTCTGACGCAGAGCTACACTTTAAGGCGGAGCGAAACGACAGAGGTGATTCTGGGTCCCCATCGTCTAGAGGCCTAGGACACCGCCCTTTCACGGCGGTAACAGGGGTTCGACTCCCCTTGGGGATGCCACGCGGGAATAGCTCAGTTGGTAGAGCGCAACCTTGCCAAGGTTGAGGTCGCCGGTTCGAACCCGGTTTCCCGCTCCAA